>NZ_JCAXWU010000002.1:0-386191 GCF_059759695.1 Klebsiella sp. M041
AGCATTTCGCGTTGCAAAAAGGCGTCAAGACCCGAAATCCCCGGGAGCTTACATCAGTAAGTGACCGGGGTTGAGGGGCGCAGACAACGCATTTGCAGCGTGAAAGGCGCCGGTTAAATTATTTGGCGTCGGTCGCCGTACCGTTAGCATGCCAGGTAAAGACACCGAACTCGAAGCCTTTCAGGTCGCCTTTCTGATCCCACGACAGCGGGCCCATCACGGTGTCTACCGTCGCGCCTTTCAGGTATTTAGCGATTTCCGCCGGATCGTCAGACTGATTCAGGCCCGCCTGCAGCGACTGCAGCGCCGCGTAGGTGGTCCAGACGAAGGCGCCGCTCGGATCCTGTTTCTTCGCCTTGATCGCATCCACGATCGGTTTGTTCGCCGGCACCTGGTCGTAGTTCTTCGGCTTGGTCACCAGCAGGCCTTCCGCCGACTCGCCGGCGATGTTAGACAGGGAGACGTTCGCTACGCCTTCCGGGCCCATAAACTGGGTTTTCAGACCGGCAGCGCGGGCCTGACGCAGGATCTGGCCCATTTCCGGGTGGTAACCGCCGTAGTAGACGAAGTCGATATTCTCTTTCTTCAGGCGCGCCACCAGAGTGGAGAAATCTTTCTCACCGGCGGTGATCCCGTCGAAGAAGACCACGTTCGCCCCGCCTTTTTTCAGGCCATCCTGCACCGCACGGGCCAAACCTTCGCCGTACTGCTGTTTGTCATGCACGACTGCGATACGCTGCGGCTTCACTTTGTCGAGAATGTATTTCGCCGCGGTTGGTCCCTGGTCGGAGTCCAGACCGGTGGTGCGCAGGATCAGCTTATAGCCGCGCGCGGTCAGTTCCGGCGCGGTCGCTGCGGGGGTGATCATCAGAATGCCTTCGTCTTCATAGATGTCAGACGCCGGCTGAGTGGAAGAGGAGCACAGGTGGCCGATAACGTATTTGATCCCGTCGTTGACCACTTTGTTGGCGACCGCTACCGCCTGTTTCGGGTCGCAAGCGTCATCATATTTTACGATTTGCAGCTTATTGCCCTTAATGCCGCCCTTCGCGTTGATATCCGCTACCGCCTGCTCGGCGCCAGTAAACTCCTGATCGCCGTACTGGGCCACCGGGCCGGACATCGCCCCGACTACCGCGATTTTGATATCTTCCGCCAGCGCCGCGCTGCTCATAACTAAGGCAATACATCCTGCCAGTAACGCTTTACCCTTCATATTCATCCTGAGGCTCCCCATTATTATGGTTTTTGCATTTGTTGTGATGTTGTTTGTTAGCGCATTATTTTGTTTATATCGATAGGAAAAGCATATGATAGCTAACCAACCGGGGGCTGCTCGCGCTTTTGCAGCACACTATGCTAAACATACCGTCATTCTGAGGAATTTGAAACGACTAAATTGCGGGCTATGTAACAGATAAGTGACAAATAAAAAAACCGCGCCAGCATGAACCGGACGCGGTGCAAAACAGGCCCTGATTACCAGCCAGCGGGCAGGTAGCCTACCGCGGACGCTACCGCGTAGACGGCGCTGCAAAGATACAACAACACAATGAAGCATTGGATAAGCGGATGGGTCATCCAGGCCGGACAGGTCCAGCCCGGCGTCAGGTCGCCACGCTGGCGGGCGCCCTTGAGCATCAGGATCGGCATAATCGATAAAATAACGCCGCTGAACACCCCGGCAAAATAGAGCGCGTTGACGAAAGAGACCATACCGCTGTAGGCCAGCACGAACGGCGGGATCGCCACCACCAGCAGCACCATCAAGCGGCGGGCGGGCTGTTCATCATTCCCCAGGCGGAACTGATCGAAGATATTGGTCAGGAAGCTGCCGCCCAGTCCCCAGTAGGAGGTCAACATCGCGCACAGCGCAAACAGGTTGGCGGAGAAGAAGGCCCATTCGCCAAGCGCCCTGCCCCAGGAGATGGTGGCCACATCCGAAATATTGTCCAGGCCATTAAGCGAGATCACCGACAGCGGCACCAGCGCCAGCAGGGTAAAGGTCAGCGCCATACCGACCATAATGGCTTTAGGCAATTTTTCCGGTTTGTCGGCGAAGCCTCGCGCCATTTCCGGGACGATATACTGTGCCGAGAAGCAGAACGCCACGACGTTGAAGACCGGAACCATATACAGCCAGTTGCCGTCGAGCAGATAGCCCACGCGGGTGGTCTCTTTCAGCAGCGTGGCAATCACCAGCACCGAGATCATCACCACCATACCGATGCTGATAAATTTCTCGCCGCGGCCGATCGCCTTCAGCCCCAGATACAGCACCCCTGCCGCCGGGACGAAAAACAGCACGCTGCCCAGCGCCGGCGAAATGCCAAACAGGGAGTAGAGCAGCTTGCCGCTGCCGGTCATATAAGCCGTCAATGCGCCGACGCTGTTGACGCAGACGGAGAGGAACATCATCAGCGCGCCAAAGCCGCCGACGTAGCGCTTTGATAATCCGCTGAGCTGCAGATGTTTACGCGTGCGGAGCGTAGATTCCGCGACATAGAGCATGGTCACCGTGGTCAGGCTGCCCACCAGCACCAGCCAGAACAGCAGCGGTAAGAAGCCTGCTTTGCTTGACGCATAGGCGATGGAGAGGACACCCGCGCCGATATTGGTACCGACAATCATCGATACCCCTTCGACGAAGCTCAGAGATTTTGCAGGGACAGCCGTACGTTCCCGGCCGGTGAGGGCGGGAGAGAAGGTGGAGTTTTCAGACATAATACTTTCCGTTTTACTCCGGCGGTTTTCTCCGCCGGAAAAAAGGTGATATCAGGGTGATAAACCACTCACGCTGAGCATGAACAGCCGGCTGCGGCTTCCTGTTTCTGTTCGGCTTCCCTGCCGCCGCAGCCCACCGGGGAGATGTTAGCTCTTCAGTACGCGCGCCAGAATATCCAGCGCTTTCGAGAACTGGGCGTCCGGAATCGTCAACGGATAGAGGAAGCGGATCACGTTGCCGTAGACGCCGCAGCTCAGCAGCAGCAGGCCGTTCTCCTGCGCTTTCTGTTGCACCTGGCGGGTGAACTCCGGCGACGGCTCGCCAGTTTGCGGATCGTTAAACTCCACCGCCACCATCGACCCCCGACCGCGGACATCGACAATCGCCGGACAGGTGGCGCGCGCCTGGTTGAGCACTTCCTGCAGATGGCTACCCAGCTGTTCAGCGCGCTGGCACAGCTGCTCCTCAGCAATCACATCCAGCACCGCGTGCGCCGCGGCTACCGCCAGCGGGTTACCGGCATAGGTTCCGCCCAGGCCGCCTGGCGCTGGGGCATCCATCACCTCGGCGCGACCAACGACGCCCGACAGCGGGAAACCGCCGGCGAGGCTTTTCGCCATCGTCATCAGATCCGGTTTCACATCATAGTGCTGCATGGCGAACAGCTTGCCGGTACGGGCGAAACCGGTCTGCACTTCATCGGCGATCAGCAGAATGCCGTGGGTATCGCACAGATCGCGCAACGCCTGCATGAAATCGGCTGGCGCGACGTTAAAGCCGCCTTCTCCCTGGATCGGCTCGAGGATGATGGCCGCGACCTGATCCGGCGCAATATCCGCTTTGAAAATGCGCTCCAGGCTTTTCAGCGCATCCGCGGTGGAGACGCCGTGCGCCGCATTCGGGTAGACACCGTGATACACCGAGCCCGGGAAGGGGCCGAAGCCGATTTTGTAGGGCGCGACCTTACCGGTGAGCGCCATGGTCATAAAGGTACGGCCGTGGAAGCCGCCGCCGAAAGTAATCAGCCCCGGACGGCCGGTGTAAGCGCGGGCAATTTTCACCGCGTTCTCGACCGCTTCCGCGCCGGTGGTGAAGAAGGCCGTTTTTGCCGGCCCGTCAATCGGCGCCAGATCGTTGATACGTTCCGCCAGCGTGACATAGCTTTCGTACGGCACAATCTGATAGGCGGTGTGGGTGAACGCCTGCAGCTGGTCAGCGACCGCGGCAACCACCTTCGGATGACGGTGACCGGTATTTAACACGGCGATACCGGCGGCGAAATCGATCACCTCATTGCCTTCGATATCCCACAGCGTGGCGTTCTCCGCCTTCTCGACAAAGTAGTTACACATTACGCCTACGCCGCGCGGCGTCGCCTGCTGGCGACGTTGATTCAGTTCTGAGCTTTTCACCTGCGAATCTCCTGTCGTGTATGTCACGTTATCGCAACAAATTAGAAACGATGTCGTTTATTTACACAGGAGTTGGCCCTATAATCGAGTACCAATTTTGAATATCTGAGGGATCCAATTGCGTTCGCTGGTGGGTGACCTGGTGCTGGTCCGTCTGCAGGAAGAGCGCGACCCTCTTCTGCACAAACGCTTATACAACGCGCTTCGCCGCGCGATCCTTGACGGTTCGCTGGCGCCGCAAAGCCGCCTGCCGCCGTCGCGGGACCTGGCGGGAGAGCTCGGCGTATCAAGAAACACCATATTAACAACTTATGAACAATTACTGGCGGAAGGATATGTGGTTTCCCGTCGGGGAAGCGGAACATTCGTTGCCAAAACCGCGCCTGAAAGTTCATTGACCGCTAAGGGGAAGCGGGAAAACAGCAGTATCGCGACATCGACGGCGCATCTTTCACGCCGCGGCCAGCATCTGCTCAGCCAGGTCAGCGCCAGTCCACGCCAGTGGGGAGCGTTTATTCCCGGCGTACCGGACGTTAACGCCTTTCCCCATCCGCTGTTCAGCAAGATCCAGGCCCGCATCAGCCGTCGCCCAAAGCCGGAGCGGCTCAGCTACAGCTGCAACGGCGGTACCCCGGAGCTACAGCAGGCGCTGGTGGATTATCTGCGCGTATCGCGCGGCGTCCACTGTCAGGCAGATCAAATTCTTATCACCGAGGGGATCCACCAGGCGATTGACCTGGTCACTCGCATGCTGTGCGACAACGGCGACCTGGCGTGGGTGGAGGAGCCTTCCTATTGGGGCATTCGCCATGTGCTGGCGATGAACGACGTCCGGGCGGCCCCCATCACCGTCGATGCCAATGGGCTGTGCCCGCCAGAAACGGTTGACGATGCGCCGCGGATCATCTTCGTCACCCCCTCTCACCAGTATCCGCTGGGCGCGGTGATGAGCCTTGAACGCCGTCAGCGGCTGCTGGCGCTCGCCCGCCAGCAGGGCAGCTGGATCGTCGAAGATGATTATGACAGCGAGTTTCGCTTTTCCGGGCAGCCCATCCCCGCCCTGCAGGGGCTGGTGGCCGATGCGCCGGTGGTCTATATCGGCACCTTCAGCAAGACGCTCTATCCCGGCCTGCGCCTGGGCTATGTGGTGATCCCCCGCCCGCTGGTCAGCGATCTGAAGCACGCCCACGCCGAGCTTTATCGCGGCGGCCATTCGCTGATCCAGATGGCGCTGGCGGAGTTTATTACCGCTGGTCACTACTCGGCGCATATCCGCCGCATGCGGCTGCTCTACAGCCGTCGTCGCGCCTTTTTAACCGAGCTGATTCAGCGGCACTGTATGCCCGACGCCCTGTCGGACTTCAGCGATAATGCCGGACTGCATTTGATCCTCAATTTACCGGAGGAGGCGGACGATGTGGCGATCGCCCGCGAGGCCAATGCGCGCCACATTCTGGTGCGGCCGCTCTCGCGCTACTACCTGACGGCGGCGCGTAAGAAAGGATTATTGATGGGATTTGCCAGCCAGCCTGAGGAGCAGATGGCGCCGGCGTTCAGCGTGCTGATAGGCTGCCTGCGGACGCACTGTCCAGAGGTGCTGCTGCCCATGGATGGCGCAGAAAAACAAAACGCCCCAACCTGAGGCGGGGCGTTATCGGGGTGCCTGGCGTCAGGCAGGGGTGGCGTATCAGGCTTCGATCGCGGCACGCAGTTTTTTCATGGCGTTCTTTTCCAGCTGACGCACGCGCTCTGCGGAGACGCCGTAGCGGTCAGCCAGCTCCTGCAGCGTGGACTTGTTGTCTTCGTCCAGCCAGCGGGCGCGGATGATATCCTGGCTACGCTCGTCCAGGCCCTGCATCGCGTCAGTCAGCTTATTCGCCGCCTGCTCTTCCCAGTTGTCGTCTTCAATGCCGTCGGCAAAGTTTGACGTTTTGTCCTGCAGATAAAGGACCGGCGCCATCGGCTGGCTGTCGGATTCATCGTCCGACGACATGTCGAACGTCATGTCCTGGGCCGCCATACGGGATTCCATCTCGCGGACGTCTTTGCTCGACACGCCCAGCTCACGGGCCACCATTTCCACTTCATCCTGGTTGAACCAACCCAGACGCTGTTTGGTTTTACGCAGGTTAAAGAACAGCTTACGCTGTGCTTTGGTGGTAGCGACCTTCACGATACGCCAGTTGCGCAGCACGTATTCGTGAATTTCGGCTTTAATCCAGTGCACGGCGAAGGAGACCAGGCGCACACCCACTTCCGGGTTGAAGCGACGCACGGCTTTCATCAGGCCGATATTGCCTTCCTGGATCAGATCCGCCTGCGGCAGGCCATAGCCCGAGTAGTTACGAGCAATGTGAACAACAAAGCGCAGGTGAGACAGAATCAGCTTTTTCGCTGCTTCCAGATCGCCCTGGTAATGCAGCTTTTCAGCAAGCTCCCGCTCTTCATCAGCCGACAGCATCGGCCAAGTGTTAGCGGCCCGGATGTACGATTCCAGGTTACCAACGGGGGCTAAAGCTAAAGTTTGCATTTCTTTGGTCATTCAAATCCTCTCAATTGATATCTTCTGACGTGGTCTTGTCCCCATCAAGCAACAAGCATGCCAGCATTCATGAGCAACGAGAATATCACTCACATTAGTATCAGACAGTGATTTTATCCACAAGTTCCCTGCAACGGTGTGAATAAATTACGCACAAAATGTGACACCACGATGAAAAAGTGAGGGCAGGAAAAGGAGAACAAGCTTGCGGTATCTTTCCCTGCGAACAGGAACTCATTGCAGCAGGGAAAGATTATATCACGCTTTTTTTAATCGGGAGTAAAGTGACGTAAATGTTGCACTGTCGCCAGCCAGGCGGCCACCCACCCGATCATCGAGCAGACGATCAGCATCAGCAGACACTCGTCAAAGCCTAAGCCGCTCAGCTCAAACTGGGTGCCGAACACCTTCGCCACCTCGGTCACTGCCGACGAGAGGCGCATTACCAGAATCTCCGACAGGATCAGCGATAAAAACGCGCCGGAGAAGCCCAGCATCGCCCCGCCGTAGAGGAATGGACGCAGGATAAAGCCGTCGGTGGCGCCGATCAGTTTCTGCACGTTAATGGTATCGCGGCGGGCGAAGATGCTCAGGCGCACGCTGTTGCCGATCACCAGGAACACCGCCGCCACCATCAGCACGCCGATCATCGCCGACACGCGGCCCACCAGCCCGGTGAGCGAGGAGAGGCGGGCAAACCAGCTGTCGTCCATCCGTACTTCATCGACCCCCTGGATCCGCGATACCCGATCGCGCAGGGTGTTCAGCGCTTCCGTGCTCTGGAAATCCAGCTTCGGCACCACGATGGCGACCGCCGGCAGCGGGTTCTCTTCCAGCATATCCAGGGCGCCGCCAAAGCCGGACCAGTTACGGAATTCACCCAATGCCTCGTCACGTGACAAATAGTTCACCTTGTCGACGCCCTGCTCCGCCTGCAGCTGGCCGACCACCCGCGCCGCCGCATCGTCATCCAGCGTTTTTTCCAGATACACGGTGATCTGCGGCGAGGGATAGTACTGTGACGCCGCGCTGCTGACGTTTTTGTAGACCATGTAGCAGACGCTTGGCAGGGTCAACGAGATGGCGATAACCATCACCGTCAGGAAGGTCGCCAGCGGCGTGCTTTTTAAATCCTGGAGCGCGCCGTGCCAGGCGTAGCGCACCTGCTCGTTGAACACGTTGCTCTTACGCGAGGCCGGGTTAGGCGCCGCTTTCGGCCGTTTTGGCGCATTGCGCCCGCCGCCGCCGCCGCCCGCCGCGTTGCGCAGGCGATCGAACTTGCTGCCGAACTGGCGGATTTGGTTCATTGCGTCGCGCTTATTCACCCCGAATGCCTCCATGCAGATGGCCATCGCTGAGCGTCAGCACGCGGTACGGACGGCTGGAGATAAGCCCCAGATCGTGCGTGGCCATCAGTACCGTCACCCCGACGCGGTTAAACTCTTCAAACAGACGTAAAATCCCCTCCGAGAGCGCCTCGTCGAGGTTACCGGTCGGTTCATCCGCCAGCAGCACCGCCGGCTTGTTGACCACCGCGCGAGCGATCCCCACGCGCTGCTGCTCGCCGCCGGAGAGCTGAATCGGAAAGTTCTTCGCTTTGTCCAGCAGCCCGACCTTATCCAGCGCCGCCGAGACCCGGCGACGAATGTCATCGCCGCTGGCGCCGGCGATAATCAGCGGGATCGCCACGTTGTCATACACGGTACGATCCATCAGCAAATGGTGGTCCTGGAAAATCATGCCGATCTGGCGGCGCAGGAACGGCACCTCACGGCTCTTCAGACGGCTGATTTCATGACCGCTGAAGAAGATTTTCCCGGCGCTGGGCCGTTCGATACCACAGATAAGCTTCAGCAGGGTACTTTTCCCTGCGCCGGAGTGGCCGGTCAGAAACGCCATCTCGCCCGGCTGCAGGTGGAAGTTCACCCCCTGCAGCGCTTGTCTCCCACCGAGATAGGCTTTGCTGACTTGTTCAAAGCGAATCATTCTTAATCCTCTCGGGCAAAAAGTGCCTCAATAAAGTCGCCCGCATTAAACGGACGCAGATCCTCAATACGCTCGCCGACGCCAATATAGCGAATCGGAATGCCGAACTGGTCGGCCACCGAGAAGATCACGCCGCCTTTGGCGGTGCCATCCAGCTTGGTCAGGGTGATCCCGGTCAAACCTACCGCTTCATGGAACAGTTTGGCCTGGCTAATGGCATTCTGCCCGGTGCTGGCGTCGATGGTTAACATCACCTCATGCGGCGCGTCGACGTCCAGCTTTTTCATCACCCGGACGATCTTCTTCAGCTCTTCCATCAGGTGCGATTTATTCTGCAGACGCCCGGCGGTATCGGCAATCAGCACATCAACATGGCGCGCCTTCGCAGCCTGAATGGCGTCGAAAATCACCGAGGCGGAATCGGCGCCGGTGTGCTGGGCGATCACCGGGATATTGTTACGCTGGCCCCAGACCTGCAGCTGTTCCACCGCCGCCGCACGGAAGGTATCCCCCGCCGCCAGCATCACCGATTTGCCCTGCTGCTCAAACTGACGCGCCAGCTTGCCGATGGTGGTGGTTTTCCCCACCCCGTTCACGCCGACCATCAGAATAACAAATGGCGTTTTGCCTTCAACATTCAGCGGCTCATCCACTTTGGCGAGGATATCGCCCATCTCTTCTTTCAGCAGACCGTACAGCGCTTCCGCATCGCGCAGTTGCTTACGGCTGGCGCCCTCGGTGAGATGAGTAATGATCTTGCGGGTAGTTTCCACCCCGACGTCGGCGATCAGCAGTTGCTCTTCCAGCTCTTCAAACAGATCGTCATCGATCTTCTTACCGCGGAACAGGCTGATAAATCCGGAACCGAGATTTTGTTTGGTTTTCAGCAGGCTACGCTTAAGGCGGGCGAAAAAGCCTTCTTTCGTCGGTTTTTCCTGCTCCTGGACCAGCGCTTCCACCGGCGCCTCTTCCTCTGGCGCCGGCACCACCACCGCCGCCTCTTCCGCCGCCTCGGCCGCCAGCGCCTGCGCTTCCAGCTCTTCATCGCTTAACGGCGCGTCCTCTTCCGGCGCTTCCGTCTCCTGAGGTTGGGCCACGACATCCTCTACAGGCTGCTCAGCCACGGCCTCCGCCGCCACCGGTTCGGCGATAACGTCCTCCACCAGCGACTCAACCGCTGCCGGCTGTTCCTCCGCCTTCAGCGGTTCGCTGACCGCAGGCTCCGGCGCGACGACCGGCGCCTCTTCAACCAAAGCAGGCGCTGGCGCCGCCTCTTCTTCCGGCGCGCTGCCAGGCTCCGCGAGGTGGGCCTTTTCGTTTTCGACCACCGTCCCGGTGACCTCGACGACCTCTTCGGCAAACGCCTCCGGGTCCGCTTTCGGCGCGCTCGGCTCGGCAGGGGTTGCCGCCGCCGGCGTCTCATCGGCAACCGCTTGTTGTTCTTCTACTTTTTGTTCAGTCTCGGTTTCCTGTGCCTGCTCTTTCTGTCCAAAGCCCAGCCAGGAAAAGAAGCCACGTTTTTTCTCTTTTGCCATTTGCGACCACACTCCTCGCTGTTTATTCATGGCGCAGCTTCATCAGAAGCTGAAAAAATGATGAAATTAGTTGGATAGTCTATCACTTAACTTAACTCGCAGCACCGCCCCCGGATTAAGGTTTCGTCAACCGCCGTCGATCGCTAGAATAGCAGGCCGGAAGTTGAGACTTGAGCAGAGAGATGAAAAAACCAAACCACGCGGGCAGCGGCCAGATCCGCATCATCGGCGGGCAATGGCGCGGCCGTAAATTACCGGTGCCGGAGAGCCCGGGCCTGCGGCCGACCACCGACCGGGTTCGCGAAACCCTTTTTAACTGGCTGGCGCCGTCCATCGTTGACGCGCACTGCCTCGACTGCTTTGCCGGCAGCGGCGCGCTGGGGCTTGAGGCGCTGTCCCGCTATGCGGCCAGCACCACGCTACTGGAGATGGAGCGCGGCGTCGCTCAGCAGTTGCAAAAAAACCTGGCCACCCTGAAAGCGGATCGCGGCAAGGTGATCGCGACTAACACCCTCAGCTTCCTGAGCCAACCGGGCACGCCGCATCAGATTGTGTTTGTCGACCCGCCGTTCCGTCAGGGGCTGCTGGAGGAGACGCTGCGCCTGCTGGAAACGCAGGGCTGGCTGGCCGACGAGGCCCTGGTGTACGTCGAAAGCGAAGTCGAAAACGGTTTACCGCCGGTACCGGCGAACTGGCATCTGTATCGTGAAAAAGTGGCCGGACAGGTCGCGTATCGTCTTTACCAACGTGAGGCCCAAGGAGAGAACCATGCTGATTAATTTAGGCCGCCTGCTGATGCTGTGCGTCTGGGCCTTTCTGTTATTGAATCTGTTTCAGCCCTTCCCGAAGCCGCTGAATATCTTCGTCAACGTCGCGCTGATTTTTATGATCCTGATGCACGGTCTGCAGCTGACGCTGCTCAAGGCGACGCAGCCGAAGGATGCCCCGCCGCTGGGCCGCTTTGAGCAAATCCGCATTTTTATCTTCGGCGTGTTTGAGCTCGTCGCCTGGCAGAAAAAACTGAAGGCGACGCTGAAGAAATAGTCCTGACAAGGGCTCAGGGATCGGGCGTGAACGCCACGAACGCTGTGCCCTTATAACTTAACATTCCGCGATCGCCGACGCTCAGCGCATGATACTGCGGCGCGTCAAGGCGAAACACCACCTCCAGCCCGCCGTTCTCAGGGCGAAAGCTCGCTTCATAGCGCATCTCGCTGCCCGCAGGCGTCACCGTCTGCTGCCTCGAACGCCGATCGTTAATCACTTTTTCCCGCTTATTGCTGACGATCACCCGCTTTTGCAACACCGGCGCGGCGTCGTTCGCCAGTTTTTCGCGGCGCTGCTGCACATAGCGAAACGAAGCCGCCACCACAATCACCGCGACGACCAGAACAAAAAAGAGCGGCATTTTACTCATTAAGGTTACCCATAAAAAATATCAGGAATCAGCATACTGCGACTGGAATAACATTGTCATCTGCTGCGCCAAACCACTACACTGAGTGGTAGCTTCACGCATCCGTAACTTTCCTTATGATAACAGATACAGGGACTTACTATGCTTTGGTCATTTATTGCTGTCTGTTTCTCCGCATGGCTTTATGTCGATGCATCCTATCGCGGGCCGGCCTGGCGACGCTGGGTATTTAAACCTGTCACCCTGATTCTGTTGCTGTTGCTGGCCTGGCAGGCGCCGATGTTCAATGCCATCAGCTACCTGGTGCTGGCCGGCCTGTGCGCCTCCCTGCTCGGCGATGCCCTGACCCTGCTGCCGCGCCAGCGGGTGATGTACGCGGTGGGCGCCTTCTTCCTGTCGCATCTGCTGTATACCATCTGGTTCGCCAGCCAGCTGACGCTGTCGTTCTTCTGGCCGCTGCCGCTGGTGCTGCTGGTATTCGGCGCCCTGCTGATGGCGGTGATCTGGAGCCGGCTGGAAGAGATGAAAATGCCGGTGCTGACCTTTATCGGCATGACGCTGGTGATGGTCTGGCTGGCCGGTGAGCTGTGGTTTGCCCGCCCTACCAACACCGCGCTGTCCGGATTCGCCGGCGCCGCTCTGCTGCTGCTGAGCAATGCCGTGTGGCTGGTGAGCCACTATCGCCGCCGTTTCCGCGCCGATAACGCCATTGCCGCCGCGTTTTACTTTGCCGGCCACTTCCTCATCGTGCGCGCGCTGTACCTGTAATTTAGTCCTTGACTCTGGAGTCGACTCCAGAGTGTATCCTACGGCTAATGAGAAAATTATCATTTACCGGAGGGTGCCATGTCGACTCCAGACGCGCAGGATAAAAAAGTCCCACAATTCTCGTCATTCACCATGCGGCCAGCGCCCGCCCCGGCGGAAAGCTGCTGCACAGACCACGCCTGCGCCGCAGAGAGCGCGCCTGCCGCCGAAGCGCTCAGCGACGCCCGCTACAGCTGGCAGGTTGAAGGCATGGACTGCGCCGCCTGCGCCCGCAAGGTGGAAACGGCGGTTCGTCAGGTGCCCGGCGTCAGTCAGGTTCAGGTGCTGTTCGCCACTGAAAAATTATTGGTTAACGCCGAAGGCGACGTTCGGACTCAGGTTGAGCAGGCGGTACGTCAGGCAGGCTATACGCTGCGCGATGCCGATGCCCCCGCGTCAGAGAAAACTCAAGGCTCGCGACTGCGCGACAATTTACCGTTGCTGACGCTGATCATGATGATGGCCCTGAGCTGGGGGCTGGAGCAGGCCAACCACCCTGCCGGTCAGTTAGCCTTTATTGCCACCACCCTGGTCGGCCTGTGGCCGGTTGCCCGCCAGGCGCTGCGTCTGATCAAGAGCGGGAGCTGGTTCGCCATTGAAACGCTGATGAGCGTCGCCGCCATCGGGGCACTGTTTATCGGCGCCACCGCAGAGGCGGCGATGGTCCTGCTGCTGTTCCTGATCGGCGAGCGTCTCGAAGGCTGGGCCGCCAGCCGCGCGCGACAGGGGGTGAGCGCGCTGATGGCGCTGAAGCCCGACACCGCCATTCGCCTGCGCAACGGCGTGCAGGAAACCGTCGCCCAGCGCGATCTGCGCCCCGGGGATGTGATCGAAGTGGCCGCCGGTGGGCGTCTGCCGGCGGATGGTCAGCTGCTGTCGCCATTTGCCAGCTTTGATGAAAGCGCTCTGACCGGCGAGTCGGTGCCGGTGGAGCGCCAGGCCGGAGAACGCGTAGCGGCGGGCGCCACCAGCGTCGACCGCCTGGTGCAGCTGACCGTAATCTCCGAACCGGGCGAGAGCGCCATCGACCGCATCCTGAAGCTGATTGAAGAGGCGGAGGAGCGTCGGGCGCCGATCGAGCGTTTTATCGATCGCTTCAGCCGGATCTACACTCCGGCCATTATGGTGGTGGCCCTGTTGGTCGCCATTGTCCCGCCCCTGCTCTTCGCCAGCGCCTGGCTGCCGTGGATTTATAAAGGGCTGACGCTGCTGCTGATCGGCTGCCCGTGCGCGCTGGTCATCTCCACCCCGGCAGCCATCACTTCCGGCCTGGCGGTCGCCGCTCGACGCGGAGCGTTAATTAAAGGCGGCGCGGCCCTGGAACAACTGGGCCAGGTGCGCCAGGTGGCGTTCGACAAAACCGGCACCCTGACCGTCGGCCAGCCGCAGGTGACCTCGGTCATCGCCACGGCTGAGAATGACGATAACACGCTGCTGGCGCTGGCGGCGGCGGTTGAGCAAGGCTCCAGCCATCCGCTGGCGCAGGCCATTGTCCGCGAAGCGCAGCGGCGTCAGCTGAGTATTCCGCAGGCCAGCGGCCAGCGGGCGCTGGCCGGCTCCGGTATCGAAGCCGAGGTCAACGACAGCCGTATCGTGATCTGCGCGGCCAGCAAAGCCGCCCCGTCAGAGCATGAGGAGCAGATCCAGCAGCTGGAGAGCGCCGGTCAAACGGTGGTGCTGGTCATGCGCGGCGAGACGCTTCTCGGCATCCTGGCGCTGCGCGACACCCTGCGCGACGACGCGCGTCAGGCAGTGGATGCCTTACACCAGCTGGGGGTGCAGGGGGTGATCCTTACTGGGGATAACCCGCGCGCCGCGGCGGCCATCGCCAGCGAATTGGGTCTGGAATTCCGCGCCGGCCTGCTGCCGGCGGACAAAGTCGAAGCGGTGATGGCGCTGAATGCCGATGCGCCGCTGGCGATGGTCGGGGACGGCATCAACGACGCCCCGGCGATGAAGGCGGCGACCATCGGCATCGCCATGGGCAGCGGCACCGACGTGGCGCTGGAGACCGCCGACGCCGCGCTGACCCACAACCGTCTGACCGGCCTGGCGCAGATGATCTCCCTGGCGCGGGCGACCCACGCGAATATTCGCCAGAACATCGCGATTGCCTTAGGGCTGAAGGGGATTTTCCTTGTCACCACCCTGCTCGGCCTGACCGGCCTGTGGCTGGCGGTGCTGGCGGATACCGGCGCCACCGTACTGGTAACGGCTAACGCGCTGCGGTTATTGCGTAAGAAGTTGTAGCATAGATACCGGCTTCCCTGCTCGCGCTACGCTTAGCAGGGCTACGGTTCCAGACCGTCGGGTAGCCCGGATAAGGCGCTACGCGCCGCCATCCGGGATATTCCCTGCTCGCGCTACGCTTAGCAGGGCTACGGTTCCAGACCGTCGGGTAGCCCGGATAAGGCGCTACGCGCCGCTATCCGGGGTATTCCCTGCTCGCGCTACGCATAGCAGGGCTACGGTTCCGGACCGTCGGGTAGCCCGGATAAGGCGCTACGCGCCGCCATCCGGGAGAGGCTCAGTGGCTTTTGCGGATCAGGTAGCGGTACGGCAGAGCTTCGGTTTCCTGGGCCACCAGCTCATGCTCCATAAAGCGGCAGAATCCCGGGATATCGCGGGTAGTGGCCGGATCGTCAGCAATAATCAGCAGCGTCTCGCCGACGGGCATTGTCCGCACGGTTTTACGCACCATCATGACCGGCTCCGGGCAGCGCAGTCCCAGGGCATCCAGAGTGTGGTCTGGAGTGGAGAAAAGTTCGCTCATTTTAGTCTCACATCAACAAAACGGCCCTAGTTTACCCCCAGTTCGCCAGTACGCAAGCCAGGTTAACGTTTGCGCGAAAAACAACCATTGCATTACGCCGGCAACGCAGTATCATGCAGCCGTTTTTCATTGGGTTCCCTCACCCCAACGTTCCGCTGCCGATTGCTCATTTACCTGAAGCATGACGGGCATAAAAAGGTCACAATATGAATCCGTTTACTACCGTACAGCGCAAAAAAGCGCTCGTCTGGCTTTCGCTATTTCATCTGCTGGTGATCACCTCCAGCAACTATCTGGTTCAGCTACCGATCTCCATCTTTGGTTTCCATACCACCTGGGGGGCGTTCAGTTTTCCGTTTATCTTCCTCGCCACCGATCTGACGGTGCGAATTTTTGGCGCACCGCTGGCGCGACGCATTATTTTTGCGGTGATGGTCCCGGCGCTGGTCATCTCCTACGCCATCTCCGCCCTGTTTTACATGGGCGAGTGGCAGGGTTTCGCGGCGCTGGGCACCTTTAATCTCTTCGTCGCGCGTATCGCCATCGCCAGCTTTATGGCCTATGCGCTGGGGCAGATCCTCGACGTCCACGTCTTCAACCGCCTGCGGCAGAGCCGCCGCTGGTGGCTGGCCCCCACCGCCTCGACGCTGTTCGGCAACATCAGCGATACCGTGGCGTTCTTCTTCATCGCCTTCTGGCGCAGCCCGGATCCGTTTATGGCCGCCCACTGGGGGGAAATCGCCCTCGTCGACTACAGCTTTAAAGTGCTTATCAGCATCATTTTCTTCCTGCCGATGTACGGCGTACTGTTAAATATGCTGTTGAAAAGGCTGGCGGATAAATCTGATTTGTCGGCATTGCAGCCGAGTTAAAGGTACTCGCGGGCTGATGTGTTAAGATAGCCGGATGAGCCATTAGTGGCCGTTTATCGAAAGGAAGATGTCAATGCGCAATTTGGTTAAATATGTCGGTATTGGCCTGCTGGTGATGGGGCTTGCCGCCTGCGATAACAGCGATTCAAAAGCGCCAACCGTTGGGGCAGCAGCGGAGAGCAACACCAGCGGCCAGGCGATCAGCCTGCTGGATGGCAAACTGAGCTTCACCCTGCCTGCGGGCATGGCCGACCAGAGCGGCAAACTGGGTACTCAGGCGAACAACATGCACGTCTTTTCTGACGCCACCGGCCAGAAAGCAGTCATCGTCATCGTCGGCGACAGCACCAATGAAGACCTGGCGGTGCTGGCGAAACGCCTGGAAGATCAGCAGCGTAGCCGCGACCCGCAGCTGCAGGTGGTGAGCAATAAATCGCTGGAGATCAAAGGTCACACCCTGCAGCAGCTGGACAGCATCATCTCCGCCAAGGGGCAGACCGCCTGGTCTTCCGTGCTCCTCGGCAAAGTGGATGACAAACTGCTGACCCTGCAGGTCACCCTGCCGGCGGACAACCAGCAGCAGGCGCAGACCGAAGCGGAAAGCATCATCAGCACCCTCACCATCCAGTAATTACTGGCCTGGTGCGACGGCCTCCGGTTCGCTGACCGGGGGCCGTTTTTTTAACCGCCAGCCCAGCAGCAGCGCCGCCATCACCAGACCTGCCGCCGCCAGATATATCACCGGGATCCCGGTCCACGCCATCAGCAAGCCGGCCAGCGGCCCGGTGACGCCTAACGACAAATCCATAAACACGGTATAGGTGGCCAGCGCCGACCCCTGGTTATGCTGCGGCACCGCTTTCACCGCCACCACGCCCAGCGCCGGAAAGACCAGTGAGAACCCGGCCCCGGTAAGAAAGGTGCCGATTTTCGCCAGCAGCGGCGTATCGGCAAAGCCGACCAGCAGCAGGCCGATGATCTCCACGATAAAGCAGAGCATCGCCACGTTCAGCCCGCCGAGGCGGTTAATGGCGTTGGGAAACAGCAGCCGCGCGCCAACGAACGCGCAGCTGAACAGCGTCAGGGCGAAGGCCGCCCCGTCCCAGCCTTTGGCGTCATAAAACAGCGTGATAAAGGTGGCGATAACCCCGAAACCGGCGGAGGCCAGGGCCAGCGCCATGCCGTAGGGCCACACCCGCCCGAGCACCGCGCGAAACGACATTGCTTTGCCTTTCGCCGCCTTCACCGCTGCGCGGGGCAGCGCGCAGAGGATAGCCACCAGCGCAACCGCCATAATGACCCCGGCCAGGCCGCTGAGGCCAATTTGCGAATAGCACAGCACGCCGAGCGGGGCGCCCATCGCCATCGCCCCGTAGGTCACAATGCCGTTCCATGAGATGACCCGCCCGATATGCAGCGACCCAACAACGCCGACGCCCCACAGCGTCGAGCCGGTGCCGGCAAAGCTCTGGCCGATGCCGAGAATGACTCGCCCGAGGCATAGCAGCAGCAGGCTAACCAGCGGCCAGCCGCTGCTCCAGGCGGCCAGCAGATAGCTCAGACCGCTTAAAAAGCAGCCGCAGAGGCCGAAGACGACAATCTTTTTGGGCCCCAGCAGGTCAGCGTAGCGCCCGGCGTGCGGGCGGCTGAGCAGCGTGGCGAAATATTGCAGACTAATCACCAGGCCGGCCCAGAAAGCGCTAAAGCCCATTACATCATGCACATAGCCAGGAAGTACCGCCAGCGGCAAGCCGATGGTGAGGTAGCTGGCAAAGTTAAAAATAACCACGGAGACAATCCGCAGATTGAGGCGCAGTCCATTGAGCGCCGGTTCGGCGACGGATTCGGGCATCAGGTTCCACCAGATTTGTACTATACAGAGCCACTATTACCACGACTTCTGTTGAAAAGCAGCCTTCCGATGGCAATAACCTCAGCGGCGCCATCGCCGCGCTCATCAGCATAAATTGCCGCGACGATTATTCGACTTTCCTTAATGGAAGGATAAATACATATTAATAATTATCGCTATTGCCTGAGCAGGGTTAAATTACTTATACTTCCTCACGGCTCTGATAGCGCCTCATTGTTTATCATGATGTTAATATTTCAATAACATCATACTTCCCCCTCCGGCCCGTTTTAATACAGATGAACATATTGCCTGACAGAACAACCACAGCATATCAGCCTATATAAAAGTTTCTTACGTGGCATAAGTTAATGCCAGTAGCCAATATATTGACATGGAGTATTCATGAAAAAAATTATTCATTGGATGATTGCCGCTACGGTTGTCGGTGCGCTCGCCGGTTGCGCACGGACAGCCCCTATTGAACAGGTCAATGCGATAGTGAGCGCCGGCCATACGGAAGCGCAGGTCAAGGATGCCATTATCAAAGCAGGTGCTCAGCGCCAATGGATTATGTCTGACGCGGGCCCTGGCGTCATAAAAGGTAAATTGCAAAATCGCGACCATGTCGCGGATATTAAAATTAACTACTCCGCAACAAGTTATTCTATTGTCTATGTGAGTAGCATTAATCTCATGGCCGCCAACGGAAAAATTCATAGAAACTATAACCGCTGGGTACACAACCTCGATAAAGATATTCAGGTTACGCTGGCAGCAAACACCGCTCTGCAACAATAAATATACATACGGGTCACTACTGACCCGTTTCGCCGATTATTTGTAATAAGGTTGTACCGAACGTGTACCAAAAGGATTCTCTCAGCGCACTTGATGCCATTACTGAAGCGCAGCGTATTGCTTTTGCCCCCATGCTCTTTCAAACCGCATTATGTCTACGCAACTCAGGTATTCTGGGTTATCTGGACCAACAAGGTAAACGCGGTGCAACGTTTGCAGCCATCAGTGAAATTTTCGACGGAAAAGAATATGCCGTTAGCGTTTTGCTCGATATGGGATTAAGCGGTCGTATCCTGACCTATAAAGAGGAACGCTACCACCTCTCTAAAATAGGACATTTCTTACTTCATGATCCGATGACGCGAGTAAATATGGATTTTACTCAAGACGTTTGTTATCAAGGATTATTCTTTCTGGAAAATGCGCTCCAGGAGGGAAAGCCTTCAGGATTAAAAGTTTTTGGTGAGTGGCCAACGATTTACCCTGCCTTGTCACAGCTACCACCCGCGGCGCGCAAAAGCTGGTTTGCCTTCGACCATTACTATTCTGATGGCGCTTTCACTGCAGCGCTGCCCTATGTATTCGCCAGCCAGCCCGCAAGGCTGTACGATGTAGGCGGTAATACCGGGAAATGGGCGCTACGCTGTTGCCAGTACGATGAAAATATCGCGGTCACGTTATTAGATTTACCGCAACAAATTGCACTGGCACGGGAAAATATAGAAAATGCTGGCCTTGCCCATCGCATCGATTTTCATGCTGTGGATATGCTGAGTGACGCCCCCCTACCCGGAGAAGCGGATATCTGGTGGATGAGTCAGTTCCTGGACTGTTTCTCGCCAGAACAAATCATCACCATACTCAGTAACGTGGCACAGGTCATGAAACCTGGCGCCCGCCTGTACATTCTGGAATTGTTCTGGGATGCGCAGAAATTTGAAGCAGCATCATTTAGTCTGAATGCGTCTTCACTCTATTTTACCTGTATGGCCAACGGCAACAGCCGTTTCTACAGCGTAGAGAAGTTTTATCGCTATCTTGAAATGGCGGGGTTCGAAGTAGAACAGCGTCACGATAATTTAGGCGTTGGGCATACCTTGTTGATATGCCACAAGAATAATTGATTGATCGCGGATGCGAGTGGATGACATTTTCATTTAACATTGTTGATTGGCAGGCCTTCGCGCCTGGCGTCAGTGGCCCCGAGCAATGGCAACGGTGGTCACAGCATTTGCACGCCATCGATCCCGCCGCGGCGCCACCCAAACTCAGCGAATTGCCGATGATGACCGCACGCCGGCTCAGCTCGGGAAGTAAGCTGGCTGTGGAATGCGGTCTGGCTATGCTCCGTCGCCATGAAATCGATGCCGTTCTTTATACCAGCCGTCACGGCGAACTGGAGCGCAACTATCGGATCCTCCATGCGCTGGCTATGGAGCAAGCGATCTCGCCGACCGATTTCGCCTTATCGGTGCATAATTCCGCCGTGGGTAATCTGACGATTGCTGCAAAAAAAGCGATTATGTCGTCATCCCTTTCTGCCGGGCGCGATACGTTTCAGCAGGGATTATACGAAGTGATGGGCCTGCTACAGGCGGGTTATCAGCGCGTGTTGATGGTTGATTTCGACGGTTTTCTCCCTGAGTTTTACCACGCTCAGTTGCCGTCAGGTATCACCACCTGGCCCTATGCGGCAGCCTGGGTGATTGAGCCCGGTCGCCAGTGGCAATGCCACGCCCAGCCTCATGCAGCCGTTGCTGAAAGTCCATTACCGCAAAGTTTACTGTTCTTGCAGTACTATTTGCAGAATGCCTGCACGTTCACGCTTCCCGGCGATCGCGTGCAATGGCAATGGAGCCGCGCATGAAGCCGTTTTTCCACCGGCTTAATCGGCTCTGGCGCGCAGCGATGACCGGTTTCTGCTTCGCACTGTTTGGCATTGGCGGCCTGCTGCTCTCGCTCATCTGGTTTAATCTGCTGCTGGTTTTGGTACGTAATAAAACCCGCCGACGCCGTATCGCGCGGCGCAGCATTTCCGTTAGCTTTCGCGTATTCCTCAGCGTGGTGAAAAGCGTCGGCGTTCTCGATTACCGTATCGATGGCCGCGATATTTTGCGCGCGGAGCGCGGTTGCCTGGTGGTCGCCAATCACCCCAGCCTTATTGACTACGTGATGCTGGCGTCGGTGATGCCGGAGACCGACTGCATGGTAAAAAGCGCGCTGCTGAAAAATCCATTCGTCAGCGGCGTGATCCGCGCCGCCGATTATCTGATTAACGATCAGGCCGATGCCCTGCTGCCGGCAAGCCGGCAGCGTTTACAGCAAGGCGATACGATTTTGATTTTCCCTGAAGGCACGCGCACCGTGCCGGGGAAAAAAATGCAGCTACAGCGGGGGGCGGCTAATATCGCGGTACGCTGTGGCAGCGATTTACGCATTGTCGTCATCCGCTGTACCGAGCATATGCTGGGTAAACAAAGCAAATGGTACGACGCGCCGCCAACTAAGCCGCGGTTTACCGTCGAGGTTGGAGAGCGGCTGCCAATACATCAGTTTTATGATGCCAATAAACAAGAACCGGCGCTGGCCGCAAGACAGTTGAACCGTCATATTTTGCTTAAATTAGAAACAGGCACTCTCCCTGAAACAGGAATGAATGATGCAAGCGCTCTATCTTGAAATTAAAAATCTGATCATCAGTACATTGAACCTGGACGAGCTGTCCGCTGATGATATCGACACCGACGCCGCGCTTTTTGGCGATGGTCTGGGCCTGGACTCAATTGATGCGCTGGAGCTGGGTCTGGCGGTGAAAAATCAGTACGGCGTGGTGCTGTCGGCTGAAAGTGAAGAGATGCGTCAGCATTTCTACTCTGTCGCCACGCTGGCGGCATTTATTCAAGCACAGCGCGCCTGAGGAGAGTGGTTATGAATGAACAACAAGCCATTTACGAAGAAATCTCCGCGCTGCTGGTGAACGTGTTTGAAATCGATCCGCAGGATATTACGCCTGAGGCCCGCCTGTACGAAGATCTTGAACTGGACAGTATCGACGCCATCGACATGATCGTCCATCTGCAAAAGAAAATTGGCAAGAAAATCAAGCCAGAAGAGTTCAAAACTGTCCGCACCGTGCAGGATGTGGTCGATGCGGTAGAACGCCTGTTCAAAGAAGAATAATTCACCGTGTCGGGCATTCGCTCACTGCCAGTTGTGCCATTGCTGACGGGCATATTGCTGCTGGCCTGGCCGTTTATAATCTGGTTCGGCCTCGCGCATAACAGCCTGCAAGGGTTGTTACCGCTCATGGCGCTGATGTTGTTTTTACGCTTTCGTCAGACCCGGCGACGGGCGGGAGCGCTGAGCGTGGTCACTCAGATTGTGGCGGTGGCCGGCATGACGCTGTGTATTGCCAGCTACCTGCTGAAAACCCATCAGTTACTGCTATTTTACCCGGTGGTGGTGAACAGTGTGATGCTGGCGGTGTTTGGCGGTTCGCTATGGTCCACGATGCCGATAATCGAGCGTCTGGCGCGACTGCGTGAACCGGATCTTCCGGAGCGGGCTGTACGCTATACCCGGCGCGTCACCCAAATCTGGTGCGCCTTTTTCATCATTAACGGTGGCATTGCGCTTTTTACCGCGCTGTATGGCGATCTGTCCCTGTGGACGGCGTGGAACGGCATGATTTCCTATCTGCTGATGGGCACGCTCATGGCCGGCGAGTGGCTGGTGCGCCAGCGGGTGATAAAACGAGATAAACCATGAAGCAGCCTCTCCCGTTGGACCAGTGGCTCAGCGCCGCGCGTTCGCCGGAAACGCCGATCGCCTGGCAGGACACGCACCTCTGGACGCTTGCACATCTGCGCCATGATGTCGCCCACCTGCTCACGCACTTGCGTCAGCAGCCAGCCATGCGCTGGGCGTTGTGCATTGAAAATAGCTACTTGTTTATCGTCGCTCTGCTGGCAACCCTGCATGCCGGCAAAACGCCGGTCCTTCCCGGCCACGGCCGCATTTCGCTGTTAAATGAGCAGAAGGCGCTGTTTGACGGCATCCTCAGCGATAAAGCGCTGGCATGGGATGGCGCGCTGGTGATTGTCGAGTCCACGATGGCGGTAACGAGCGGCCAGATGCATTTTCCCGCGCCAGGCAAAGAGGCTTGCATTGAATTATTCACCTCCGGTTCCACCGGTCAACCGAAGCGAATTTGCAAACCGATCGGATCGCTCGACCGCGAGGCGGCGCTGTTATCCGCCTGCTATGCCGGGCGTCTGGCAGGCTGTCGGGTGGTGGCATCCGTAGCGCCGCAGCATCTGTATGGCCTGACGTTTCGACTGTTCTTGCCAATGGCGTTGGGTTTACCGCTTCACGCGGACATGCTGGAGTACACCGAGCAGTTAACAGCGTTAAGCCGGAAGCATCGCTATCTGTTTATTAGTAGTCCGGCCTTCCTTAAACGTCTCGACCACCGGCTTACCCCTCCGCCGATCGAAATGATCGTGTCCGCAGGCGGCAAGCTGCTTTGGCAGGATGCCGTGCAAACCGCCCGCTGGTGCAATACCTGGCCGGATGAAATTTACGGCAGTACGGAAAGCGGCGTCATCGCCTGCCGCCAGCGCGTGCAGGATGAGGCGCCATGGCAACCGTTTCCCGGCATCCGCTTTCAGCCAGAAGGCGATGCGTTCCGCCTCTTTTCTCCGCTTATTACCGATAACCGCGGCCAGCTGCTCGAGGATATTTTGCATTTTCGCGAGAGTGGCCACTTCCATTTGGCAGGCCGTCGGGATCGCGTGGTCAAAATTGAAGAGAAGCGCATATCGCTGAGCGAAGTGGAGCAGCGCCTGCTGGAACTTGAAGGCATCATTGATGCCGCCGTGTTACCCATCACCCGCGGAAGCCGTCAGAGTATTGGCGTATTGCTGGTGCTGGATAACCATGCCCGCCAGCGCTGGGGAAAAAGCCAGGAGACTCATTGGCGAAAAGCACTGCGCCCTCTGCTGGAACCGGTCGCCATTCCCCGCTACTGGCGGGTTATCGACGAGATCCCCGTCAATAGTATGAACAAGCGTGTCTACGCGCAGTTACAGGAGTTATTTCATGCAGCCCCATGAAATTGAGCGCCGTCAGCCACAAGCCGATCGGGTTGAAATCATTTTATCGGTGGATCCGGCGTTATTCTGGTTTCGCGGCCACTTTGCCGTTCAGCCCTTGTTGCCAGGCGTCGCGCAGATTGACTGGGCGATGCATTACGCCACCACCTTGCTGGCGCCCGGCTGGCGCTTTCACGATATTCACAATGTGAAATTCCAGTCGCCGCTCCTGCCGGGGGCGATCGTGACGCTCACTCTTAGCTGGCAGGAAGCGCGTCAGCTCATCACCTTCAGCTATCAGCGCCACGATGGCGAAACACGACATACCGCCAGCAGCGGGAAGATTCGCTTATGTCGCTAACCTTCTCCCCCTGCGTGGTGATCCCGTGCTATAACCACGGCGCGATGATGTCGCGGGTGCTGGCGCGCCTGCAGCCGTTTGATCTTCCCTGTATCGTGGTGGACGACGGGAGCGACAGTCGCACACAGCTGGAGCTGGAGCGACTGGCGCTGGAAACCCCGGATCTGACGTTGATCCGCTTACCGCAGAACGCCGGAAAAGGCGCCGCGGTCATCTGCGGATTACAGGCCGCAGCGCAAGCCGGGTTCAGCCACGCGGTGCAGGTCGATGCCGATGGACAGCACGCCATCGAAGATATTCCGCAGCTGCTGGCGCTGGCGCAGAAGCATCCCGAGGCGCTGATCTCCGGCCAGCCGGTTTACGACGACTCAATCCCGCGCTCGCGCCTGTACGGACGCTGGATCACCCACGTCTGGGTATGGATTGAAACGCTATCGCTGCAGCTAAAAGACAGCATGTGCGGCTTTCGCGTCTATCCGCTGGCGCCGACGCTGCAGCTGGCTAAGCGCGTGCCCCTCGGCAAGCGAATGGATTTTGATACCGAAGTGATGGTGCGCCTCTACTGGCAGGGTAACACCAGCTACTTTGTCCCGACCCGTGTGACCTATCCGCCGGACGGTTTGTCGCATTTCGATGCCCTCAGAGATAACTGCCGCATCTCGCTGATGCATACCCGACTGTTCCTCGGCATGTTGCCGCGGATCCCCTCGCTGCTGTTTCGCCGCGCTTCGCCGCACTGGGCGCGTCAGAAGGAGGTCAAAGGCTTATGGGGCATGCGCCTGATGCTGTTGGTGTGGCGGCTGTTGGGACGACACGCGTTTTCGCTGCTGCTCTACCCGGTGGTCGGCGTCTACTGGCTAACGGCCAGCACCGCGCGCCGCGCTTCACAAAACTGGCTTACCCGCGTGCGCGACCAGTTAGCCGCTCGTCAGCTGCCGGAGCCGGGCGAACTCAGTAGCTATCGTCACTTCCTGCGCTTTGGCAACGCGATGCTGGATAAAATCGCCAGCTGGCGCGGCGAACTGCAGTTTGGTCGCGATGTGGTGTTTGCCGCAGGAGCCGAAGAGACGCTCAATATCGACGATCCGCGCGGCAAACTACTGCTGGCCTCACATCTCGGCGATGTTGAAGCCTGCCGTGCGCTGGCGCAGCTGCAGGGCAGCAAGACCATCAACGCGCTGGTGTTCAGCGACAATGCCCAACGCTTTAAGCAGATTATGGCGGAGATGGCCCCGCAGGCCGGACTCAACCTGCTGCCGGTCACCGATATCGGCCCGGAGACCGCCATGCTGCTGCAGGAAAAACTGGATCGCGGAGAATGGATCGCCATTGTCGGCGATCGTATTGCGGTCAATCCGCAGCGCGGCGGCGAGTGGCGCGTCTGCTGGAGCCGTTTTATGGGGCTACCGGCCCCCTTCCCGCAGGGGCCCTTTATCCTCGCGGCTATTTTGCGCTGCCCGGTCAATTTGATGTTCGCTCTGCGTCAGCAGGGCAAGCTGCGCATTTACTGTGAGCCGTTCGCTGACCCGCTGCCGCTGCCGCGCGCCAATCGCCAGCAGGCACTGCAACATATCATCGATCGCTACGCCGAACGGCTGGAATATTACGCGCTGCAGTCGCCGCTCGACTGGTTTAACTTTTTCGATTTCTGGCGTTTGCCGGAGCCCAAAGATAAGGAGTAAAGGGTGCTTAACGATCCCCGTTTTACTGCTGAAGTAGAGCTAACCATTCCCTTTCACGACGTCGATATGATGGGCGTCGTCTGGCATGGCAACTATTTCCGCTACTTCGAAATTGCCCGCGAGGCGCTGCTTAACCAGTTCAACTACGGCTACCGGCAGATGAAAGCCTCCGGCTATCTGTGGCCGGTGGTGGATACCCGCGTGAAGTACCGGGACGTTATCACCTTCGAGCAGCGTATTCGCGTCCGCGCGCGTCTGGAAGAGTTCGAAAACCGCCTGCGCATTGGCTATGAAATTTTTGCCGCCGAGAGCGGCAAACGCACCACCACCGGCTACACCATCCAGGTCGCGGTGGACGAAAAAAGCGGCGAGATGTGTTTTGTCAGCCCGCAAGTTCTGTTTGAACGCATGGGGGTCACGCCATGAGATTGCTGCTGTTGGTGGGACTGTTCATCAGTCCGTTGGTCAGCGCGCTGACGCTCGATGACCTGCAAAAACAATTTAGCGAACAGCCGGTGGTGCGCGCCCACTTCGATCAAACCCGCACCATAAAGGATCTTCCGCAGCCGCTGCGATCCCAGGGGCGGATGTTGATCGCCCGCGACCAGGGCTTGCTGTGGGATCAAACCTCACCGTTCCCGATGCAACTACTGCTGGATGACAAACGGATGGTGCAGGCGATTAACGGCCAGCCGCCGCAGACCGTCACCGCCGAAAACAACCCGCAGATGTTCCAGTTCAACCATCTGCTGCGCGCGCTGTTCCAGGCCGATCGTAACGTGCTGGAGGAGAACTTCCGCGTGGAATTCGCCGATAAAGGCGACGGGCGATGGACGCTGCGCCTGACGCCTGTCACCACGCCGCTGGATAAGATTTTCGCCAGCATCGATCTCGCCGGAAAAACCTACCTGGAGCATATTCAACTCAATGATAAACAAGGCGATCGCACCGATATCGCCCTTTCCCAACATCAACTGACGCCAGCGCAACTGACCGATGACGAACGCCAACGCTTTGCCGCCCAGTAAACGTCCTGCGCTGATCTGGGGCGTCGTCTGCCTGATACTGGCGGGCGCGCTGCTGGCGCTGTTGCCGCAGGCCCGGCTCAACAGCAGCGTGCTGGCGATGCTGCCCAAACAGACGCTCGGCGCGATCCCCCCCGCGCTGAACGACGGCTTTATGCAGCGTCTGGATCGCCAGCTGGTCTGGCTGGTCAGCCCCGGTAAACAGGCCGACCCGCAGGTGGCTCGCGACTGGCTGCGGTTGCTGCAAACCTCAGACGCACTGGCCGAGGTCAAAGGCCCAATGGATGCCGCCAGTCAGCAGGCCTGGGGAACGTTTTTCTGGCAACATCGCAATGCGTTAATCGACCCCGCCACCCGCGCACGTCTGCAGGAGGGCGGCGAAGCGCAGGCCCAGTGGATCCTTTCGCAGCTCTATTCGGCGTTTTCCGGGGTCAGCGGTAAAGAGTTACAAAACGACCCGCTGATGCTGATGCGCGGCTCACAGCTGGCGATGGCGAATAGCGGCCAGCGGATGCAGCTGCAGGACGGGTGGCTGACCAGCAAAGACGCGCGAGGCAACGTCTGGTATCTGCTGCACGGCGAGCTGGCGGGTTCGTCGTTCGATATGCGACAGACGCACCGCCTGGTGACCACCCTCGCGCAGCTTGAAAAGGAATTAAAAGCGCGCCACCCGCAGGCGCAGCTGCTGTCGCGCGGCACCGTATTTTACAGTGATTACGCCAGCCAGCAGGCGAAGCGCGATATCTCCACTCTCGGCGCGGCCACCCTGTTCGGCGTCATCCTGTTGATCGTGGCCGTGTTCCGCTCGCTGCGTCCGCTGCTGTTATGCGCGATCTCTATCGCTATCGGCGCACTGGCCGGCACCGTTGCCACGCTGCTGCTGTTTGGCGAGCTGCATCTGATGACCCTGGTGATGAGCATGAGCATTATTGGCATTTCCGCAGATTACACGCTCTATTACCTGACCGAACGGATGGTCCATGGCGCAGCGGCTTCACCGTGGCAAAGCCTTGTTAAAGTACGGAAAGCGCTGCTGCTGGCGCTGCTTACCACCGTGGCGGCTTATTTAATCATGATGCTGGCCCCCTTCCCGGCCATTCGCCAGATGGCGCTATTTGCGGCCGTGGGGCTAAGCGCCTCATGCCTGACGGTGATTTTCTGGCAGCCATGGCTGTGCCATGGGCTCCCGGTGCGTCCCGTTCCAGCGATGGTGCTGATGTCGCGCTGGCTCGCGGCATGGCGGCGTAACAAAAAACTCGCCATCGGTCTGCCGGTGGTTCTGGCCATTTTCTCCCTGACGGGGCTCGCTCTCCTGCGGGTGGATGACGATATCTCACAGCTGCAGGCGCTACCGCAGAATATCCTCTCCCAGGAGCATGCCATCACCGCGCTCACTGGCCAAAGCGTCGATCAAAAGTGGTTCGTGGTTTACGGCGACACGGCGCAACAAACGCTGCAGCGGCTTGAAGCCTTTATGCCCGCACTGGCTAAAGCGCAAACCGACGGTATGCTTGGCGGGTATCGCGCCATTCCGCTCAATTCACTGGCCCGCCAGCAGCAGGATCTGGCCCTGCTGAAGCAGGCGGCGCCGGCCATCGGCCAGGCGCTGAATAACGCCGGACTCACCGCTGTTCACCCCGACCTGCGGCCGATGCCGGTGACAGTCGGCGACTGGCTTGCCAGTCCGGCCAGCGAAGGCTGGCGGCTGCTATGGCTGACGCTGCCGGATGGCGAAAGCGGCGTACTGGTGCCAGTGAGCGGGGTGAAAGATAGCGCGGCGCTGAAGGCGCTCAGCACAACCCAGGCTGGCGTGGCGTGGGTCGATCGTAAAAGCGATTTCGACCAGCTTTTCGCGCTCTACCGTCATATTTTAACCGGGCTGCTCGGCGTTGCGCTGGCGGTGATTGCCTGCGGCGCCGCTATCCGCCTTGGCTGGCGCAAGGGCTTAATAAGCCTGGTGCCGTCGGTATTGTCGCTGGGATGCGGCCTGGGGGCGTTGGCGCTCACCGGCCACGCCGTTAACCTGTTCTCCTTACTGGCGCTGGTGCTGGTACTTGGGATTGGCATCAACTACACCCTGTTTTTCAGCAACCCGCGCGGCACGCCGCTGACATCGCTGCTGGCGGTTACCCTGGCGATGATGACCACCTTATTAACGCTTGGCATGCTGGTGTTTAGCGCCACCCAGGCCATCAGCAGCTTTGGCACTGTCCTGGTCAGCGGTATTTTCACCGCTTTCCTGCTGTCGCCGCTGGCGATGCCGAGCAAAAAAGAGAAAAAAAGACGATGAGAAGACCATCATTCTGGCGCGCCTTCGCGCTCTTCGCCGCCTTATTGCTGGCCGGCTGCAGTCATTCGCCGCCGGAGCCGCAAGGCCGTCCGCAGGCGTGGCTGGAGCCGGGTACGCGCGTCACGTTACCGCCGCCGGGCATCTCGCCGGCCATCAGTTCCCAGCAGTTATTGACCGGCCGCTTCAACGGCCAAACCCAGTCGCTGCTGGTGCTGCTCAATGCCGATGATAAAAAGCTCACGCTGGCGGGCCTGTCGTCCGTCGGTATCCGCCTGTTCCTGGTGACCTATGATCAACAAGGGCTGCGCGCGGAACAGTCGATGGTGATCCCGCAACTGCCGCCCGCCAGCCAGGTGCTGGCCGATGTGATGCTCAGCCACTGGCCGCTTAGCGCATGGCTGCCGCAGCTGCCGAAAGGCTGGACGCTAACCGACCGCGGCGACAAACGCGAACTGCGTAACGCGCACGGAAAACTGGTCACCGACATCACCTATATCAACCGCAAAGGCAAGCGCGTGCCGATTAGCATCGAGCAGCACGTCTTTAAATACCACATCACCATTCAATACCTGGGTGACTGAGATGATCTTCATTTCTGCTGTCGGCATGATTAACGCCCTGGGACGCGATAATGATGAAATCGCCGCCAATCTGGCCCGCGGTATAGCGCCCGGCATGCGCCCGCGTGAAGGGTGGTTACAGGGGCATCCGCAGGCGATTTTCGCGGGGGTGGACGGCGAACTACCCGCCATTCCCGATACCTTTCGCGACCATCGTTCGCGCAATAATCAGCTGCTGCTGGCGGCGCTGGCGCAGATCCAGCCGCAGGTGGATCGCGCCATCGCCCGCTATGGCCGGGCTCGGGTCGCCGTGGTGTTGGGCACCAGTACGTCAGGGCTGGATGAAGGCGACGTACACGTTAATTTGACGCTTAACGGCAAGGCGAGCGAGGCCTGGCGCTATCCACAGCAGGAGCTGGGCGACCCGTCGCGTTTTCTCAGCCGCTGGCTGGCGCTGGATGGTCCAGCATATACCCTGTCAACCGCCTGCTCCTCCAGCGCGCGGGCGATAATCAGCGGACGGCGGCTCATTGAGGCGGGGCTGGCAGATGTGGCGATCGTCGGCGGCGCGGATACCCTTAGCCGGATGCCCATCAACGGCTTTCACAGCCTGGAGTCGCTCTCCACGACGCAGTGCCAGCCGTTTAGCCGCGACCGCTGCGGGATCACCATCGGCGAAGGGGCGGCGCTGATGCTGCTGACCCGCGAGCCGCAGCCCATCGCGCTGCTGGGTATCGGCGAATCCAGCGACGCCTGGCATATTTCCGCCCCGCATCCCCAAGGAGAAGGGGCGATGCGCGCCATTCAGCAGGCGCTGGACGACGCGGGCATCATGCCGGAGCAGGTGGGTTACATTAACCTGCACGGCACCGCTACGCGGCTTAACGACCAGATAGAAGCCCGGGTGATCAATGCGCTGTTTGGCGAAAGGGTGCCCTGTAGTTCCACCAAACATCTGACCGGACATACGCTGGGTGCGGCAGGGATCACCGAGGCCGCCATCGGCATGCTGATCCTGCAACGCAATCTGTTGTTACCGGCACAGGATTTCAGCCAGTCTCCGCAGGATGACACGCTACCGCCGTGCGGGCTCATTGAACATCCGCAGCCGCTGTCGCGGCCAGTTATCCTGTCGAACTCTTTTGCCTTTGGCGGCAATAACACCAGCATCCTGCTCGGGAGAATGTCATGAGCCACTTTTTATCACCCGGCAGTTACCTGCCGCACGACGCGCCGATGCTGCTGCTGGAAGAGGTCGAGGCGGTGACCGCCGACACCGCCACCTGCCGCGTCGCGGTCTCACCCGGCAGCGTTCTGGCGCCATTTCTCGATACCAACGGCGATCTTCCCGGCTGGTTCGCCCTTGAATTAATGGCGCAGACCGTCGGCGTCTGGTCCGGCTGGCACCGCCAGCAGCAAGGACAAACATCGCTCGCTTTAGGCATGGTGCTGGGCGCGCGCGAACTGGTTTGCGCGGCCGGGAGCCTGCCGGGCGGAAAGACGCTTTCCATCAGCGTGAAGCTCTTGATGCAGGATGAACGTTTCGGCAGCTTCGAAGGCACCATTATGGCGGACGATGACGTCCTGGCCAGCGGGCGGGTCAACACCTTCCAGCCCACAACAGAAGAACTTAGCACTTTATTTCAACAAGGAGCGTCAGAATGAGTCGTTCAGTTTTGGTTACCGGCGCCAGCAAAGGCATCGGTCGCGCTATCGCCTGCCAGCTGGCAGCGGACGGTTTTGTGGTGGGCGTCCACTATCATCGCGACCGCGCGGGGGCGCAACAGACGCTGGAGGCGATAACCGCCGCTGGCGGCGACGGCCGGCTGCTGAGTTTTGACGTCGCCGATCGTCAGCAATGCCGCGAGGTACTGGAGCAGGATATGGCCGACCATGGCGCGTGGTATGGCATTGTCAGCAACGCCGGCATCGCCCGCGACGGCGCCTTCCCGGCGCTTGGCGATGACGACTGGGACGCTGTGATCCACACCAACCTCGACAGTTTTTATAACGTCATTCATCCCTGCATCATGCCGATGATTAGCGCGCGCCAGGGCGGACGTATCATCACCCTCTCCTCGGTTTCCGGCGTCATGGGCAACCGCGGCCAGGTCAACTACAGCGCCGCCAAGGCGGGCATTATCGGCGCCACCAAAGCGCTGGCGATAGAACTGGCAAAACGCAAAATCACCGTTAACTGTATTGCGCCGGGTCTTATCGACACCGGGATGATTGACATGGAAGAGCACGCGCTGAAAGAGGCGATGACCATGATCCCGATGAAACGCATGGGTCAGGCCGACGAGGTGGCCGGGCTTGCCAGCTATTTAATGTCGGATATCGCGGGCTACGTCACCCGCCAGGTCATTTCCATCAACGGGGGGATGCTATGATACGCCGGGTGGTCATTACAGGGATGGGCGGGGTGACCGCGTTTGGCGAAAACTGGCAGGATGTCGCCACCAGGCTGCGGGAATATAAAAATGCGGTGCGTAAGATGCCGGAATGGCTGGCGTATGACGGACTGCATACGCTGCTGGGGGCGCCAATCGACGATTTCACCCTGCCGGAGCATTATACCCGCAAGCGTATCCGCGCGATGGGCCGGGTATCGCGACTCTCCACCCGCGCCACTGAACTCGCGTTGGAGCAGGCCGGGCTTATCGGCGACACCGTGCTGACCAACGGCCAAACCGGCATCGCTTACGGCTCGTCAACCGGTAGTACCGGTCCGGTGAGCGAGTTCGCCACCATGTTGACGGAGAAACATACCAACAATATCACCGGCACTACCTATGTGCAGATGATGCCGCATACTACCGCGGTGAATACCGGATTATTCTTCGGTCTGCGGGGGCGCGTGATCCCCACCTCCAGCGCCTGCACCTCCGGCAGCCAGGCGATTGGCTACGCCTGGGAAGCCATTCGCCATGGTTACCAAACGGTGATGGTGGCCGGCGGTGCCGAGGAGCTCTGCCCTTCGGAAGCCGCGGTATTCGATACCCTCTTCGCCACCAGCCAACGCAATGACGAACCGGCCCTCACCCCCTCTCCGTTCGATGAACAGCGAGATGGTCTGGTGATTGGCGAAGGCGCCGGCACGCTGATCCTTGAAGATCTCGAGCATGCCAAAGCGCGCGGCGCAACCATCTACGGTGAAATCGTCGGGTTCGCCACTAACTGCGATGCGGCCCATATTACCCAGCCGCAGCGCGAAACCATGCAGATCTGCATGGAACAATCGCTAAACATGGCGGGCTTAAGCCCCCGGGACATCGGCTATATTTCGGCCCACGGCACCGCCACCGATCGCGGCGATATCGCGGAAAGCCAGGCAACGGCGGCCGTTTACGGCGACAGCGTGCCGATCTCTTCGCTGAAAAGCTATTTCGGCCATACGCTTGGCGCTTGCGGGGCGTTAGAAGCGTGGATGAGCCTGCAGATGATGCGCGAAGGCTGGTTTGCGCCAACGCTGAATCTCCATAAACCGGACGCCAACTGTGGCGAACTGGATTACATCATGGGGGAAAAGCGCAAACTGGAGTGTGAATTCCTGCAGAGCAACAACTTCGCCTTCGGCGGCATTAACACCTCAATCATTATTCGACGCTGGCCTTGAAATGTATCAGCTTTTTCTGGGTAAGATCTCCGCCCTTAGCGCCCTGCCGTTACCGCCTGCGTTGATGGCGCAGGCGCCGGACGGACCGCGACGAGCCAGCTGGCTTGCCGGCCGCGCGCTGCTGGCGCAGGCGGCTGCCCCGCTGACGGATATTCAGCTTGGCGAACAGGGCAAGCCTGCCTTCCCCGTCGCGCGCGGGCTGTGGTTTAACCTTAGCCACAGCGGCGACGATATTGCCCTGCTGCTCAGCGATAAAGGCGAGGTGGGTTGCGACATCGAAGTGATTCGCCCGCGCGAAGGCTGGCGCCGCCTGGCTAACGCCCTGTTCAGCGAAAGCGAGCACCAGGAACTGGCGCAGGCTTCGCCGGCGCAGCAGCTCACGGTCTTCTGGCGTATCTGGACGCGCAAAGAGGCGCTGGTGAAACAGCGCGGCGGCAGCGCCTGGCAGATGGCCTCCGTTGACAGCGCCTGTCACGGCCCGCTGTCGCTCAGCCAGATTCTGCACGATGGGTTAAGTATTGCGGTCTGTACGCCGACGCCGTTCACGCTGACGGACGCGCGCATTCAACATTTCAGCGGCGCGGTTTAAGCGATCAAAAGATGATGGCGGAAAAGCCGCTCGCCTTTCGGAATATTGGCAGCCAGCGAACCGCTACACTTATCAGGCGCGACTCACAAAAGGAATACCTATGTCCCCTCCGCAGGCTGATAAAGCCGGGCTCCATATTTTACTTAAGCTGGCGGCGCTGGTGATTATCCTCGCCGGGATCCACGCCGCCGCCGATATTCTGGTGCAGCTCCTGCTGGCGCTGTTTTTCGCTATTGTCCTCAACCCGCTGGTCACCTGGTTCATTCGCCGCGGGGTGCGGCGCCCGTTCGCCATTACGCTGGTGGTGACGGCAATGCTGGTCATGCTGACCGCGCTGCTTGGCGTGCTGGCGGCGTCGCTCAATGATTTTGTCGCCATGCTGCCCGATTTCAACCGCGCCCTGACGCGTAAGATCGTCCAGCTCCAGGAGTATCTCCCCTTTCTCAACCTGCATATCAATCCGGAGCGCATGCTGCGACGTATGGATTCAGAACGGCTGATGACCTGGGCCACGACGCTGATGACCCAGCTTTCCGGGGCGATGGCCAGCATTGTGCTGCTGGTGATGACGGTGATCTTTATGCTGTTTGAGGTGCGCCACCTGCCCTACAAACTGCGTTTTGCCCTCAATAACCCTCGCCTGCATATCGCCGGGCTGCACCGGGCGCTGAAAGGCGTCACCCACTATCTGGCGCTGAAAACGCTGATCAGCCTGTGGACCGGCCTGATTGTCTGGCTGGGGCTGCTGGCGATGGGGGTGCAGTTCGCGCTGATGTGGGGGGTGCTGGCGTTCCTGCTGAACTATGTGCCGAATATCGGCTCCGCCATCTCCGCCATCCCGCCCATGCTGCAGGCGCTGCTGTTCAGCGGCATCTATGAGTGCCTGCTGGTCGGGGCGCTGTTTCTGGTGGTGCATATGGTGTTGGGCAACATGGTGGAGCCGCGCATGATGGGCCACCGGCTGGGGATGTCGACCCTGGTGGTGTTCCTGTCGCTGCTGGTCTGGGGCTGGCTGCTGGGGCCGGTGGGAATGCTGCTCTCGGTGCCGTTAACCAGCGTCTGTAAAATCTGGATGGAGACCACCGTCGGGGGCAGCAAGCTGGCGATCCTGCTCGGCCCGGGGCGCCCCAAAAGCCGGCTCCCCGGCTAGCGGCGTTTCACCGGCCAGAAGATGGTCAATACGCCGGCGACGATAATCGCCACGCCCAGCAGTGATTGCCAGTGGAACGGCTCATGCCAGCCGGGCAGCCAGATGGCGGCGGCCCAAACGAGGATATAGCTCAGGCTCAGCAGCGCATACGCTTTCGACAGCGGCAGACGGTGGAGGGCAAAGTACCAGCAGACCATCGACAGCAGGTAGCCCAGCAGGCCGAAAAACAGGCCGAAGGTGCCGGGCTGGAGATGCAACAGATGCTGGAGAAACGCCAGAATATCGGTCAGCGGCGGCAACACCACCATGGCGCTGCGCAGTAGCAGCTGCGCGCCGCTGACGAGGCCGACGCTGAATAATGCCCAGAGAAAGCCCATCAGACGCTGGTCCCCAGAATGACAATGCCCACGACGATCAACCCGACGCCAAACCAGTGGCGGGGAGCGACCGGCTCATGCCAGATGCCCCAGCCCGCGAGGGTGACCCAGACGAAGTTCAGACTCAGCATCGGATAGGCGATGCTCACCGGAATTGACTGCAGGACGCTCAGCCACAGCAGCATGCCGCAGCCGAGGCATAACAGCGCCATCCCCAGCCAGAAGAGTATATGACGACTCCGCCGTCCGCGACGGGACGGGCGGGTCGCCTGTTTCTGGCACAGCTGTCCGGCGCAGCTCAGCAGGCTGGCGAACACCAGACAGATCCAGACGCTCATTGCGGCAGATACTGAAGGAAAACGACCCGCCCCAGCTCGTAAGCGTTATCGGGTTTCGGTAACGGTAAGTCGAGCATACTCTCTCCTTTATCCATCAACAGCACCAGCGAGACCGGCCCCTGCTGACGATGCGCGGCCAGCCAGTCGGCAAACCCGGCCTGGCTGACAAAGCTTCCCTGAGCGTCCGGCCAGTCGAGACCGTACTTCAGCTCACCCTGTTTGTCGAACATAATAATATCGCTTCGCTTCAGCTCCCAGGCCAGGCCGCCGGCGATCCCGACGTTGTTGGTCAGGACGTAGCGGCTGGGCTGCAGGGATTCGCTGACGATATCCACGAGGAACTGCGGCTGTTTGCTGTCGATAACCCGGTCCGGGATGGCGAAGCCCACCAGCAGCGCCAGGCCGAGCGGGCAAAGCGCCGCCAGGCTCCAGCGGCGGCCAGCGTCTTTCATCGCCAGCCAGCCCATCAGCGCCCAGACGGCGAAGGCGATCGCCGCCAGCAGACATTTATACAGCTCAATCTTGGTCCACACCGGCTTGTGCATCACGCCCCAGGGCGAGACCACCAGCACGGCGATCAGCCCCAGCAGGCCGACGCCCAGGTTGATCATCCCGTTGACCCGTAACGCTTTCGCGCCGGTCTTCGCCGCCTCCAGCGCGTAGCGCGCCATCAGGATCGACAGCGGCGCAAAGCACGGCAGGATATAGGTCGGCAGTTTGCCTTTGGCGATACTGAAGAACAGGAGCGGCATCGCCACCCAGCCTAACAGATACAGCGCGCCGCGGGCCTCATCGCGCTCAAGCCAACCGCGCTTCAGCGCCCCCGGCAGCAGGGCCAGCCACGGCAGGCTGCCGGCGATCAGGAACGGGAGGTAGTACCAGAACGGCGCTTTGTGCTGGGCGTCTTTTTCGGCGAAACGCTGAATATGCTCGACCCAGAAGAAGTAGCGCCAGAAGTCCGGCTCGCGCTGGGCGATAGCCAGCCCCCAGGGCAGCACCACCAGCGTACAGACGACCACCGCCAGCCAACCGTAGGTCAGCACTTCACGCCAGCGTCGACGGGCGATCACCCACGGCAGAACGCCCACTACCGGCACCGCCAGCGCAAGGAAGCCTTTGGTCATCACCCCCATACCGCAGGCGACGCCCAGCAGCGCGTAACCCAGTATTTTGCCGCTGCGGCTCTGCGCCTGCGTCGCGCCCCAAAAACAGCACATCGCCAGCGCCAGCCACAGGGTGATCATCGGGTCCAGCACCGCATAGGTGCCAATCGCATACACCAGCATCGCGGTGAGAAAAATCACCGGCGACAGGACAGCTACCTTTTTGTCGCGAAAGACGCGCCACGCCAGCCAGGCCACCAGCACGGCGGTCATGGTGATGGCGAAGACCGACCCAAAGCGTACGCCGAAGTTATTATGGCCAAACAGCCATTGACCGATACTGTTGATCCAGTAACCGGCAATCGGCTTTTCGAAATAGCGCAATCCGAGAAAATGCGGCACCACCCAGTCGCCGGTGGCCAGCATTTCACGGCTGATCTCCGCGTAGCGGGTTTCATCGGGTTGCCAGAGCAAACGGAAATTAAGCGGCAGCAGGTAATACAGCGCAAACAGCGCAATCAGAGAGACGCCATAGCGAATGCTTTTCATCAAACACCCGAAGTCAGTAATTGTTCACGTCCGAGCCAGCCTTCCCGGCCAGCCAGTTCACCCCGAACCACTTTGCCAGACGGCAGCTCGCTAAAGTCAGCGGGCAACAGCTGGCTCAGTGGGCAAAACTGAATGTCTTCTTCCGCCGCCATGGTCAGCAGTTCATTGAACTGATCCGCGTAGGCAATGCCTTCCACTTCGGCGTGAATGGTATAGACCGGCACGCCCGGGTCGCGATGGATGCAGTCGAGGAGATAGCGGTTAAAGCCGGCGATTTCCACCGCCGTGCCCACCGCCTCGTCCCAGGTCGGCAGCGTGACCGGGATCTGCACCGTACCGGAGACACCGCTGCCGAGCTGGGGCAGAAACGGCCGCGTGCCGCGACAGTCACTGTTGTAGAGGAAATCGAAGGATTCTTTGGCTTTCACCACTCGCTGATCGGCGCGCCAGCCGGCGACAGCCGAGCAGGTGACCGGCCGGCCGATGATGCGTTCGAGCTCCAGCAGGCCGCGCTCAACCTCCAGCGTCAGCCGTTCCTGCGGCCAGACGCCGCTCCACGCCTGCCAGCTGTAGTGGTCCCAGGCGTGCAGGCCCACTTCATGAGACTCGGCGGCGGCGCGGATCACCGCTTCGTTCCCCGCGCCGATGCGGCGTCCCGGCCAGGCGGTGCCGGCCAGCAGAATATCCCAGCCGTACAGCGAGGCCGCTCTGGAGCGCAGCATCTTCCACAGAAACTTCGGTTTTACCAGGCGCCACAGGTGGCGTCCCATATTGTCCGGCCCGACGCTGAAGAAGAAGCTTGCCTGGATCCCGTGCTGACCCAGCAGGTCCAGCAGCCGCGGAACGCCGTCCCGCGTGCCGCGAAAGGTATCGACATCTATGCGTAAGCCGACCTGTTTCATGGATGTTTAGCGTCCACCAGTTCAACCGTGCGCAGGAAGAAGTCCAGCGTATGCTCAACGGTCTCTTCCATCTCCACCTTCGGCTCCCAGTTCAGGCAGCGTTTGGCGTTGCGGATGCTCGGTTTGCGATGCTCAACGTCCTGATAGCCCTTGCCGTAGTAGTCGCTGCTTTCCACTTCGCGGAAGCCGGCAAACGGCGGGAAGCGATCGCGCAGCGGATGACGTTCGAAGCAGGCCAGCAGCATCTCCGCCAGCTCTTTGATGCTCGCTTCGTTATCCGGGTTACCGATGTTGATGATCTGCCCGTCGCAGCGGCCGTCTTTGTTCTCGATGATGCGGAACAGCGCTTCGATACCATCGCTGATGTCGGTGAAGCAGCGCTTCTGCTTACCGCCTTCGATGAGCTTGATCGGCGAGCCTTCCACCAGGTTGAGGATCAGCTGGGTGATGGCGCGGGAGCTGCCGATACGCGCGGCGTTGAGGTTATCCAGACGCGGCCCCATCCAGTTGAACGGACGGAACAGGGTGAACTTCAGGCCATTCTTATCGCCATAGGCCCAGATCACGCGGTCCAGCAGCTGCTTGGAGACCGAGTAGATCCAGCGCTGTTTGTTGATCGGCCCGACCACCAGATTGGAAGTGTCTTCGTCGAAGTTTTTATCAGTGCACATGCCGTACACTTCCGAGGTCGACGGGAAGATGATGCGCTTATTGTATTTCACGCAGTCGCGGATGATCTTCAGGTTCTCTTCGAAATCCAGCTCGAAGACGCGCAGCGGGTTGCGGGTGTACTCGATAGGGGTGGCGATGGCCACCAGCGGCAGCACCACGTCGCATTTCTTAATGTGATATTCGATCCACTCGGAGTGAATGCTGATATCGCCTTCCACAAAGTGGAAACGCGGGCAGTCGAGGAAACGGCTGATGGCGTCGGAGCCGATATCCAGGCCGTAAATCTCATAGTTGTCGTCCTGCAGCAGGCGTTCGGTCAGATGGTTACCGATAAAGCCATTGACGCCGAGGATCAGCACCCGGGTGCGACGCTTAACCGCCACCACCGGTTTGCTGCTGATCACCGCCCCGGACACCAGGCCCAGCGCCTGCGCCAGCTGGGCGCCCTGCATGTACACCCCGCGTTCGGTCTGGCCGGTGACAACCTCCAGCGCTCCCTCCTGGCACGCCACGATCAGCGGCGCAACGGAGATAACGGTACCCGGTTTAGCTGCCGGCAGATCATGACGGACGCGGGATTTCCAGACGATAAACTTGTTCGCGCCGGCGTAGCCGAAGGCGCCCGGCCACGGATCGGAGACCGCGCGCACCAGATTGTGCAGGGTCTGCGCCGGCTGCTCCCAGTCGAGGCGGCCATCTTCCGGGGTACGACGCCCCACATAGGTCGCCTGGCTGTGATCCTGCGGACGTTCATCGGTGGTTCCGGCGAGGATCGCCGGCAGCGCCTGTCCCAGCAGCCCGGTGGCGGCGGCGCACAGCTTGCGGTGCAGCGTCAGGGCGGCGTCATTCGGGCCAATCGCCACGGCCTGCTGGGCGACGATATCCCCCGCGTCGGCGCGGTTCACCATTCGGTGCAGGGTGACGCCGGTTTCGCTTTCGCCATTGACCAGCACCCAGTTCAGCGGCGCGCGGCCGCGATATTTCGGCAGCAGCGAACCGTGCAGGTTAAACGCCCCTTTCGGCGCGAGACGGAGGATCTCATCGCCCAGCAGATTGCGGTAGTAGAAGGAGAACAGCACGTCCGGCTTCATCTCGCGGATACGCTCAATCCACAGCGGATGGTTCACGTCTTCCGGCGCCCACACCGGAATGCCCTGCTCGGCAGCAAGGCGCGCCACGGAGCCAAAGAAATGGTTTTCGCCAGGGTTATCCGGGTGGGTGAAAATAGCAGCGATATCATACCCGGCGTCCAGCAGAGCCTGGATACCGGTGCAGCCCATATCGTGATAAGCGAAGACTACGGCTTTCATGAACGATCTTCCTCTTTAGATGCCGTTTCCGGCTGGCGAACAACACGTTGAATAAAGTAGCGGGGACGCGCGCGCACGTCGTTATAGATGCGTCCGATATACTCCCCGAGCAGGCCCATACCGATAAACTGAGCGCCGATGAACATAAACAGCACGGCGAAGAGCATAAACACCCCTTCCGCCGCCCACTGCGGGCCAAAGGCCAGACGCAGCACCACCAGCAGCAGGCCGAAGGCGAAGCCCAGCAGGGCTATCACGCTGCCGAAAATGCTGAGCAGACGCAGCGGCGTGGTGGTCAGACAGGTCACCAGGTCGTACATTAGGTTGATCAGGCGCATAAAGCTGTATTTGGAGTCGCCGAATTCACGCTCGGCGTGCATCACCGGGATCTCCACCGCGCGACGGGCGAAGGTATTCGCCAGAATCGGGATAAAGGTGCTGCGCTCGTGGCAGTTGAGCATCGCGTCGATAATGTGGCGACGGTAGGCGCGCAGCATGCAGCCGTAGTCGCCCATCGCTTTGCCGGTGGTGCGCTGGATCAGGCGGTTGATCATCTTCGAGGCGGTTTTGCGGAAGATGCTGTCCTGACGGTTCTGACGGACGGTGCCCACCACGTCGTAACCTTCATCCGCCTTCGCCACCAGCCGCGGGATCTCTTCCGGCGGGTTTTGCAGGTCGGCATCAAGGGTAATAATCAAATCGCCCGTCACATGGCTGAAGCCGGCCATGATCGCCGAGTGCTGGCCGTAGTTACGGTTTAACAGCACGGCGACGACGTGACTGCCTTCCGCCTCGGCGGCTTCGGTGAGCATGCGCGCGGAATCGTCGCTGCTGCCATCGTCGATCAGCAGAATTTCATATTGCCGCCCCAGCGTGGCGCAGGCGGCTTCCGTACGACGAAGCAGCTCCGGCAGGCTATCCTGTTCGTTATAAACCGGGATAACCACCGAGACCTTCTTCACGGGAGGGTAAGTAAGCATATCAACGTCCTGACAGCTGGCGCAGTGCGGAAATGACGCGAGTGACATCGTCATCGGTCATGTCCGGGAACAACGGGAGAGAACAGATGCGGGCGCTGTTCCATTCGGTATTCGGCAGGGAAACCTCAGGGAAGCGCTCGCGGTAATATTTTTGCGTATGGGCCGCACGGAAGTGCAGACCGGTGCCGATACCCATCGCCTTCAGCTTTTCCATCAACGCGTCGCGGCTGATGCCGCACGCAGCCTCATCGACGCGGATGATAAACAGATGCCAGGCGTGCTGGTGATCCCAGGCCGGGACGGTCAGGGGCGTAAACGGCGTGTCCGCCAGCTCGCGCAGATAGCGCTGGGCAATTTCCGCCCGGCGCTGGTTGGCGTGAGGCAGTTTTTCCAGCTGGACCAGCGCCAGCGCGGCGTTGATGTCGGCAAGGTTGTATTTAAAGCCCGGAGCGATCACCTCCGCCTGCGGCGCGCGGCCGTGGGTCTGGCGGTCATAGGCGTCCACGCCGAGGCCATGGAATTTCAGGCTACGGATGCGGGAGGCCAGCTCGTCGTCGTCGGTGACAACCAGCCCGCCTTCAGCGCAGGTCATATTTTTGATCGCGTGGAACGAGAAAATCGCGGTCCCCTGCCAGCCTACGTGGCGGCCTTTATAGTGGGTCCCCGCCGCATGGGCGGCGTCTTCGATCACCGGGATGCCATGGCGCTCGCCCACCGCGCGAATGGCGTCGATATCGGCTGGCGCCCCCGCGTAGTGCACAGGAATAATCGCTTTGGTCCGCGAGGTGATCGCCGCTGCCACCGCCTCAGGGGTGATCATCAGATTGTCGTTATCGACATCGATCATCACCGGCGTGGCGCCCAGCAGGCAGATCATATTGAGGGTGGAGACCCAGGTCTGGGACGGCGTAATGACTTCATCGCCGGGGCCAATACCCAGCGCCATCAGGGTCACGTGCATCCCGCCGGTCGCTGAACTGACGGCAATCGCGTGGCGGTTGCCGGTCAACTGGCAGAATGCCGCTTCAAGTGCCTGATTCTTCGGCCCGGTGGTGATCCAGCCCGACGCTAAAACTTCACGCAGCGCTGCCAGCTCTGCGTCGCCCATCGACGGGCGCGAAAAAGGCAAAAAATCGCTCATCATCATCCTGTTCTGTAGATGACCCACGCACAAATCAGGGTCGTTAGAATAAAATATCCTGCGCCTGTGGACTTAAACGAAATTAAAATGAAGTGAGTTCAGCGCGGCATTCCATTTCAGGGTATTTCGACCACTATTAATGTAGTTGACCTTGCTTAGGATAATATTAAGAAATTAATCTTTTCTCAGTATAGCCAAATAAATCATTAAGAAACAGAATGATAGGTTTTATTTATGGCAGAATTTTGACAAAAAAACGTTCCTGTCTGGAAAAGCAAACAGGAACGCTATCGCGGAAAGTAAACGGGGGTTAAACCAGATAACAATTAATGACGCTGTCTTTGTCACGCTTGATGACAAAAAGTTAGCGCAGATCACAAAGTTATTTCTGCTTAATTACAAATTTGCAGGAAAATCCGCAGGCAATTCACTCGCCGGGCAATTAATTACCTCATCATTATCTGCGCCACAGTCGCGAATGAAGGTGATGGTGGCGAACTCGTCAATCACTTCTGTCGGGTAGGCCGGGCCGGCATCGCGGTAAGAATTCATCAGCGGAATGTGATCGTTCTGGAAGCAGACGGTTTTTTCCGGGTTATTCATGATCCAGCGCGGGAAGAAGATGGTGCCGTGGAACAGTTTATCGCCCAGGTTGACGATCAGGCTCACGTCGGTACCGGTCGGTTCGGTCCAGGAGATTTTGTAGATACTTTCCCCCACCCGCACGATGTACGCTTCCTGATCTTTCACCCAGCGATTGCCGACGATGCCGCTGTGAATACGGTAGTCGAGGGTATGGCCGTTTTTGACGTAAATTTCGTAGTTCCAGCCGTTGTCGTAGGTGTAGACCAGATGTTTACCGATAAAGCCGCTGAGGTCATGTTTGTCGAAAGTGCTCATCATTTGTTCTCCTCTGTGTTGTTGAGAACAGCATACGTCTTTAAAAATTGAATGAATAACGCTATGTTTGGATTAAATACATCCAAATTTTAGATTGATTATGCACAAGACAACCCTGGAGCAGTGGGCATTACTGGAAAAGGTAGTGGAACTCGGGAGCTTTGCCAGAGCGGCGGAGGAGACCAACCGCAGTCAGTCTTCGGTGAGCTATAACCTCGCGCTGCTGCAGGAGCGCTTAGGGGTGGCGCTGCTGGCGCCGTCCGGTCGGCGGGCGGTGCTGACCCCGGCCGGCGAACTGCTGCTGAATCAGGTCAAACCGTTGCTGCAGGCCTTCGCCTACGTTGAGACGCATGCTGCCACTCTGCGCAACGGGGCGCGCACCCGTCTGGACCTGGTGGTCGACAGCATTTTCCCACGCCAGCGGCTGTTCGCCATTTTGCGCCAGTTTCAGCAGCGTTATCCGCAGACTCAGGTCAGACTCACCGAAGTGCTGGAAAATATTGATGACGAGGGCGCGGCGCGAACGGAAGCCGATGTCATGGTTCTGACCCGCCGCCAGGATATTACCGGCCGCGGAGAGTGGCTGATGAATATTGATTTTATCGCCGTCGCCCACCGCGACCATCCTCTCGCCGCCCTCGACGGTCCGCTGGAGGATAGCGCGCTGGCGCCATGGCCGCTGGTGCGCATTGCCGACCAGACCGGCGATGGCCAGGCGACGCGTGACGCCTGGACCTTCTCCACCATTGACGCGGCCATTGATGCGGTGATGTATCAGGTCGGCTTCGGCTGGCTGCCGGAAGAGCGCATTCGTTCCCATCTCGATCAGGGCGTGCTGAAGCGGCTGCCCCTCAGCCACGGCGCGCGCCGCGCGACGCCGCTGCATCTGATCGTCAAGCGGGATCTGGCGCCGATCGACGAACAGGTGGCCACGCTGCTGGGGTTGTTCCGGGCGCCCTGAGGGGTAAGGCGGCGCCTGCCCCTGCGCATAATCATACGGATTACTTATACTTTCCGGCGCAATATTGATCCAGGTTACTCCGAAAGTATGATGAATCACTAAAATCGTCATACTTTCCTGTCGCTGAGAACGCCGTCTTGTCTATTTTCCGCCTCACTCTGCTGGCGCTGGTCGCCTGCGCCCCTCTGCTGGCTCAGGCCGCGCAGCACTCGCTTACTACCGCCTGGCCGGTGAACGTCGGCCCGCTGAATCCGCATCTCTATACGCCCAACCAGATGTTTGCCCAAAGCATGGTCTATGAACCGCTGGTGAAGTATCAGGCTGACGGCAGCGTGCAGCCCTGGCTGGCGACCCGCTGGCGCCACTCCGCCGATGGTAAAACCTGGTGGTTTACCCTGCGCGAGGATGTGACCTTCTCCAACGGCGAACCCTTTAACGCCCAGGCCGCGGCGGCTAATTTCCAGGCGGTGCTCGCCAACCGCCAACGCCACGCCTGGCTTGAGCTCGCCAATCAGATAACCGACGCGCGGGCGCTCAGCGCCAGCGAGCTGCAGCTCACTCTGAAAAGCGCCTACGCCCCCTTACTACAAGAGCTGGCTCTGCCCCGCCCGTTCCGCTTTATCGCCCCCTCGCAGTTTATCGATGGCGGCACCGCCAACGGCATCAAAGCCCCGATCGGCACCGGGCCGTGGCGACTGGCGAGTTCGCAGCTCAATCAGCGCGACGTGCTGGTACGCAACGAACGCTACTGGGGTAATAAACCCGCGCTACAGCAAATCACCATCAAAGTGATCCCCGACGCCACCAGCCGCGCGGTGGCGTTCGAAACCGGAGAAATCGACATGCTCTACGGCGACGAGGGGCTGCTGCCGCTGGATACCTTCGAACGCTTTCGTCATCACCCCGGCTACGCGGCTCGTCTCTCCGCCCCGGCGGAGACGGTGATGCTGGCGCTGAACGCCAGCCAGGGCCCGACCCGCGAGCAGGCGGTTCGCGAGGCGCTCAACTACGCCGTCGACAAGCAGACCCTCGTCGATAGCGTGCTCTACGGCACCCAGCAGGTTGCCGACACCCTGTTTGCGCCCTCGGTCCCCTACGCCCCGCAGGATCTGACGCCGCGCCGTTACGACCCGGCAAAAGCCCGCGCCCTGCTGGCGCAGGCCGGCTGGCAGCAACCGGAAGGCCAGCCCTGGCGACAAAAGGCCGGGCAACCGCTGGCGATTGAGCTGGCGTTTATCGGCACCGACGCGCTGGCTAAATCGATGGCCGAAATTATTCAGGCCAATCTGCGGGAGGTCGGCGTCCGCGTCACCCTGGTGGGCGAGGAGGAGAGCAGCATCTATGCGCGCCAGCGCGAAGGGCGGTTCGGCATGATCTTCAATCGCACCTGGGGCGCCCCCTACGATCCGCATGCCTTTTTAAGCTCGATGCGCGTGCCCTCCCATGCCGATTATCAGGCCCAGCGCGGCCTGCCCGACAAAGGGCTGATTGATAAAGAGATTAGCGAGGTGCTGACCACCAGCGACGAGGCGCAGCGGAAACGGTTGTACCACGATGTGCTGAGCCGCCTGCACCAGGACGCGGTGTACCTGCCCATCAGCTATGTCTCGCTGATGTCGGTTGCGCGCCGGGAGGTCGGGGAGATCCCGTTCGCGCCGGTGAGCACCGAGATCCCTTTCGACCAGATTAAACCGGTAACGCCATAATGTTACGCTATATTTTACGCCGCCTGCTGCTGCTGATCCCGCTGCTGCTCGCCGCCTCCGCCATCATCTTTCTGCTGCTGCGGCTCGGCACCGGCGACCCGGCGCTGGATTATTTACGCCTGTCGAACCTGCCGCCCACTGAAGAGATGGTCGCCTCGACCCGCGAACTGCTGGGGCTCAACCAGCCGCTGGCGATGCAGTATCTGCACTGGCTGTGGCGGGCGCTGCACCTGGACTTTGGCCTCTCCTATGCCACCCGGCGCCCGGTGCTGGATGACCTGCTGCACTTCCTGCCGGCCACCCTGCTGCTCACCGGCGCGGCGCTGGCGCTGATCCTCGTCACCTCGCTGCCGCTGGGGATCTGGGCGGCGCGCCATCGCGATCGCCTGCCGGACTTTGCTGTGCGGCTGATTGCCTTCCTCGGCGTGTCGATGCCGAACTTCTGGCTGGCCTTTCTGCTGGTGATGCTCTTTTCCGTGCATCTGCAGTGGCTTCCGGCGATGGGGTACGGCGACTGGCAGCACCTGATATTGCCCGCCGTCTCCATCGCCTTTATGTCGCTGGCGATCAACGCCCGCCTGCTGCGCGCCAGCATGCTGGAGGTCTCCAGTCAGCGTCACGTGGTGTGGGCGCGGCTGCGCGGCTTGAGCGCGCGCCAGGTGGAGCGGCGGCATATCCTGCGCAACGCCACCCTGCCGGTGGTGACCGCCATGGGCATGCACATTGGCGAGCTGATCGGCGGCACCATGATTATTGAAAATATCTTTGCCTGGCCGGGGGTCGGCCGCTACGCGGTTTCCGCGATCTTCAATCGCGATTACCCGGTGATTCAGTGCTTTACGCTGATGATGGTCACGGTGTTCGTGCTCGCTAACCTGGCGGTGGATGTGCTCAACGCGGCGCTCGACCCGCGCCTGCGCCGCCATGAGGAGGTGAGCGTATGAGATGGCTGCGAAACTTCCGCTGGCCGGTGAAACTGGCCCTGCTGGTTATTGCGCTGCTGGCGGCCATCGCCATCGGCAGCGGCTGGTGGCTACCCTGGGATCCGGCGGCGATTAACCTGCAGCAGCGGCTGCTGCCGCCAGGGGCAGCGCACTGGCTGGGGACCGATCATCTAGGACGGGATATTTTCTCGCGCCTGCTGGCCGCTACCCGCGTCTCGCTGGGGGCGGTAATGGCCTGCCTGCTGCTGGTGCTGCTGATCGGTCTGGCGGTTGGCGGCAGCGCCGGGCTGCTGGGCGGCCGCGCCGACCGCGGCCTGATGCGCCTCGCCGAACTGTTTATGACCTTTCCAACCTCGATCCTGTCGTTCTTTATGGTGGGGGTGCTCGGCACCGGGCTGACCAACGTGATCCTCGCCATTGCGCTATCGCACTGGGCCTGGTACGCCAGAATGGTGCGTAATCTGGTGGTCTCCCTGCGCCAGCGCGAATTTATCCTCGCCGCCCGCCTGAGCGGCGCCAGCCAGTGGCGGCTGTTCAGCGACCATCTGGCAGGGGCGGTGATCCCCTCGCTGCTGGTGCTCGCCTCACTGGATATCGGCCATATGATGCTTCACGTGGCCGGCATGTCGTTCCTTGGCCTCGGCGTCAGCGCGCCGACGGCGGAATGGGGGGTGATGATCAACGACGCCCGGCAGTATATCTGGACCCAGCCGCTGCAGATGGTCTGGCCGGGGCTAGCGCTGTTCATCAGCGTGATGGCCTTTAACCTGCTGGGCGACGCGCTGCGCGATCGCCTCGATCCTCACCTGATCGCGGAGCATAGCCACTGATGCCGCAAAAGATCCAACTGCAACAGATCGCCCTTGCCGCCGACCGCCCGCTGGTCAGCGACGTCTCTCTTACCCTGCGCCGCGGCAAGGTGCTGGCGCTGCTCGGCAGCAGCGGCAGCGGGAAATCGCTTACCTGCGCCGCCGCGCTGGGCCTGCTGCCGCCCGGCGTCAGCCAGACCGCCGGCCGGGTGTTGCTTGACGGCATGCCGGTGCACGGCGAACAGCTGCGCGGCGCGACTATCGCCACCATCATGCAGAACCCACGCAGCGCCTTTAATCCGCTGCATACCATGGCCGCCCACGCCCGGGAAACTTGCCGGGCGGCGGGACGCGAAGCGAATGACGCCGCCCTGCTGGCGGTGATGGAAGAGGTGGGTCTGGATAATCCGCGCTCGCTGCTCAGCCGCTATCCCTTCGAGATGAGCGGCGGCATGCTGCAGCGGATGATGATCGCCCTCGCCCTGCTCAGCCGCGCGCCCTTTATCATCGCCGACGAGCCGACCACCGACCTCGATGCCATCGCCCAGGCGCGGATCCTCGATCTGCTGGCGGATATCGTCGCCAGCCGCGGTCTGGGGCTACTGCTGGTGACGCATGACATGGGCGTTGTGGCGCGGCTGGCGGATGACGTGACGGTCATGGAGAACGGTCGCCTCGTTGAACAGTGCGATGTAAACACGCTGTTCAGCGCCCCACAGCACCCGCTGAGCCAGCGCCTGCTGGCGGCGCATCTGGCGCTGTACGGACTGGAGAAAACAGCATGAATTTACTCAGCGTCAACGGGGTGAGCCACGATTACCCCCACCACGGCAGGGTCCTGCACGAGATCCAACTCGCCATCGCCCCCGGCGAAACGGTGGCCCTGCTCGGGCGCAGCGGCTGCGGCAAGAGCACCCTGGCGCGGATGCTGGTGGGCCTGGAAACGCCGCAGCGCGGCGATATTGTCTGGCGCGGCACACCGCTGACCGCCCTGAAGGGCGAGGCCGTCGGCGCCTTCCGCCGTGATATTCAGCTGGTGTTTCAGGACGCCTTCAGCGCGGTGAATCCGCGCAAAACGGTGCGCGAGATCGTCAGCGAGCCGCTGCGCCATCTGTTCCGCTTGTCGCGCGAGGAGCGCGCACGGCGGGTGGAAGAGATGCTGCACGCGGTCGACCTTTCCACGACGCTGCTCGATAAACGCCCGGCGCAGCTCAGCGGCGGACAGCTGCAGCGCGTCTGCCTGGCTCGCGCCCTGGCGGTGCGGCCGCAGCTGTTGATCCTGGATGAAGCGGTCTCGAATCTCGATCTGCTGCTGCAGGCGGAGATTATCGCCCTGCTGAAGCGCCTGCAGGCCCGGTTTGGCACCGCCTGCCTGTTCATTACCCACGACCTGCGGCTGGTGGAGTGCTTTTGCCAGCGGGTGCTGGTGATGGAGCACGGACGCATCGTCGAAACCGCAACGGTCAGTCTACCGCTGCGCCTGCGCTCTCCTGCCGGACAGGCGCTCCAGCAGGCGGTGCTGCCACCTTTTCCTGCCACTCTGCTCAACGAGGCCATGCCATGCAGCGCGTAACCCTGACCCTTGATGATGACCTGCTGGCCGCTCTCGATGCGCTCAGCGCCCGCCGCGGCTACCATAACCGTTCGGAGGCGGTACGCGATATTCTGCGCGACGCCCTCAACCAGGATCCCGCGCCGTCGGAGCCGCGGCGCGGTTATGCCGTCCTGTCATATGTCTACGAGCATGAAAAACGCGAACTGGCGAGCCGACTGGTGGCCACCCAGCATCATCATCACGATCTCTCCGTCGCCACGCTGCATGTGCATATCAGTCATGACGACTGCCTGGAGATTGCGGTGCTGAAGGGAGACATGGCCGAGGTGCAGCATTTTGCCGACGACGTGATTGCCCAGCGCGGTGTGCGCCATGGGCATTTGCAGTGTTTAGCGGATGATTAACTATTTGAAAATGCCTGGGTGGTTTATCAACAGTTGATAAACCACCTAAACTATACGCTTGGTGAATTATCCCTCTTCGCCAATAATGGCGCCTCATTTAACGATCTCGTTATGGCGAGGCTCCTGCATAAATACAAGTTACCGCCCTGTTGGTATCGAGAGAGACCACTCAGGGAAATACAGGCTTCCATCGAATCAAGGTGTTGCCAAGGTAACTTCTGGCGGTCATGACCGTTCAGATACGTTATGCAGTGCTAAAACCAGGACGTAGGGATCTGCCTGCGCTAACCCTGTCTTGTTCGCCCCTATGAGTGATTTTTTATAGGGATTTTAATCATGTCTTCCATTCAACTCTGCGCCGCCCATCAGGCGACCTCTGGCTTCGACGGCGATGCCATCGCCCAGTACATGCGTACCGACTTTATTACGCTGCAGGAACATCTCAGCGTCCATGAAGCGCGGGAGCACTTTATCTCACAGCTCACCAGCGATGATATTCCCGGCCAGGTGTTTGTGGTCGCCGGCAAGAAGCTGCGCGGCAGCCTGTCGGTCAAAAAGCTACTGCAGGAAGGGGATGTCGGGCAGTCTATCCGCTACCTGATGGACAGCTGCCTGTTCCGCGTCAAACCTGACGATGAACGCCCGCAGGTGATAGCCGAGCTCAACGAGCGCGGCCTCGACCTGGTTCCCGTCGTCGATAAAGGCGAGCTGGTCGGCTGCCTGATGGAAAAGGAGATCGCCCATCTGCTGGAGGATGACGTCACCGAGGACGCCCAACTGCAGGGGGCGACGCTGCCGCTGGAAAAACCGTATCTGGACATCAGCCCCTGGACGCTGTGGAAGAAACGCTCGGTGTGGCTGCTGCTGCTGTTCGTGGCCGAAGCCTACACCAGCAGCGTGCTGCAGCATTTCGAAGAGGCGCTGGAATCGGCCATCGCGCTGGCCTTCTTTATTCCGCTGCTCATCGGTACCGGCGGCAACAGCGGAACGCAGATCACCTCGACGCTGGTGCGCTCGATGGCGCTGGGAGAAGTACGGCTGCGCGATATGGGGCGGGTGATCCGCAAAGAAGTATCGACCTCGTTTCTGATTGCCTTAACGCTTGGGCTGGCGGGCTGCCTGCGCGCCTGGATGATGGGCATCGGCATGGAAATCACGCTGATCGTCAGCCTGACGCTGGTATGCATTACCCTGTGGAGCGCGATTGTCTCGTCGGTCATCCCGATGGTGCTTAAACGGATCGGCATCGATCCGGCGGTGGTTTCCGCGCCGTTTATCGCCACGCTGATCGATGGCACCGGACTGATCATCTATTTCAAAATCGCCCAGTATTTTCTTGGGTTGAACTGACGCCATGCCACAGCCCGGCCGACTGGCGCCGGGCTTATTCAGCCAGGTGCTTTGCGCGGCGAATAGTCGCGATAGCATGCAGTATGCCGAGGATCTGCGGCGTCAGCTTATAAAAAGCCCTTCCCTTTTCCGTTAATATCACCTTCCTGATATTTTTTCCTCGCAAGATGAGATTAAAACCAATCTCGTTCTCCAGCGCACAAATACTGGTGGTGACAGCAGCAGCATCAATGCCAAGCCGTTGCGCAGTATGATGAATATTTTCCGTTTGTACCATGATGCTGAAGATTTCAATCTGGGTATTATTCACGATCAATACGTCCTGTTTATTTATTCATCCCGCTTCGTTTTAGTTAACCGACAACAAAATGTCAATGCCACTCGACCCAGGCTCTGTCAAGCAACAATGTGAAATGCATAACACTGTTATTTAATTTTGCAATCCAGCCATTTCATAATGAAAAAATCAGGCGATAACGCCTAATATGAATTTGTGACATCCATCACCAAGAAAACAATTCACCAATAATTAACAAAATAAAAATCATTTAAATTTCAATTGATTAAAAATAAAATCAACGCTGAGATCATTTATGGCATCCGGCATGCATTTCCCTCCTCGTAAACAACACTGGAGAAATTGACATGACGTATAAAATTCTACTCCCGCAAGAGATCATGGCCGAAGGGAGAGCGTATCTGGAAAGCCGAGGTTATCAGCTAATTAAAGGTTCGGGGATGGAAGAGGAAGATATCATTCGTGATATCGGCGACTGTGACGGTATTATCGTACGCCTTTCAAAAATGTCCGACCGCGTATTTGAAGCCGCTAAAAAGCTGAAAGTGGTGGCCCGCCATGGCGCGGGTTACGATACCGTGGATCTGGAGTCAGCCAAACGTCATGGCGTTGTGGTATTAAATGCCCCGCTAGCCAATAGCATGTCGGTCGCTGAACTGACAATATTTTATATGCTGCACTGCTCACGTAATTTCAAGCTGGTCGAAGAGAAAATGCTTGAAGATTATTATTGGGCAAAATTGCGCACGCCGAAAGTTGAACTTGACGGTAAAACCCTGGGTTTAATCGGCGTAGGAAATATCGGCTCGCGCGTCGCGATCAAAGCACTGCATGGCTTTAATATGAAAGTCATTGCCTATGATCCCTATAAAACACAGCAGCAGATCCCCGAAGGTGTCGAACTCACTGACGATTTCGACCGTATTTTCAAAGAGAGTGATTTCGTTTCGCTGCACTGCCCAACAACGGCGGAAACCACCGACTTTGTCGGCGAAAAACAGTTCTCGATGATGAAACCCAGCGCCTATTTCATTAATACCGCCCGCGGCAAGCTCGTCGATGAGCGCGCGCTTTATCACGCCTTAAGCCAGCAAATTATCGCGGGCGCCGGCGTTGATGTTTTAAAGAAAGAACCCTTCGATGCCAACGATCCTATTTTCGCATTGAGCAATATCGTCATCGGTCCTCATATCGGTGCCGCCACCATCGAAGCGACTGACCGGGCTTCCCTGCATTCCGCCATCGGCATTGACGAAGTGTTATCGGGTAAAAAACCGTCCTGGCCGGTCCCAGGTTTTTAAGGAGCAAGAGATGACTATTGGTAACCGTGTATTTTTAAAACGTCCGGCGGGAAATATTGCACTGCTGAAAGAATATGAGCACCTGCCGGCGGCAAATATTGCTGACACCATGAACCGTATTGCGGTATTAGGCAACGGCATCAAGCGCATTTCCTCACCCAAAAAACCGATAATGGCCGGCTTCGCTATTACGGTAAAAGCACGCGCCGGCGACAATTTGATGCTCCATGCCGCCCTGGATATGGCGGGGGAAAATGACGTCATTGTGGTCTCTAACGAAGGAGATCGCTCGCGGGCGTTGATGGGCGAAATCATGGTGGCGTATGCCCATCACATGAAGAACATTGCCGGCATTGTGCTCGACGGGCCAATTCGCGATATCGACGCGCTATCGGTTCTTGATTTTCCGCTCTATGCCACCGGTTCGAACCCGGCGGGCCCGTTCAAAATGGGTCCAGGGGAAGTGAATACCCCTATTGCCGTGGGCGGCGTCGCGGTCTGTCCCGGCGATCTGATTGTCGGTGATGCGGATGGCGTCATTGTCATCCCACTGAGCGATGCAGAGACTGTGCTGGATAAAGCGAAAGAGTACGCCAAACTCGACTCCAGCAAAGTGGATGCCGCCAAAAACGGCACCGCCAACCGCCAATGGGTTAGAAAATCGCTGGATGCAACCGGCGTCGAATTTATCGACGACACATATCGTTAATTCGATTGAATAATATAAGCCACGGTCATTTAACTGCCGTGGCCTTAAAGCAAAGGTAACAAAAATGCTTTATTTAAAACTCTTGCCGATTATCTTTTTCCCTGTTTTATTTTGGATAATACCGCATCCGGAAGGCGTTGCCGCCCCGACATGGCATATGGTTGGTATTTATCTGGCCATGCTCTGTGGCCTGGTTTTACGCCCGTTTACCGATTCGGTGATTATGCTGATTATTTTGGGATTCGCCTCTCTGGTACTCGACCCCGGTCCGCTATTCGCTGGATTTGGCAGCCCAATGGTATGGTTTATTATCAGCGCTTTTATTATTTGCAAAGCGTTTGTCATTACCGGGTTAGGTAAACGCATTGCTTATCTGTTACTCAAACGCTACGGCAAAAATACCCTGACGCTCGGGTATTTGATGATGGTCACCGATACCGTGCTGGCCCCAGCGACCGGTTCAAACATGTCGCGTTCGGGAGGGATTACCTACCCCATTTTCAGGAATATCGCCGAAGCGCTTGGCTCGAAGCCCGACGACGGCAGCCGCAAAATCGGCGCCTACCTGACTATTTTGATGTACGTCGTCTCGATGGGCACCTCCAGCCTGTTCCTGACCGGGATGGCCACCAACTCGATCACCGTTTCATTAGCCAATGAGATTATGAAGGTTAATCTTGAGTGGATGACCTGGTTTAAAGCCGCCATTGTCCCGGCGGGACTGGTGCTCATTCTGGCGCCCTGGATCCTGTATAAAATCTATGCTCCGGAACTGAAAGTTATTACGAACGTCAATGAAATTGCGGAAAAAGGACTCAATGAATTAGGGCCGGTAAAACGCGAAGAGAAGCTGTTAATCGCGTTCTTTATTCTTGGCGTATTAGGCTGGATGACGGGGTCTATCACCGGCATTGCCTTTATTCCCGTGGGACTCGCCTTCCTCGCTTGTCTGTTGCTTTTCGGCGTACTGAGCTGGAATGACGTAGTCAGCGAAAAATCAGCCTGGCAGACTTTTGTCTGGTACGGCGCCTTCTACGGCTGCGCGGTCGCGCTGTCAAAAGGCGGATTCTATGTTTACCTGGTCGACGTGATTAAAAATTATCTCGATCTCTCGCATTTGAGTGAATTCAGCGCGATTGCTGTGCTGGTGTTTATCAGCCTCGCGGTCCGCTATTTCTTCGTCTCAAACAGCGCCTTTGTCGTCTCTTTCTATCCGGTACTCTTTACCCTCGGAATGACCACGCAGGCACATCCTATGTATGTGGCGCTCTCTCTGGCCTTCTCCGCAGGCTATGGCGCGTTATTGACCCACTATGGTAATGGGGCTGGCGTATTTACCTTCTCCAGCGGCTACGTGCCGCAAAAAACGTTCTGGATGCTCGGCACCATTATGGTTGTGGTTAACGTATTGATATTTTTCTTAATCGGTATTCCTTACTGGAAGCTTATCGGTATCTGACAGGAGCATAAAATGAAACTGGATATAGTCATTAAAAACGGCCAGATCGCCGATATGGAAAACCGAACTTATATCAACGCCGATATTGGTATTAAGGGTAACCGCATCGTTGATATCACGCATCAGGATGAACGACAGGCAGAAACCGTTATTGATGCCTCAGGCTGTATTGTTCTTCCCGGGCTCATCGACTTTCATGGGCACGTTTTTCATGGCGGAACGGCGATTAGCGTCAACCCCGACATCGTCTGTTTACCAAACGGCGTCACCAGCATGGTCGATGCCGGGAGCAGCGGATGGGTAAACTATTCGCTATTTCGTAATAGCGTGATTCATCCGGCGATGGTGAAAATCAAGAGCTATTTAAACGTGGTCAACGTTGGCCTTTCGACCCTTGGCGGTGGGCCAACCGGCTATCTTGAAAATACCAATCCAGCAAATTACAACGAGGAAAAAATTGCCCAGACGCTGAATGACAATAAAGCCAACATTCTGGGCTTGAAATTACGCTATAGCCAGGATATCGCCCGGGGCAAACAGTATGCCAGCGATCCGCTGTTAGCTACGGTCTCCCTGGCGCGAAAACTGGATACCTCCATTTGCGTGCATGTCACCGACTCCCTGTTATGCGCCGATGAGCTGATCCGCTATTTCGAGGAGGGTGACATCTACGCGCACTGTTTCCACGGTACCGGTCATTCCATTCTCAATGAACAGGGGCAGGTCTATGCCGCCATCAAAGAAGCGCAGTCCCGGGGGGTGATCTTCGATTGTTCAAACGGTGTCGCCCACTTTGATTTTGAGGTGGCGCAATCGGCGATGGAGCAGGGATTCTACCCTGATATCATCAGTACCGATTTAACCCTGCGTAATAGATTGCGTACCGACAAGGTCTATAGCCTGCTGCATGTGATGTCGAAATATCTCAATATGGGCATGTCCTTCTTTGACGTCATCCGCGCCGTCACCGCCACTCCGGCTCGCCTGATGAAAATGCAAGGGCAGATTGGTACTCTGGCGCCAAATGCTCTTGCCGATATTTCCATTGTGAAATTACGCAAAGATAAAATTATGTTTGAAGATACCCGGGGAAAAACCCTGGAGGGTGATCGCTACCTCGATAACTGCGCCACTATCTGTAACGGACAGATCGTTTATCGCCGTCTGCGATTCTAATTCGCCAGCCACCAGCCTTGCGTCTTTCCAGGCGTAAGGCTGGTACGATAAAACCCACCTTCCATGACCTTCGTCATTATTTATCTGCACCTTAAAATTATAATGATTTTAGCCAATCTTGAGCCGATAAGTGAATAATGTATGAAGAATAATGAAATTGTCATCTTCTCAGTTTCCAGCACTATTACCCAACGAATTATGCATGTCCTTATTGAGCGCAAACTGGAAATCCCCGTCTATGAGTTTCGTTATTCTGATGTCCTCAATAAAGCCAACGAAATGATCCAATCCGGTACCCGAATCATTATTAGCCGGGGCGGTACCGCCGCCCTGCTTCGCAATAACATTCCCATTCCGGTGATCGAAATCGCCCATGATTTTCATGGCGTATACCGCATCCTGCAGGAAGCCAAGAATAAATCGCAGAAAATCGCCGCCATCGGTTTCCCCCAGTTTTGCCGGGCGCTGCGGCATTACCAAAGCATGACCAACGACGAGTTTAAGATTTGCCAGGTCTATAACCATCATGATATTGAAAATGTTATAAAAAACCTGTCTGAAAATGATTACCATATGGTCATTGGCGGTTTAACGGTCGCCGAAATGGCCAAGAAATACAATCTCAACGTTATTGAAGGCGATGCTGACAATAATTCTATTGAACAAGCAATTAATGAAGCTCATGGCTTACTAAAATATATCAATCGGGAAAATTTAAAGTTAGTGATGAGCCATGCGGCGCTCAACCAATCCCGCGAAGGAATTATGTGCGTTGATCAGCTGGGTGAGATTATTCATATTAATGCTATCGGCATGACCTTATTTCAATGCCAGGTGGGTGACAAATTATTTAAAAAAGAGGTTTTTAAAGATATCTATGCCAGTATGATTAATGAGTCCAACGTCAAAGAGCAAGCTATCGAAATTAATGGCACACTTGTTAGTCTCTCCGTCCGGCATTTTTCTAATCGCCACAACAGCTATGCCGTCATCACCGGCTTAAGCCAGGAAAGTACGCTCTGGCAGCAGACTACCAGTAAGAAAAGTCACTTACGCGGCTATGCCACCAGCTACTCTTTTGACAATATTATTGCGCAATCGCCGATCATGCATCAGGTGATACAAAAAGCCAGGCTGTGCGCTCAACATGAGCTTCCGGTCCATATCCTGGGCGACACCGGCACGGGGAAAGAGCTGTTTGCCCAGAGTATTCATCACGTTAGCGCCCGAAGCCATGGTCCTTTTGTCGCGCTTAACTGCGCGGCTATACCGGAGAGCCTGCTGGAAAGCGAACTGTTCGGTTATGCCGAAGGCGCGTTTACCAACGCGCGGAAGGGAGGCAAGCCCGGGGTCTTTGAAATGGCCACTAACGGAACGGTATTTATCGATGAGATCAGCGAAGCCCCGCTGTCGGTCCAGGTGAAGCTGCTGCGCGTATTGCAGGAGAAGCAATTTTCCCGTCTTGGTGGCGACACCCTGCTCTCAGCCGATTTTCGCCTGATCACCGCCAGCAATAAAGATCTGGGTCAGCTCGTCGCCAGCGGGGAGTTCCGCCAGGATCTTTATTACCGAATCAATATCCTTGAACTGCAGCTCCCGTCATTACGCGAAAGACCCGAAGATATTATGGTGCTGATTCACCATCTTCTGCAGCAACAAAACAAGCACCTCACCTTTACTGCGGATGCCGTGAACTGCCTACAGAACTATGACTGGCCGGGCAATATTCGTGAACTGCAGGCGGTCATCTATCGTCTTATCGTCTTGCTGGACGGAAACACGGTGAACAAAGAGGTTTTACAGCAGATCAGTCACCTCTCGCCGGTCTGCCACCAGAGCGTGTCTCTTGTTTCTGACCACACGCTGGTCGCGGATGAGAGCGATCTGTTAAAAAAACAGGAGAAACAGCTGATTGCGAGCGTGATTGAAAAAACGGATGGCGACAGAACCAGAGCCTCCGCCATCCTCGGCATCAGCCCTACCACGCTGTGGCGAAAACTGAAGCAGCATAACATCAGCGGATAAGCCGAAACCTGTCCGCCGGAACGATACCGCCGTTACCCTTCCACCAGCGCCTGCGCGCAGGCCCAGGCGCTTGACCACGCCCACTGGAAGTTATACCCGCCGAGCCAGCCGGTGACGTCCATCACTTCGCCGATAAAGTAGAGGCCCGGCGCCTTGCGCGCCTCCATAGTACGCGACGAGAGCTCATTGGTGTCCACGCCGCCGAGGGTCACCTCCGCCGTCCGGTAGCCTTCGGTGCCGTTCGGCTGCACGCGCCAGGCGGTCAGCGTCTCCACCAGCGCCTGCTGGTCGCGAACGTTCAGCTGCTTCAGCGTGACATCAGGAATTTGCCCCAGCTGCTGCAGGCACTCCACCAGCCGCTTCGGCAACTGCATCGCGAGGGTGTTTTTCAGGCTCTGGTTGGGATGCGCGCCGCGCTGCTCGTTAAGGAAGTCTTCAAGATTGCAGTCCGGCAGCAGATTCACGGTGACGAACTCGCCGGGCTGCCAGTAGCTGGAAATTTGCAGCACCGCCGGTCCGGAAAGGCCGCGATGGGTGAACAGCAGATTTTCGCGGAACAGGGTGCCGTTCTCGGCGGTGATGGTCGACGGCACCGAGACGCCGGAGAGAACCTGCAGCTGCTCAAGCAGCGGCTTGTGCAGGGTAAACGGCACCAGACCCGCACGGGTCGGCAGCACCTTCAGGCCGAACTGTTCGGCGATTTTATAGCCGAACGGCGAGGCGCCAAGGCCCGGCATCGACAAGCCGCCGGAGGCGATCACCAGCTTTTTGGTCGCCAGCGTTTCGCCGTTCACCTGGAGCCGGTAGCCTTGCTCATCGCGCTCGACGCTGAGGATTTCGCTGCGCAGGCGGATCTGCACGCCGCCCTTTTCGCATTCCGCCAGCAACAGATTGACGATCTGTTCCGCCGAATCATCGCAAAACAGCTGACCGAGGGTTTTCTCATGCCAGGCGATGCCATATTTGCCGACCAGCTCGATAAAGTCCCACTGGGTGTAGCGCGCCAGGGCAGATTTGCAAAAATGCGGGTTTTGGCTCAAATAGGCCGCCGGCTCAACATACATATTGGTAAAGTTGCAGCGGCCGCCGCCGGACATCAGAATTTTTCGCCCCGGCTTTTTGCCGTTGTCGAGCAGCAGAACGCGACAGCCGAGCTGCCCCGCCTGCGCTGCGCAAAACATTCCCGCCGCTCCGGCGCCAACGACAATGGCATCAAACCTTTCCACAGCGCATTCCTCGTTCCCCAATTGTCGGGTTTTGTAAATATTTCACTCTGGTCACACCAGCGGGAAAAATCCCGCATTAGATACATCATTGAAAGATATAGGATTACTCCCAACAGGGTAAAACCTAAACAGGAAGAAAATCAAAAAAAGTCTATATTTCACTTTGCCCGCGCCGCTAAAGTCACTGATAATGCGCCGCGTTCATGTCCTCAAAATGGCGTAACGTCCTATGCTACATTTATTTGCCGGTCTGGATTTACATACCGGACTATTATTATTGCTTGCTTTAGCTTTTGTACTGTTTTACGAAGCGATTAACGGTTTCCATGATACCGCAAACGCGGTGGCTACGGTTATCTACACTCGCGCTATGCGCTCACAGCTCGCTGTGGCGATGGCGGCGCTCTTCAACTTCTTCGGCGTTCTGCTGGGGGGTCTCAGCGTAGCCTATGCCATCGTGCATATGCTGCCGACCGATCTGCTGCTTAACATGGGTTCCGCACATGGCCTCGCCATGGTGTTCTCTATGCTGCTGGCGGCGATCATCTGGAACCTCGGCACCTGGTACTTCGGTCTGCCGGCATCCAGTTCCCATACGCTGATCGGCGCTATCATCGGGATCGGTCTCACCAATGCCTTAATGACCGGTACGTCGGTCGTTGACGCGCTGAATATCCCGAAAGTCATCGGCATTTTTGGATCGCTGATTATCTCGCCTATCGTCGGCCTGGTGATCGCGGGCGGCCTGATTTTCCTGCTGCGTCGCTACTGGAGCGGCACCAAGAAACGGGCGCGTATCCACCTGACCCCAGCGGAGCGTGAAAAGAAAGACGGCAAGAAAAAGCCGCCGTTCTGGACCCGTATCGCCCTGATCCTGTCCGCTATCGGCGTGTCGTTCTCTCACGGCGCTAACGATGGACAGAAAGGCATTGGTCTGGTGATGCTGGTCCTGATTGGCGTCGCCCCGGCGGGCTTCGTGGTGAATATGAACGCCTCCGGTTACGAAATCACCCGTACCCGCGATGCGGTCAACAACGTGGAAACCTTCTTCCAGCAGCGCCCTGACCTGCTGAAGAAAGCCACCGGCGTTGACCAGCTGGTTCCCTCTCCGGACACCAATACCGCGGCCAACGGCGAGTTTCATTGTCATCCGGCGAACACCATCAACGCCCTTGACCGCGTGAAGACCATGCTGACCGGCGTTGAGAACTACGAGTCGCTAAAACCGGAACAGCGCGGCCAGCTGCGTCGCATCATGCTCTGCATCTCCGACACCACCGACAAAGTGGCGAAACTGCCGGACGTGAGCGCTGACGACCAGCGTCTGCTGAAGAAACTGAAAACCGATATGCTGAGCACCATCGAGTACGCGCCAATCTGGATTATCATGGCGGTCGCACTGGCGCTGGGTATTGGCACCATGATCGGCTGGCGCCGCGTGGCGACCACTATCGGTGAGAAGATTGGTAAGAAGGGCATGACCTACGCCCAGGGGATGTCGGCGCAGATGACCGCGGCGGTGTCTATCGGTCTGGCGAGCTACACCGGGATGCCGGTCTCCACCACCCACGTACTCTCCTCCTCGGTAGCGGGGACGATGCTGGTGGATGGCGGTGGTCTGCAGAAAAAGACGGTGACGAGCATTCTGATGGCCTGGGTGCTGACCCTGCCGGCAGCGATTATCCTTTCAGGCGTCCTTTACTGGCTCTCCCTGAAGCTGATTTAAGCGCTATTCGTTCAAAACGGGCCAGCTTGCTGGCCCGTTTTTTTATCCCGAAGATGCCGTCAGTGCCAGATCATCAACGCAATCAGGCTCACCACCACCAGGCCGCACAGGGCGCTGGTCAGAATAAACTGGCGACGAACACGTTCGCAGCGACGAATAAATTCATCGTCATGATGGTCACGGTAGCGCTGGGCATAGATATACCACACCAGGCGCATCTGTTTGCTGGGCTGCCCGTGCGAGGTAAAAAAGCCGCCGCCATCGACGTACTGATAGAGCAAGGGATCGCAACCACGTAGCACAACCAATAATGCACGCAACGATGAGAAGTAGCGTGCCATATTCACCACACAAACGACACACAGGGCCCAAAACAGCGCAATAGTGCTGATCATACCTCCTCCCCGGCGACCCGCCCACGGAGAAACCCTCCGCGGCTACCGCTCCCCAAATAACCGACGACAATACCGTAAAGAGTGCGATTCCGATCACATTTATTTTTCCGACCGGCTCATTAAATAGTGTAGGAGATCCATTAATTTTTTTACCACAAGGTTATTCGTTATCAATACGTAAGACGGATAAATTTGTTTAACTTTTAGGTGAACCCAGTGCATTGACGGAGTGCGGGGGGCGCTATAAGGTAAGAAATATCTTCTACAATGAAGTCCTTAAAGGCTACCCTCCCGCGAATGTAGCACGCAGGACGCGGGCGAAACGGCAGCGCCAGCTGTCAGGTCCAATGGTCATCGACAAACTTATGGAAGGAGTAACACTATGGCTTACAAACATATTCTGATTGCAGTAGACCTGTCCCCGGAGAGTAAAGTACTGGTTGAAAAAGCCGTTTCTATGGCCCGCCCGTATAACGCGAAAGTCTCCCTGATCCACGTGGATGTGAATTACTCCGACCTCTACACCGGGCTGATTGACGTGAACCTCGGCGACATGCAAAAACGCATCTCCGAAGAGACCCATCACGCGCTGACCGAGCTCTCGACCAACGCCGGCTACCCGATCACCGAGACCCTGAGCGGCAGCGGCGACCTGGGCCAGGTGCTGGTCGATGCGATTAAAAAATATGATATGGACCTGGTGGTCTGCGGCCACCATCAGGACTTCTGGAGCAAGCTGATGTCCTCTGCCCGTCAGCTGATCAACACCGTCCATGTCGACATGCTGATTGTCCCGCTACGCGACGAAGAAGACGAATAACCGTCCCGTTGTGTCATGCCAGACGCCCGCCGCTGCGGGCGTTTTTATTTTCGCTTCCACCTCGCCAGACAATAGAGCTTAACTCCATAAAAAAGCCATTCAATTAGTGTGATCAACCAGTTATTCACTAAAACATCTATATAATAATCTATTCAATAAGCCAATAACCGCAGCATGGCGAGTTATCAGACATTTTCGGCGCGTTCTGGCATACGCGTTCATACTTTTTGGGAAAGTAATACAAGGCGAAGGAATATGAATACAACTGCACCTACGGGCTTGCTGCAGCAACCTCGTCCGTTCTTTATGATCTTCTTTGTGGAGCTCTGGGAACGTTTTGGCTATTACGGCGTTCAGGGGATCCTGGCGGTCTTCTTTGTGAAACAGTTGGGCTTCTCTCAGGAACAGGCCTTTATCACCTTCGGCGCCTTCGCGGCGCTGGTTTACGGGCTGATCTCCATCGGCGGCTACGTGGGCGACCATCTGCTGGGGACCAAACGCACGCTGGTGCTCGGCGCGATTGTGCTGGCCATCGGCTACTTTATGACCGGGATGTCGCTGCTGAAACCGCAGCTGATCTTTATCGCCCTCGGCACCATCGCCGTCGGCAACGGTTTGTTTAAAGCCAACCCGGCGAGCCTGCTGTCAAAATGCTATCCGCCGAAGGATGCCCGTCTCGACGGGGCGTTTACCCTGTTTTATATGTCGATAAACATCGGTTCGCTGCTGTCGCTGTCGCTGGCGCCGGTGATCGCGGAAAAGTTTGGCTACGCGGTGACCTATAACCTGTGCGGCGCGGGGCTGATTATCGCGCTGCTGGTCTACCTCGCCTGCCGCGGGATGGTGAAAGAGATTGGTTCAGAGCCCGATCATCGCCCCCTCAGCCTGCGCAATCTGGCGCTGGTGCTGGCCGGTACGGTGGTAATGATTTTTCTCTGCGCCTGGCTGATGCATAACGTGATGATCGCCAACCTGGTGCTGATTGTCCTGTCGGTTGTGGTCATTGCGTTCTTTTTCCGCGAGGCGTTTCGCCTTGATAAAACCGGGCGCAACAAAATGTTCGTCGCCTTTATCCTGATGATCGAGGCGGTGCTGTTTTACATTCTCTACGCCCAGATGCCGACCTCGCTGAACTTCTTCGCCATCAATAACGTCCATCATCAGATCCTGGGTTTTACCATCAACCCGGTCAGTTTCCAGGCCCTGAACCCCTTCTGGGTGGTGGTGGCCAGCCCGGTGCTGGCGGCGATCTACACCCATCTCGGCCACAAGGGTAAAGACCTGACCATGCCGGTGAAATTTACCCTCGGGATGTTCCTCTGCGCGCTGGGCTTCCTTACCGCCGCGGCCGCCGGGATGTGGTTCGCCGACGCCCAGGGATTAACCTCGCCGTGGTTTATTGTGCTGGTTTATCTGTTCCAGAGCCTGGGCGAGTTGCTGATCAGCGCCCTGGGGCTAGCGATGGTCGCCGCGCTGGTGCCGCAGCATCTGATGGGCTTTATTCTGGGGATGTGGTTCCTGACCCAGGCCGCCGCGTTCCTGCTCGGCGGCTATGTGGCGACCTTCACCGCGGTGCCGGAAAATATCACCGACCCGCTGCAGACGCTGCCCGTTTACACCAGCGTGTTCAGTAAAATTGGCCTGGTGACCCTGGGGGTCACGGTAGTGATGGCGCTGATGGTGCCGTGGCTGAACCGGATGATTAATACCCCGGGGGAAGCTGAGCGGTAGAGATGATCGTCGGTTTGCGCCTTACTCAGCCGGGCCTGGTGGAATGGTATCCATCTGATATATAAATGATTATGTAGGCCGGGTAAGGCGCAGCCGCCACCCGGCAACATGACGGCGCGATACCTGATAGATTGCAAATTTACGCCGGCGTGCCGGCGTAAATATCAAACCGATGCCCTTTGGTCACCACCGCGTTCGGCGTGGCGACTTCCGCCAGCGGCGGCGCGTAATCCGGGCGCTTCACCACCACCCGTTTGGTCGCCAGCTGGCGCGCCGGGGCCAGCAGGCCATCGGCGTCTAAATCGGGCCCCACCAGCGACTGAAAGACGCGCATCTCTTTCTTCACCAGCGCGCTTTTCTGCTTATGCGGGAACATCGGGTCGAGGTAGACCACCTGCGGACGCGGGGTAATATCGGTCAGCGCCGTCAGGCTGGAGGCGTGGATCAGCTGCAGCCGCTCCTGCAGCCAGCCGCCGATTTCCGCATCGGCATAGCCGCGGGCCAGGCCATCGTCGAGCAGCGCGGCGACCACCGGATTACGCTCCAGCATCCGCACGCGACAGCCGACCGACGCCAGCACAAAGGCGTCACGCCCCAATCCGGCAGTGGCATCGACGACATCCGGCAGATAATCGCCTTTAATACCGACCGCTTTGGCCACCGCTTCACCGCGGCCGCCGCCAAACTTGCGCCGGTGGGCCATCGCCCCGCCGACGAAATCGACGAAGATACCGCCGAGTTTGGGCTCATCGCGCTTACGCAGCTCCAGATGCTCAGCGGTCAGCACCAGCGCCATCAGATTATCGTCATCCTGCTCCAGCCCCCAGCGGGCGGCTAAAACAGATAAGGCGCCGTCTCCGGCGCCCGTTTCATCAATTAAGCAGATCTTCACCGCAGACTTAACCCTTGATCCCGTAATGCTCCAGCATCGCATCCAGCTGCGGCTCGCGCCCGCGGAAGCGTTTGAACAGCACCATCGGCTCTTCAGAACCGCCGCGGCTCAGGATGTTATCGAGGAACGACTGACCGGTTTCACGGTTGAAGATCCCCTCTTCTTCGAAGCGTGAGAAGGCGTCTGCCGCCAGCACGTCGGCCCACAGGTAGCTGTAGTAACCCGCCGCGTAACCGCCGGCGAAGATATGGCTGAAGGCGTGCGGGAAGCGGCCCCAGGTTGGACCCGGCACCACGGCGACCTGCTTTTTAATCTCCGCGAGGGTCTCAAGGATTTTCGCCCCCTGCTCCGGCTTGTACTCCGCGTGCAGGCGGAAATCGAACAGGCCGAACTCCAGCTGGCGCAGAATAAACATCGCCGCCTGGTAGTTTTTCGCCGCCAGCATTTTCTCCAGCAGCGCCTGCGGCAGCGGTTCACCGGTTTCATAATGACCGGAGATAAAGGCCAGCGCTTCCGGCTCCCAGCACCAGTTTTCCATAAACTGGCTCGGCAGCTCGACCGCGTCCCACGGCACCCCGCTGATGCCGGAAACCCCGGCGGTATCAATGCGGGTCAGCATGTGGTGCAGACCGTGGCCGAACTCGTGGAACAGAGTGATCACTTCGTCGTGGGTGAACAGCGCCGGTTTGCCGTTGACCGGACGGTTGAAGTTACAGGTCAGGTAGGCGACCGGCTTCTGCAGGGAACCATCCAGCTTACGCATCTGGCCGACGCAGTCGTCCATCCACGCCCCGCCGCGCTTGTGCTCGCGGGCATACAGGTCGAGATAGAAGCTGCCGCGCAGCTCGTTGTGTTCGTCATACAGCTCGAAGAAGCGCACTTCCGGATGCCACACGTCGACATCGGTACGCTCTTTGGCGGTAATGCCGTAAATGCGCTTCACCACTTCGAACAGACCGTTAACGGCTTTGTTTTCCGGGAAATAGGGGCGCAGCTGCTCATCGCTGATGCTGTAGAGATGCTGTTTCTGTTTTTCGCTGTAGTAAGCGATGTCCCACGGCTGCAGCTCTTCGACGCCGAACTCGGCTTTAGCGAAAGCGCGCAGCTGGGCCAGCTCTTTTTCGCCCTGCGGACGGGCGCGTTTTGCCAGGTCGGTGAGGAAATCGAGCACCTGCTGCGGATCCTCCGCCATTTTGGTAGCGAGGGATTTAAAGGCGTAGCTGTCAAAGCCCAGCAGCTGCGCCAGCTCGTGGCGCAGGGCGAGGATCTCCGCCATCACCGGGCTGTTATCCCATTTACCGGCGTTTGGCCCCTGGTCGGAGGCGCGCGTGGAGTAGGCGCGGTACATCTCTTCGCGCAGCGCCTGGTTGTCGCAGTAGGTCATCACCGGCAGGTAGCTCGGGATATCCAGGGTCAGCAGATACCCTTCCTGCTCTTTGACCTGGGCCTGCGCCTGAGCGGCGGCCAGCGCGCTTTCCGGCATACCGGCCAGATCGGCGACGTCGGTCACCAGCTTGTTCCAGCCCATGGTGGCGTCAAGGACGTTGTTGCTGTACAGGTTGCCCAGCTCAGAGAGGCGCGCGGCGATTTCACCGTAGCGTTTCTGCGCCTCCGGCGGCAGGCCAATACCGGATAATTCGAAATCGCGCAGCGCATTATCCACCGCTTTTTTCTGCGCGGTATTCAGCGTGGCGTAGTTATCGCCATCGCGCAGATCGCGGTAGGCTTTATACAGGCCTTCATGCTGGCCGACCCAGGTGCTGTACTCGGAGAGCAGCGGCAGCGTCTGTTCGTAGGCCTCACGCAGTTCCGGGCTGTTTTTTACCGAATTGAGATGGCTGACAGGCGAGAAGATGCGTCCCAGCACATCGTCCACTTCCGCCAGCGGCTGGCAAAGATTTTCCCAGCTATACGGCGCGCCGTGCGCCACTGCGCTTTCCACCGCGGCCCGGCAATCCTCCAGCGCTTTGGTGACCGCTGGGACCACGTGCTCTGGTTTGATCGCAGAAAAAGGCGGCAGGGAAAAAGGCGTCAGTAATGGATTGGTCATATGCGCTGTCCTGTTGAAAAGGGTGAGTGAAGCGCGCGTCCGGCGCTTATGCATGAGATCTAGAATGGGGGATAGTTGGGGGAATTTCAATGACGGGCGGTGCGTCAGCCTGGGTATTGCTGCGATAAGTCCGCCCGTTGCCGGAAAAGCGCGACACGCGGCGCAGCGTGTCGGAAACCGCATTAATGCCTTTTTTGCGCCATCTCCCAGGCCGCCGACAGATTCAGCCGCTGCCAGAACTGCTGTTCGGGGGTGGCGCCGGACAGCGGGTAGCCCGCCGGCAGCGCGGTGTTGACCATCAGCGCCAGGCGCTGGGCCGCAGACAGCTGCGGCAGGGCAGCCTCCAGCAGCACTTCCGCCCCCTCCGGCGCCTGCAGGCGCGGCTGCGGCCCCTTCTGCCGCGGCAGGTCGTAGGTCATGGCGAAACGAGTGAAATCACGCATCGCCGGATCGCGCCAGGGATCGTCTTTCACGCTGCTCTTCGCGCACTCGGCAAGCGACGTACCGCAGGCTTTCGCCAGCACGGCGCGCAGCTGATCGCGGGCTTCGTTAAATAATACCCGGTAGCGCGGATCGTTAAGATAATGGGCCACGTTGCGCTCGGCCACCATCCGCGAGCCGATCACGTCCAGCGGATAGTGGACGCCCAGCACAATGCGCGAGTAGCCATAGCGGGCGCCGCGCGCCACCAGCGCGTCGTAGCGCTCCGGGATCATCGCCGCCAGCAGCAACGCATCGGTATAGCCAGTGTTGGTGTGGCCGCTGGGGAACGAGCCGCCGTCGGCGGTATAGGGCTGGTTATCCTTCACCACCACGTCGTCCGGCACCAGGTGAATGGTGTTGCCCTGGACCAGGAACGGCCGCGGATTGTGGAAGTGCTTTTTCGCCTCGCCGGTGCTGACTTCCGAGGCTTTGATCAGCGCCGCCGCTTTCCCCAGCGCGCCCTGGTCATAGGCGGTCAGAAACGCGTTGCCCAGACGAGGCCCCAGCGCGTCGCTGAGGAAATAGAGGTAGCTAATCCCTTGCGCATCGGCCAGCGCCTGACGGCGGGTGGTCTGCACGGCGTCGCGGTTGATGGCGGTCACCGTCGCCAGATTCTGCTTCACGACGGTCTCCGGCAGACTGCTGAACGCCGACAATAGCGCAATATCCGCCTGCTGGTTTGCCCGGGTCTGGAAGTCGTAGCCGCTGGCCTTCAGCCAGGCGGTATCGGCCTGGGTTTTGTTTTGTTTCGTGTGCGCCAACCGATCGCGGGTCAGCGTCGCGGCATCCCCTTGCAGCGCGTGGCGCAACTGCGCCAGCGCCTGTTGCTCAAGATCGTCATACGCCTGGCTGGAGGCAGCCGGCGTCACGCTATTGGCGAGGGCCGCCGCCCTGTTCAGCGGGATGTCTTTAGCCAGAACCGGTTGCGCCAGCAGCAGCGCAACGGCCAGCAGCGAGAGTTGCTTTTTCATTATTTTTCCTTTTATTCAAACAATTACCTTGCCTGTATCCGACGCTAGCGCGGCCGTTTGACGCTTTTATGACAGCGTTATGTTTTGCAATGCTTTTGGCAGAAATGAAACAGCGCGGCGGCGCAGCGGTAATCTCGGCCGATCTGCGGTAAACTATCGGTTAACTTGTTTATTTCCCGGAATCTCTGCATCCATGCTCAGTTATCGCCACAGCTTTCACGCAGGCAACCACGCCGACGTCCTCAAACACACCGTTCAGAGCCTGATCATTGAAGCGCTGAAAGAGAAAGAAAAACCGTTTCTCTACCTGGACACCCACGCCGGCGCGGGCCGCTATCAGCTGAGCGGCGAGCACGCCGAGCGTACCGGCGAGTATCTCGAAGGCATCGCCCGCATCTGGCAGCAAGACGACCTGCCGGCAGAGCTTGAGCCCTATATTTCGGTGGTCGAACACTTCAACCGTAACGGCCAGCTGCGCTACTACCCGGGTTCTCCGCTGATCGCCCGCCAGCTGCTGCGCGAGCAGGACAGCCTGCAGATGACCGAGCTGCACCCGAGCGACTTCCCGCTGCTGCGCGCCGAGTTTCAGAAAGACGGCCGCGCGCGCGTCGATAAAGCCGATGGCTACCAGCAGCTGAAAGCCAAACTGCCGCCGGTCTCGCGCCGCGGTCTGATTCTGATCGACCCGCCGTACGAAATTAAAACCGACTATCAGGCGGTGGTGACCGGAATTAACGAAGGCTACAAACGCTTCGCCACCGGCACCTACGCGCTGTGGTACCCGGTGGTGCTGCGCGCGCAGATCAAACGCATGATCAAAGACTTAGAAGCCACTGGCATTCGCAAGATTCTGCAGATTGAGCTGGCGGTACGTCCTGACAGCGACCAGCGCGGCATGACCGCCTCCGGGATGATCGTCATCAACCCGCCGTGGAAGCTGGAGCAGCAGATGAACAATGTGCTGCCGTGGCTGCACAGCAAGCTGGTGCCGGCCGGTACCGGTCACACGACCGTCAGCTGGATCGTGCCGGAGTAATCGCAACCATCGGTGGAACCTTTTACGCCTCGCGTTACAATCGCGGCAATCAACGATTAAGGACATATGGGCATGAGCAAACATTATGATTACCTCGCCATCGGCGGCGGTAGCGGCGGTATCGCCTCGATTAACCGTGCGGCCATGTACGGCCAGAAGTGCGCGCTGATTGAAGCCAAAGCGCTGGGCGGCACCTGCGTCAACGTCGGCTGCGTGCCGAAAAAAGTGATGTGGCATGCGGCGCAGATCCGCGAAGCGATTCATCTTTACGGCCCGGACTACGGTTTCGATACCACCATCAACCATTTCGACTGGGAGAAGCTGGTCGCCAGCCGCAGCGCCTATATCGACCGCATTCATACCTCCTACGACAACGTGCTGGGTAAGAACAACGTCGACGTGATCAAAGGCTTTGCGCGCTTTGTCGATGCCCACACCGTGGAAGTGAACGGCGAGACCATTACGGCCGATCATATCCTGATCGCCACCGGCGGCCGTCCGAGCCACCCGACCATTCCGGGCGTGGAATACGGTATTGATTCCGACGGTTTCTTCGAACTGCCGGCGCTGCCGAAGCGCGTGGCGGTGGTCGGCGCGGGCTACATCGCCGTTGAGCTGGCGGGGGTGATTAACGGCCTCGGCGCTGAAACCCACCTGTTCGTGCGCAAGCACGCGCCGCTGCGCAGCTTCGATCCGCTGATCGTCGAAACGCTGGTGGAAGTGATGAACGCCGAAGGCCCGCAGTTGCATACCAACGCCATCCCGAAAGCGGTGGTGAAGCATGCCGACGGCAGCCTGACCCTTGAGCTGGAAGATGGCCGCAGCCAGACCGTTGACTGCCTGATCTGGGCGATTGGCCGCGAACCGGCGACCGATAACTTCAACCTGGCGGCTACCGGCGTGAAAACTGACGATAAAGGCTACATCGTCGTCGATAAGTTCCAGAACACCAGCGTGCCGGGCATCTACGCCGTGGGCGATAACACCGGCACCGTTGAGCTGACCCCGGTGGCCGTGGCCGCAGGCCGTCGTCTCTCCGAACGCCTGTTTAACAACAAACCGGAAGAGCATCTGGACTACAGCAACATTCCGACCGTGGTCTTCAGCCACCCGCCTATCGGCACCGTCGGCTTAACCGAGCCGCAGGCGCGCGAGCAGTATGGCGACGACGCCGTGAAGGTCTACAAATCCTCCTTCACCGCGATGTACACCGCCGTCACCTCGCACCGCCAGCCGTGCCGCATGAAGCTGGTGTGCGTCGGCCCGGAAGAGAAGATTGTCGGTATCCATGGCATCGGCTTCGGGATGGATGAGATGCTGCAGGGCTTTGCGGTGGCGTTGAAGATGGGCGCCACCAAAAAAGACTTCGACAACACCGTCGCCATTCACCCAACGGCGGCAGAAGAGTTTGTCACCATGCGCTAAGGCGCGCAGCCCCGTCTCCGGACGGGGCTTTTTTATTGCGCCGCCAGGTGACGCAGGATCTGGTGGCCGATATAGTTGCTCCAGTTAAAGCTGTTTTGCAGCACCACCACCGCATTCTGATTCGCTTTATCAAAACCGATATAGCTCGAATAGCCGCCGATGTACCCCACCTGATAGGTTAATTGCTGCTCGCCGAACGTGTCTGTTACCCAGGCGATATTCGCCGCTTCAATCCGCCGCGGATAATAGTCGACGCTAACGTCGCGGAACGCCTGGTCCAGCGCCGCCTGACCGGTGGGCGCGAAGTGGGCGCGGGCATAGTGAATCAGATCTCCGGCGTCGCTGTACAAACTCGCCGCACCGACCATGTTATGACGGAACTGCCAGTCCGGCGTCAGCGCGCCGCGGGGTTTAAATTTCGGCTGATCGCCAGCATGGCCCAGCGCCCGCCACGGATAATCACGCAGCGTTTGCGGCAGGAAGCTGGTGTTCCCCATCGCCAGCGGGCGGAAGATCATCCGCGAGGCCAGCGTCTCAATCGATTCGCCAGTCTGGTACTGGAGAAGATAGCCGAGGATCGCGTAGCCGAGGTTGGAGTAACTCGGCGCCGGTTCCGCCGGGGCCTGGAAATGCTGCAGATAACTCAGAACGCCATCGGCATCGAGCTCATGGTAGAAGTTTTCGCCATCGTTGAGATAGGCCAGCAGGTGCTCAAGCGACAGCATATTCATCGGTTGCCGCGGCAGCCCTGAGGTATGCGTCACCAGCTGCAGCAAGGTTATCTTACGGGCATCCTCACTCAGCGCGGTACCCGGCGGCAGCAGGGTCTGCAGCGTGTCGTGCCAGTGGAAACGGCCTTCGTTCACCAGCATCGTGACCACTTCGGCGGTAACCCCTTTGCTCAGCGAGCCGAGGGCAAACAGCGTATGCGGGGTTATCGGGTAGCGATGTTGGTCATCGGTCACGCCGAAGCAGTGAAACTCCGCCGGGCCGTTATGATGAATAATTGCCACCACCATGCCGCTGACCTGCTTCTCGCGCATGTAATGCCTGACATAATCATCGACGGAAAGCCGCTGACCGTTGCGCCCTGTCAGACTGGTTTCATTGCTGGGCGGGCTCATTTGCGACAGCGTGCCGGAACAGCCTGAAATCAACAGTAATGCCAGTAGCACAAGGCCTAACCGTTTTTTCAAACTGCACCTGCCTGCCACACGTTATTTGGGATGGGATAAAAAAACAGACGCGGGATCGTAGCGGCATTACCCCGCCAGTGCAAAGCGAATACGCTGAAAAATCGATAAGGCCCTGGCCCGTTCGCTACGCCACGCCGTTATTTCCATGGCGCATAAACGCCGGGCGCTGATTGAGCGCCATATACCAGCGCTCCACGGCCGGCATTTCCGGATGGGCAAAGGGCGTCATCTTCCAGCGATGCACCGACAGGCCCAGCACAATATCCGCCAGGGTGAAGCGCTCGCCGGCGACCCACGCCCCGGTCCGCTGCAGCTGCGCTTCGACAATGCGCACGCAGTGGGTCCAGGTGGCAATGCTCTCTTTAATCGCCGCCGGATCCTGAAAGCGGGGATCTTTACGCACCAGCCCCATAAAAGCATGGCGCCAGGCATTATTGAACTCGGTCGCCTGCCAGTCCATCCAGTGCTCCACCTCGGCGGCGGGCTGCGGCCCGGCGGGCAGCAGATCCCAGCGCTCCGCTTTTCGCGCCAGATAGCGGCAAATACTGTTCGACTCCCAGAGCACAAAGTCATCGTCCAGCAGCACCGGCACCAGGCTGTTAGGATTCAGGCGCTGAAATTCGGGGGTGTCCAGGGGCTTAAACCCGCTGCCGTAATCCTCCTGCTGGTACGCCAGCCCGATCTCCTCGCAGGTCCACAGCACTTTCCGTACATTGATTGAAGAGCGTTTGCCCAGAATTGTTAGCATCGTCAGCGATTCCTCAGCCATAAAAGAGAGTTCATTCACTCTACTCTATTGCCAGCCAGCAACAAGGCAGAGCGCTGGATAATGTGTATAGTTGATTCCAGCCTGTTTGCCGAAAAGGAACCCGACATGTTGACCCCTTTTACCGTTTTGATGCCTGCAAATATTCGTTTTGGCCGCGGTCAGGCCCAGAGCGCCGCCCCCTGGCTGGCGCAGCAGGGCGGTCCTGTTCTGCTGGTGCATGGCGCCAGCCCGGAGCGGGCGGCATTTCTCCGCCATCAGCTGGAGGCGCTGCAGCTGGCGGTCACGACGCTGGCGATAAGCCGCGAACCCTGGCTTATCGATATTGAGCAGGGCGTCCAGCTGGCGCGCGAGAAAGGGATCAGGGCGGTGGTCAGCCTCGGCGGCGGCGCGGTGATTGACGCCGGTAAGGCGATTGCGGCGCTGGCGCCCGCCACCGGCCCGCTGGTCGACTATCTGGAAGTCGTGGGAACCGGCCGTCAGCTGGAAGCCAGCCCGCTGCCGTTCGTGGCGATCCCCACCACCTCGGGCACAGGCGCGGAAGTCACTAAAAACGCGGTGATCAACGTCGTGGAACAGCAGCGGAAAGTGAGCCTGCGCGACGACCGGATGCTGCCTGACCTGGCCATTGTCGACCCGGCGCTAACCGACAACGCGCCGCGCAGCATCACCCTGGGCTCCGGCCTCGACGCCCTGACCCAGGTGATCGAGCCCTGGCTCTGCAGCCGGGCCACCCCTTTCACCGACGCCCTCTGTCAGCAGGCGATCCCGCGCGGCATCCGCGCGCTGAAGGTTCTGATGGAAAAAGAGTGCCCGGCCAGCCGCGACGAGATGGCCTGGGTCAGCCTGTGCGGCGGAGTGGCGCTGGCGAACGCCGGGCTGGGGGTGATCCACGGCCTCGCCGGCCCGCTGGGCGGCCTGAGCCGCGCCTCGCACGGCGCCTTATGCGGCAGCCTGCTGCCGTTTGGGCTGGCGCTGAATGAGTCGCAGATAAACGACCCCGCCCTGCGCCAGCGCTTCAACGACGTTCGCCGCTGGTTGGCCGACGGGCTGGAGGTCCCGGCGGATCGGGTCTGGGACAGCCTGCGGGAATGGAGCCATCGCGCCGGTCTCGGCACCCTGCGCGACCTCGGCGTGGCGCGCGACGCCCTGGAGCCGGCGGCGCTGGCCGCCAGCACCTCCTCGTCGATGAAGGCTAATCCGGTCAGCCTGAGCAGCGAACAGCTGCTGGAGATGCTGGAGGCGGCGTGGGAGTGAGCGCGCCGGGATAAAATTTTGTTGCATAATGAATGCTCCGAATTTTATCTTCACCTAATCGCGAACTTATTATTATTTATCAAGGTGTTAATTAGAAATCACCGCGTCCCCTGCCGGCGGAAAAGCGTGATCTAACGCACAGTTTACTTCACACTCACCGAAGCGACTGTCTACGCTTAAAAGACAAGGCCGGGTACGCCCGGCCGCGAACTCACGCTATCCGGAGGTCCGTATCGCTATGTTCAGCCAGAAATTACGCCACGTTGAAGACGACGAGTTAAGGATCGACATCGATCCCTGCTACGAAGCCGATCCGTACGAATTAAAGCTGGATGAGATGATTGACGCTGAACCGGAGCCTGAGGTGATCGAGGGGCTTCCGGCCTCCGATGCCCTCACCCCGGCGGATCGCTATCTTGAGCTGTTTACCAACGTGCAAAAATCACGCATTTTTGCCGACAGCAAAACTTTTCCCGACTGCGCGCCGAAACACGACCCGCTGGACATCCTGCGGAATTACCGGAAGGTCAAACGCCAGCCCGATTTCGACCTGCGGCAGTTCGTTGAGGATAATTTCTGGCTGCCGGAGAGCCATACCGACGTCTACACCTCCGACCCCAGCCTGACGCTGAAAGAGCATATCGATAAGCTATGGCCGGTGTTGACCCGCGAGCCTCAGGATCATATCCCCTGGTCATCGCTGCTGGCGCTGCCGCAGGCCTATATCGTGCCCGGCGGTCGCTTTAGCGAAACCTATTACTGGGACTCTTATTTCACCATGCTGGGGCTGGCGGAGAGCGGCCGGGAAGATCTGCTGAAATGCATGGCCGATAACTTCGCCTGGCTGATTGAAACCTACGGGCACATTCCGAACGGCAACCGCACCTACTATCTCAGCCGCTCGCAGCCCCCGGTGTTCGCTCTGATGGTCGAACTCTTTGAAGAGGACGGCGTGCGCGGCGCGAAGCGCTATCTGGATCATCTGAAGATGGAGCATGCCTTCTGGATGGACGGCGCCGAGTCGCTGATCCCGCATCAGGCGTATCGGCACGTGGTGCGCATGCCGGATGGCTCCCTGCTCAATCGCTACTGGGACGACCGGGACACGCCGCGGGATGAATCGTGGCGCGAGGACGTGGAGACCGCCCGACACTCCGGACGGCCGGCCAATGAAGTCTACCGCGACCTGCGGGCGGGCGCCGCGTCCGGCTGGGACTACTCCAGCCGCTGGCTGCGGGATATCACGCGACTGGCCAGTATCCGCACCACGCAGTTTATCCCCATCGACCTGAACGCCTTCCTGTTCAAGCTGGAGACGACCATCGCCAACCTCTCCGGCCTGAAGGGCGATCGCGAGACGGAAGCGGCCTTCCGCCAGAAGGCTCAGGATCGGCGGGCGGCGGTTAACCGCTATCTGTGGGACGATGAGAACGGCTGTTTTCGCGATTATGACTGGCGCCGCGAACAGCTGGCGCTGTTTTCCGCCGCCAGCATTGTCACCCTTTACGTCGGCCTGGCGACCCACGAACAGGCGGAACGCCTTGCCGATGCGGTGCGGGCCCGCCTGCTCACCCCCGGCGGGATCATGGCCACCGAATACGAGAGCGGCGAGCAGTGGGATAAACCCAACGGCTGGGCGCCGCTGCAGTGGATGGCGGTGCAGGGATTTAAACGCTACGGCCAGGATCCGCTGGGCGATGAGATCGCCTGGAGCTGGCTGCAGACGGTCAACCACTTCTACAAGCAGCACCACAAACTGATTGAGAAATACCATATCGCCACCGGCGTTCCGCATGAGGGCGGCGGCGGGGAGTATCCCCTGCAGGATGGCTTCGGCTGGACCAACGGCGTCGTGCGCCGGCTGATTGGCCTCTACGGCGAGCCAACCTAGTCGGGCTGTTCCCGGCGGCCTTCTCCTGCTATGTTCAGAGGATTCGCCCTGCCCGGAATGACGCTTATGCCTGAACTTCTGACGCCGCGCCTGCGCTGCTCACCGCTGCAGCTGGACGACTGGTCGTTTTTTCTTTCCCTGCAGCAGGATCCGCAGGTCATGCTTTACGTGGCCGACCCCAGGCCGCAGGCGGCCATCCGCGAGGCGTTCGATTCGCGGCTGCCGCCGTGGACGCCCGGGGATGAACACTGGCTGTGCCTGGTGGTGCGCGACAGGCTGACCCATACCCCGCTCGGCCTCACCGGTTACCAACATCATCAGCGCGACATTGCCGAGGTCGGCTTTCTCTTCGCTCCGGCGGCGCAGGGTCGTGGCTACGGCAACGAATCGCTGCGCGCGCTGTGCGACTACGCCTTCACCACCGGCGGCGTCCGCCGCCTGACCGCCAGCGTCACCGCCGGCAACGAGGCGTCCAGGCAGTTACTGCTCAAAGCCGGCTTCCGGCTGGAGGGGGAGCTGCGGGAGAACTACTGGCTCAACGGGCGCTGGCACAACGACTGGCTGTTCGGTCGGCTGCGCGCGGAGGGCGATGCGCCCTAGCGCACCGCCGCTCACGGTCTGACGACAGCGGGGTTCAGAGGAACATCCCTCCCGAGACTTCCACGCGCTGCGCGTTCATCCACGCCAGCTCATCGCTGAGCAGGGCGGCGATGGCGTCGCCGATATCATCCGGCAGCCCGACGCGCCCCAGCGCGGTCTGGGCGGCGATATGCCGATTCACCTCGGCGTTATCGCGCACCACCCCGCCACCAAAGTCGGTCTCAATGGCCCCCGGCGCGATGATGTTCACCGATATCCCCCGTCCGCCCAGCTCTTTCGCCTGATAGCGGGTCAGAACCTCCATCGCCCCCTTCATCGCGGCGTAGGCCGCATAGCCCGGCAGGGCAAAGCGCGCCAGGCCGCTGGAAACGTTGAGGATGCGCCCCCCGTCCTGCAGGAGGGGCAGCAGCCGCTGGGTCAGGAAAAACGGGCCTTTGAACTGGATGTTCATCAGCTCGTCAAACTGCGCTTCGCTGGTCTCGGCGAAGGGGACGTTGAGGCCGATCCCGGCGTTGTTCAGTAAATAATCAAAGGTGGTGCGTCCCCACTTCTGCGCCAGCACCTGCGCCACCTCGCTGGCGAAAGCGTCGAATGTTGAAGGATCGCCGACGTTCAGCGCCAATGCTGCCGCCTTCACCCCTTTTTGCTCAATCTCCGCCACCACCTCGAGCGCCGCCTGGCGGTTGCTGTGATAGGTCAGAAGAATGTCGGTTCCCTTCGCCGCCAGCTTCAACGCGGCGTTTTTACCCAGACCGCGGCTGCCGCCGGTCACTAAAGCGATACGTTGTGTCATCAGAAGACCCCTTTCAGGTTGCGTTGTGATTGTGTTCCAGCTTATTAACTGCCAGTGAAACAATAAATACGCTACATTACGTTTTACTGTTTCATTCACAACAACAATAGGCCATCGGCATGGATAAAATTCATGCAATGCAGTTATTCATTCGCGTAGCGGATCTGGAGAGTTTCTCCCGCGCCGCCGAGACCCTGGCGCTGCCGAAAGGCAGCGTCTCGCGGCAGATTCAGGCCCTGGAAAGCCATCTTGGCGTGCGGCTTCTGCACCGCACCACCCGCCGGGTTCAGCTCACCCAGGATGGAATGGTCTACTACGAGCGGGCGAAGGATCTGCTGAGCAACCTCGACGAACTGGACGGTATGTTTCAGCACGATCCGGCGAGCATCAGCGGCCGGCTGCGGGTGGATATGCCGGTCGGTTTTGCCAAAAAGCTGGTGATCCCGCACCTGCCGGCTTTTTTGCAGCAGTATCCGGGCATCGAACTGGAGCTGAGCAGCAGCGACCGGCTGGTGGACGTGATCCGCGAGGGGTTTGACTGCGTGGTGCGCGTCGGCGCGCTCAAAGACTCCGGGCTTATCGCCCGCCCGCTGGGCAAGCTGACGCAAATTAACTGCGCCAGCCCGGACTACCTGACCCGTTTTGGCTACCCGCAATCCCTGGAGGATCTGGCGGATCATGCCCTGATCCACTACGCCAGCACCCTCGGGGTCCGTCCTTCCGGCTTCGAGGTGGTGATCGACGGCGCCGTGCGCTGGGTAAAAAGCGGCGGCATATTGACGGTCAACAGCACGGAAACCTATCAGGCGGCCTGTATCGCCGGGCTGGGAATTATTCAGGTGCCACGCACCGGCGTGCGCGAGGCGTTACGCGCCGGCGAACTGATTGAGATCCTGCCCCAGTACCGCGCTGAGCCGCTGCCGGTCTCGCTTATCTACCCGCACCGGCGCAATCTCTCCCGCCGCGTGCATCTGTTTATGGAGTGGCTGGGCGGGCTGATGAAAGATTACGTCGATTGATCCGCGCGGAGGGTGAACGGGGGGCGGGCAGATGCGTTCCTGCAGGATACGGCATTTAAGGTATACTTTTTGCTGAATCTCGCGGTAAAAAAGGAAGAAATCACGTATGACGCCGGAAAACGACGATCGACGCCCCCCTCAGGAACCGGACACGCAGCCGGAGAAAAACAAAAGCCCCCTCGACGCTCTCAATGACACGGCCGTCGGGCAAAAAGCCAGCCAGGCGCTGAAGACCGTCACCGGAACGGCGGCCAAAGTGCAGCGCAACCCGGTGATCGCCCACCTGATACGCGCCGCAGAGCGCTTCAACGACCGGCTGGGCAATCAGTTCGGCGCGGCCATCACCTACTTCTCGTTCCTGTCGATGATCCCGATCCTGATGGTCTCGTTTGCCGCCGCCGGCTTCGTGCTGGCCTGGCATCCGACCCTGCTGCAGGACATTTTCGACAAAATTCTGCAAAACGTCAGCGACCCGACGCTGGCGGCGACGCTGAAAAACACCATCAACACCGCGGTGCAGCAGCGCACCGCCGTCGGCCTCGTCGGCCTGCTGGTGGCGCTCTATTCCGGTATTAACTGGATGGGCAACCTGCGCGAAGCGATCCGCGCTCAGTCGCGCGACGTCTGGGAGCGCCGGCCGCAGGACGAGGAGAAAATCTGGATAAAATACTTCCGCGATCTTATCTCGCTGATCGGTCTGCTGGTGGCGCTGATTATTACGCTGTCGATCACCTCTGTCGCCGGTTCCGCCCAGCAGTTGATTATCTCCGCGCTGTATCTGGACAATATTGAATGGCTGAAACCCGCCTGGCGGCTGATCGGTCTCGCCATCTCGATTTTTGCCAACTACCTGCTCTTTTTCTGGATCTTCTGGCGGCTGCCGCGCCACCGTCCGCGGCGCAAAGCCCTGTTTCGCGGCACGCTTATCGCGGCGATTGGCTTTGAAATCATCAAAATCGTCATGACCTGGACGCTGCCGGCGCTGGTGAAATCCCCTTCCGGGGCGGCGTTCGGATCGGTGCTGGGGCTGATGGCCTTTTTCTATTTCTTTGCCCGCCTGACGCTGTTCTGCGCCGCGTGGATCGCCACCGCGGAGTATAAAGACGACCGGCGGATGCCGGGCAAAACCCACCGCTGAGGTATTGCGAGGATGAATAAAAGAGGCAAAATTCATCCTCGCGCTTGATTTCAGCAGATAAATCCAGGACGTAACTTTTATTTAACGAAAAACTGGTTTTATTCTCTATCTTTTTAATTGTGTGAAGCATTTCATAGAACTATTTTTTCTGGCGTAAAAATTATCCGCTTTTTGCCTCTTTTTTGCTCATTTTCCGCGTTTGTTACAGATTGAAATGTCCCGGTGGCTGTGGCTATATGGCTTTTCGTTCGCGCAAAAATAAGAAAGATCTATGCAAGCCACAGCCACCACACTCGAAAACACGCAGGAAACCGCCCCGGTCAACTCACGCAATAAAGTCGTTGTCGCCTCGCTCATTGGCACCGCCATTGAGTTTTTCGACTTCTACATCTATGCCACTGCCGCGGTCATCGTCTTCCCGCATATCTTCTTCCCGCAGGGCGATGCCGCCGCGGCCACCCTGCAGTCGCTGGCCACCTTCGCCATCGCCTTCGTCGCCCGGCCAATCGGCTCCGCGCTGTTTGGCCACTTCGGCGATCGCGTCGGCCGGAAGGTCACCCTGGTGGCCTCGCTGTTAACCATGGGGATCTCCACTGTGGTAATCGGCCTGCTGCCCGGCTATGAAAGCATTGGCATTGTCGCGCCGATGCTGCTGGCGCTGGCGCGCTTCGGTCAGGGACTTGGCCTCGGAGGGGAGTGGGGCGGCGCAGCGCTGCTGGCAACGGAAAACGCCCCGGCGCGCAAGCGCGCCCTGTATGGCTCCTTCCCGCAGCTGGGCGCGCCGATCGGCTTCTTCTTCGCCAACGGCACCTTCCTGCTGCTCTCCTGGCTGTTAACCGATCAGCAGTTTATGGAGTGGGGCTGGCGCGTGCCGTTTATCTTCTCCGCGGTGCTGGTGATCATCGGTCTGTATGTTCGCGTTTCGCTGCATGAGACCCCGGTCTTCGCCAAAGTGGCGGCGGCGAAAAAACAGGTCAAAATCCCGCTGGGTACCCTGTTGACCAAACACGTCCGCGTGACGGTGCTGGGCACCTTCATCATGCTGGCAACCTATACCCTGTTCTACATCATGACCGTCTACTCGATGACCTTCAGCACCGGCGCGGCGCCGAATGGCCTGGGCCTGCCGCGTAACGAAGTGCTGTGGATGCTGATGATGGCGGTGATTGGCTTTGGCGTAATGGTGCCGATCGCCGGCCTGCTGGCGGACGCCTTTGGTCGTCGTAAGAGCATGATTATCATCACCACGATGATTATTTTGTTCGCCCTGTTCGCCTTTAAACCGCTGCTGGGTTCCGGTAACCCGCTGCTGGTCTTTGCCTTCCTGCTGCTGGGCTTAAGCCTGATGGGACTGACCTTTGGCCCGATGGGCGCGCTGCTGCCGGAGCTGTTCCCGACGGAAGTGCGCTACACCGGGGCGTCGTTCTCCTATAACGTGTCGTCGATCCTCGGCGCCTCGGTCGCGCCGTACATTGCCGCCTGGCTGCAGGGCAACTATGGCCTCGCGGCGGTCGGCACCTATCTGGCGGCGATGGCGGCGCTGACGCTGATCGCCCTGCTGCTGACCCACGAGACCCGCCACCAGTCGTTGTGATCCTTCGCCCTGACGCCGCTGGCGTCAGGGCTCTCCCCTACTTTTTCATCTGCGACAATATGGTCCGGCACTGGTTGCTATCGCCCTCCGCCGGGGATATCAGCGCCAGCAGCGCGGCAGCCGGCGTCACCAGGGTTGCCAGCGCCGCCGCTACCGCGCCGCGGACAATCAGCGGCCCGGCCTTCACCCCCGCCTGCGGCGATTTAAAGGTGCCGCGAACATACAGCGGGGAACGCAGGGTGATCACCCGGAAGCCCTTGCTTTCCGGATCGATGGTCAGGTCCAGCTGTTCGGAGGCGAAGCTGGCGGTCCCGGTCACATTGATCAGCGCGTTTTCCGTATCGAAGGCAAAAATCTGCGGCCGGGCGACGCCGTTGGTCACGTCGATATTGGCCGCCGCGCAGTTCACCCGAACCTCCTCATCGCCAAAAATCTGGCCGATCAGGTAGTTGCCGACGTTAAGGCCGAGAATTTCCATCAGGTTGCGACTGATCAGGCCGTCGTTCATCAGCAGCTTCAGGTTGCCGTTGCTGTTGCCGAGCAGGGCCGCCACCGAGTTGCCGCTGCCGCGCAGCTGAACGTCGCCATTCATCTCGCCGAGGGTTTTCTGCATCATTTCGACGTTCGGCATCAGCGCCTTCAGCTTCAGGCGCCGCGCCTGCAGATTGGCCTCACCCTGCAGCGGCTTTTTATCGCCCTGCAGGTGCACGCTGCCGGCAATCGACCCGTTGGCCAGGCCAAAGCGCACCGGCTGCAGGCGCAGGTCGCCATCCTCCAGGATCACGTGGGTCGCCAGATCGCTGATCGGCAGCGTACCGCCGTGCTCAATTCTCCGGCCCTTAAAGCGCACATCGGCATCCATCACCTGCCATTTATCGGTTTCAAAGCGGTCCGCCGGCAGCACTTTACCCGCCGGCTGCGGCCGATCGCCCGCCTGGCGCACTGCGCTTTTCTTCGTCCCTTTGCCGGAGTCGACGCCGATTAACGGCCCGAGATCCGCCAGCCGCAGCTGCTTCGACTCCATGTCGCCGCTGAGCTTCGGCCGCGGTTTGCCAGTGGTATAGGTCAGGGAACCATGAATGTCGCTATCGCCGATCCGGCCGTTAAAATTCTGATAGTCAAAGCGCATGCTGTTTTTCTGCTTAAAGTCGGCGCGCAGACGGCCGTCGGTGGAGAACGACGGCGTCTCCGGCAGCAGCACGCCGGTCAGGTCGTAGAGATCGCGCAGCGAATCGCCGGCGAATTTCAGCCGCAGGTCAATGCCGCCGACGTTGAGCGGATCGCTGACCGTGCCGCTGAACGCCACCCGCGTATTGCCGGAGCGGAAGTCGCCCTGCAGCGGGAAAGGCGTGCTTGCGCTGCGCAGAGCCAGCATGCCGCCGATTTTACCGTTGCCGGTGACCGGCTGGTCCTTATAGCGGCCCTTCAGCGACAGGCCAAAGACGTAGTCGCCTGGTTTCGCCGCGCTATGCCGATCCTTCGTGCCAGTGACTTCGCTAAACGGCAGCGGTTTGCCGAGGGGATCGACGAGAATGGTGATATCGCTGCGGGTGATCTTGTCATCAATGGCGATAGTCCCGCGATCGAAGAGAATGTTATCGAGGCGGAAAGACCAGCTGGAGGGGGCGCTGTCCCCCGCGGCACGCTGATCGCCAGCCAGCTGAAAGGTCCAGTTATTGTTGTCTTCCGCCAGGCGGATCAGCCGCACGTCGGGCTGTTCCAGCTTGATCCACGGCAGATACACCGTTTTGCTCAGCAGCGCCAGCGGGGCGAGGGTCGCCTCCACCCGCGGCAGGTGGATCATGGTCACCTGGGGAATGGCCGGCGGGTTGCCCAGCACGATATCTTCCGCGTGCACATGGGGCCACGGGATCCAGCTGCGCCAGCCGCGCTCTTCCGGCTGCCGCTCCCAGACCACGCCGAGATCGCCGCGGATGGCGAACGGGCGGTTCAGCTCGGCAGATACTTTCTGATTAATCGTCGGCTTCAGCCGGTTCCAGTCGAAGGTGGCCAACACGATAAAGAAGAGAACGATCAGCAACAGTATCGTTCCTGTGATGATAACCAACGTTTTACGGGTTCTGCTCATCCCTACTCCGCTCCTTTTGCATCACGTCAGTCCTGAATATAGTCAAAAAGCGGCGTTTCTCCTGGAAATGCGCTTTTCGTCACATTACGCGCGTCAGGTCAAAAAAATAATGGAACGATGTTTTAATATGATTGACCAGCAAAACAGCGCAGCGCACACTAGCGCTTATATCGATTCCATTGCAGGTTCTGGCTATGTCTAAAAAAATTGCCGTCATTGGCGAATGCATGATTGAGCTGTCAGAGAAGAACGGGGCCGTTAACCGCGGCTTTGGCGGCGATACCTTAAACACCTCGGTCTATATCGCGCGGCAGACGGATGCCAGCGCGCTGAGCGTCCACTACGTCACCGCGCTGGGAACCGATGCGTTCAGCCAGCAGATGCTCGACAGCTGGCAGCAGGAAAACGTCAACACCAGCCTGATCCAGCGGATGGCCGACCGCCTGCCGGGGCTGTATTACATTGAAACCGATGACGCCGGCGAGCGCACCTTCTACTACTGGCGCAACGAGGCGGCGGCAAAATTCTGGCTGGAGAGCGATCGCGCGGCGGCGATTTGCGAAGAGCTGGCCACGTTCGACTATCTCTACCTGAGCGGCATCAGCCTCGCCATTCTCAGCCCGGCCAGTCGTGCCAGGCTGTTCACCCTGCTGCGTGAGTGCCGCGGCAACGGCGGCAAGGTGATCTTCGACAACAACTATCGCCCGCGCCTGTGGGCCAGCCAGGCGGAGACGCAGCAGGTCTATCAGGAGATGCTCGCCTGCACCGATATCGCGTTTCTGACCCTCGATGATGAAGACGCGCTGTGGGGGGAAAAACCGGTCGCCGAGGTGATCGCCCGCACCCACGCCGCCGGCGTGGAAGAGGTGGTGGTGAAGCGCGGAGCGGATGCCTGCCTGGTCTCGGTGAGCGGGCAACCGCTGCAGGAAGTGCCGGCCGTCAAGCTGGCCAAAGAGAAAGTGGTGGATACCACCGCCGCCGGCGACTCCTTCAGCGCCGGCTATCTGGCCGTGCGCCTGACCGGCGGCGATGCTGAATCCGCCGCCAGACGCGGACATCTGACCGCCAGCACGGTGATCCAGTATCGCGGGGCGATCATCCCCCGGGAAGCAATGCCGCAATAATCCTCACCTGTAAGCGCTCTCCGGCCGCCGCTGGCGCGCCGGAGAGGCATCAGGTTACTGCCCCGACGGGATGTCGCTGGCCTCGCTGTGGGCGTCAACCGTATCGGCGCTGCCGCTGGTCGCTGCGGTCGCCGGACTCGGCGCCATCAGTTTTTCCCACGTGGCCTGCAGCTCCTTCATGTTGTATTCCGGTTCGCCTTTCGGCTGCTGCAACACCAGCGCCATATCCTGAGACAGTTGCTGACGCAGGTACTGGTTCAGCATGTCCACCGTCAGGGAGTTGAGGAACTCCTGACGCAGCTTCTGGTACTGCTCCGGCGCAATATCCACCACCTGATTTTGCAGGGAGCGCATGCGCTGGCTCATCAGAATGTCGGTATCGGTGCGCGCATAGGTGGCAAACAGCTTCTGCAGCTCGAGGCTTTTCTGAGCGATAAGCGCATCAAACTCCTCCTGCGGCAGGCCGTTGTCGCGCACTTTCGCCAGCTCGCGCGAGACCACGCTCAGGTTGTTATTCAGGCGCTCGCCCGGCGATTCGATGTTGATGGCGCACTGCGCGCGCTGATAGAGCACCCGGCAGTCAAAACCAAGACCAATATCCTTGACGTTATTTTTACTCAGGCTCTGCTGCACGTGCCAGAACAGCGCTTCGCGGGCGAGGTCGTCGCGCCAGTAGCGCTGCAGCGCCGCGGAGTCGCGGATCGGCTGCCAGGGGGCGTCCCACATGATGGACAGTTTGTCCTGGCGCACGGCGCTGGTCATGATGCTGACCGGCACGGTGGGCAGCGGCGATAAGGTCGGCACCGCCGCGGGCGTTTCCCGCTTGCCCTTCAGATCGCCAAAGGTTTTGCTGATTTGCTCAGCGACGCTGCGGCTGTCGACGTTACCCACCACGATCAGCGTCATGGCGTCGGGGGTGTACCATTTTTGATAAAAGTCTTTCAGATGCGCCACGTCGATCGGCTGCTTCAGCGGCGCGGCGGGATCGTGGCCCAGCATGGTGGAGCCCTTGAGGCGATAGCGCCACCAGCCCTCTTTGGTATCCAGCGGCCAGGTCGCCACCATGTCGTTGCCCTGCAGCGCGTGATTGATCGATTCAGGCGTAATGGTCAGTTTACCGCTGGCGTCCGCCAGCCAGCTCAGCGCCTCTTTCAGCAGATCGTTGCGGTTATTCGGCAGGCTGAGATTAAACATCGTGTAATCGTAGGAGACGATGGCCGGCGGCAGAGGACGCTTCGGGTCAATACTCTGCTGCCACAGCGAGCGCGCCTGCATCGTCGGCAGGCTGCCGCTTTGCGTCAACGCCAGACGGGGAATAAAACGGCTGAAACCGCTCTGCTGAGTGCTTTCGCTCAGCGAGCCAATATTCACGGACAGACGGACTTCGATACGGTCGCTGGGACGCTGCGGCGTGGCCAGCACCTGCCACGACAACCCATTCGCTAAGGTCCCTTGTTGCCAGGCCGGATCAGGCTGGAGCGCTTCTGCCTGCACATAACCGGCCGCCGCTACCATCAGCAAACCGCCCGTTAAGAGTTTAATTGTTGTGCCCTGCATGTGAACCCCTGATGAACATTCCTGGTTACAACAGCATCCCACTGACGGGCTGCCGAAAAAAGTGAGAGTGAAATACGTCGGTTAGACCACACGGAGACGAAAATGTCGCATGACAACGTAAAATAATCATTTCGTGTCATTCCCGCCGGGCGGAAATGACCTCTAATTATGCGCAGGAGCCCGTACTCCAGCAAGGGAGTACGGGCCTAAGAGGAGGATTTAAGAGGATAATTCGTGCGTTTTGTTCGCGGGAACACGGTTATTCAGCACATCATCCATCTGTTTGGCATCGAGTTCTTTAACCCATTTCGCTACTACCACCGTGGCGACGCCGTTACCTACCAGGTTAGTCAGCGCACGGGCTTCGGACATAAAGCGGTCAATACCGAGGATCAGCGCCAGGCCAGCCACCGGCAAATGCCCGACGGCCGAGATGGTCGCCGCCAGCACGATGAAGCCGCTGCCGGTCACTCCCGCCGCCCCTTTCGAAGAGAGCAGCAGCACCACCAGCAGGGTGATTTGATGGAAAATATCCATATGGCTGTTGGTCGCCTGGGCGATAAAGACCGCCGCCATCGTCAGATAGATAGAGGTGCCGTCGAGGTTGAACGAATAGCCGGTTGGGATCACCAGACCCACCACCGATTTACGACAGCCGAGCTTCTCCATCTTGTCGAGCATGCGCGGCAGCGCCGATTCGGATGAGGAGGTCCCCAGCACGATCAGCAGCTCTTCGCGGATATAGCGGATAAATTTAAAGATGCTGAAGCCGGTGGCTTTGGCGATTGACCCCAGCACCACCACCACGAACAGGATACAGGTGATATAGAAGCAGATGATCAGCTGGCCCAGCTGCACCAGGGTGCCGACGCCATATTTACCGATGGTGAAGGCCATAGCCCCGAAGGCGCCGATCGGCGCCAGGCGCATGATCATATTGATGATGCCGAAGATGACCTGCGAGAAACTTTCAATGACGTTGAAAATCAGCTGGCCCTTGCTGCCCAGACGATGCAGGGCAAAGCCAAACAGAACGGCGAACAGCAGAACCTGAAGGATGTTGCCGCTGGCGAAGGCGCCAATGACGCTGCCCGGGATCACATCCAGTAAAAAGGCCACTACCCCCTGGTCTTTCGCCTGCTCAGCGTACACCGCCACCGCTTTCGCATCGAGCGTCGACGGGTCAACGTTCATCCCGGCCCCCGGCTGCACCACGTTGACAATAACCAGACCGATAATCAGCGCGATGGTGCTGACCACTTCGAAATAGAGCAACGCCACCGCCCCGGTACGGCCAACGGCTTTCATGCTCTCCATTCCGGCGATCCCCGTCACGACGGTACAGAAGATAACCGGAGCAATCACCATTTTAATCAGCTTAACGAAGGCGTCGCCGAAGGGTTTCATTTGCGCGCCCAGTTCCGGGTAAAAATGGCCCAGCAGAATACCGATCGCTATGGCCGTCAGAACCTGGACATAGAGGCTTTTAAAGATAGAGGTTTTCATAGGGTGTCCTTTGGGAATAACCACAGAGCAAGAAGGGATATTTGACGTCTGTGGCTTAAAAATAACACCCTGGAAACATTTCAGAAATAACTAACGCCGAAAGTGCAACGCGATTGTTAAAATCTTTGAGCTGACTCGCACAAGTCAACAAAATATTTACAAATTTGCATCTTCGCGGACCGGAGATAAATAGCGGGCGCTGAACGCCTCCTGCGGTAAAGCGCAACCGAACAGGTGGCCCTGGAGCACCTCGACGCCGGCGGCTTGCAACCAGCGATACTGGTCTTCCGTTTCCACCCCTTCCGCCACAATGCGCAGCGACAGGCCGCGCGCGAGCTGGATTATCGCCGGCACCATGCTGACATCCTCCGGCAGCATATCGATGAATACCTTATCAATTTTCAGAATATCCACCGGCAGAGCCTTCATCTGCTGCAGCTGGTGCAACCCGGCATAACCCATGCCAAAATCATCCAGCGCAATCCGCACGCCGGCCTCGCGCAGAGGCCGCAACCGCGCCATCACATCCTGCGGATCGTCCATCCGGCAGCTCTCCGTCACCTCAAGGATGAGGGTGCCCGGCACAATGCGGTAGCGGGCGATCAGCTTCAGCATCTCCTCGCCACGGTCGTGCTCCAGCAGCTGGAGCAGGGAAACATTGACCGACAGCGGCAGCATAATGCCCTGGCTTTGCCAGGCGGCCAGCTGGCGGCAGGCCTCTTCCATCACCCAGTAGCCGACCGGGATAATCAGCCCGCAGGACTCAATGCGCTCAATCAGCGTCGGCGGTAGCGACCAGCTGCCATCCGCCTGCCGCTGGCGCAGCAGCACCTCGGCGCCGCAGAGCTCGCCGCTGGCGCAGGCCACCTGCGGCTGCAGCCAGATCGCGAACTGCTGGTTGTCGAGGGCGGTCATAATTTCGTGCTCTTCCATCAGGCGGCGCTGAGCCTTTTCCATCTGCTCGGGATCGAAGAACTCAATCTGATTTTTACCTTTGCGTCTTGCGGTGACCGCGGCCGAGACCGCGCGCCGGTAAAACTGTTCGGCGCTGAGCCCGGGGTGGAACATGGCGATCCCGACGCTGGCGTAGGGCCGCAGCTGCAGACCATGCAGCGGTAAACGTTCATTAATAATAGTGAGCACTTGCTTACTTATCGTCACCGCCTGCCAGGATTCGGCGAGGCCATCGGCGAGAATGGCGAAGTCATAGCCGCTTACCTGGGCCAGCACCATCTGCGGCGGGATCGCGGCGCGCAGCTTCTCCACCAGCGTCAGGAGCAGCATTTCGCGCTGGCTCTCCTTGAGCACGCCGGCGGCGTCCTGCAGGGTTTCACAGGCGACGACGATCAGCGCGGCGCTTTGCGGGCGGGCCACCGTCTGCTCCAGCATCGCCAGCAAAAAGGCTTTATTCGGCAGCTCGGAGACCGGGAAGCGGGTCGACTGGATGGACAGCTCATCATGCTGGCGCACCAGGCTCTGCTGGTTGCGGTTATAGCTGCGCACCAGCATGCCGATCTCGTCGTCATGGTGCAGGCGCGGGAGGGTCAGCTGATGGCCAAGACGCTCCTGCTGGGAGAGATCGTTCAGCTCGCGGGCGATACGCCGCAGGGGGCGAACCATCAGCCGGTTGATGCACCAGGTGAGCGCCACCGTTAGCATCAGCACCAGAAGTAAGTAAGCAGTCACTAACGTAGCAAGGGCGCTCATGACGAATTTATACATGCGATAGGAGTCAGCCTGCAGCACCAGATAGGCCAGCGGCTGCGGGTTGGCCGGCCGCTCCAGCGAATAAATGGGCAGCGAAATCTGCACCGGCAGCTCAAACAGCCGGGTGATGGTCACCGGCACCGACCGCTCAGGGATAAACCGCATCCGCAGCGCCTGGAACTGGTTGGGCAAGACGACATCCGCCCGGCTGACGATGCCAGCAGGCTGGATACGGCTTAAAATGGCTTCCGCTTCCGGAATATCGGCTTTCAGAATAGCCGCAGACAGCGGTTCGCGAACGGATCGCGCGATACTTTCTAACTGCGTGGCCGTGGTAAAGCGACTCTGTTGCACAAAGTGAAACAGCAAAATAGTGCAAAAAACCAATACAAAGGCCATGGACACGCTCGCGACCATCGCCATCTGTTTGATTGTAAGTGAACGGCTGACGCGCAACGGTGTTCTCCACTGATACTGAATGCATACCCGGCATTAATCCTTCAATCCCGGTCGTTTCAGGCTGATTATATACTTAAATCCTTCGCCCACGCCCGCGAGGGATGAAGTGACGGGATAGCTCCGCGCGGTGGCGCAGACGCCGGAGAGACCTCCCCGGCGGCCGACGGTGGGCAACGCCTCACGAGTATACGCGAAGCGCGCCGTGGAGTGGTGCTCTGTGACGTAATTCAGCCTATTCTGCTACCAGTCGGCGTAAGGCACCAGCGGCTGGGGCGGCATATCCAGATCCCCCTGCCAGCCGGCCGCCGAATAGCGCACGTAAAGCAGCGCATGGCTCGGGGTGTAGTCCTTCGCCTGCTGAATATCGACCGCGGCGCCAACGAACCAGTTGCTGGTCACCCGCCGCTCCACCAGCGCTCTGGCGGTGTAACCGAATCCCTGGCTGCTGCCGCCCTCCTCCGTCAGTTCGCTGGCGCGCTGCCGGTAGTCGGACGGGATCAGGTTCAGCAGCGGATAGCGGGCTTGCGTCTGGGTACGCGAATGGGACCATGAGACCGATCCGCCGAGTTCCCAGGACCAGTTCTCCGTGCGCTGACGCCAGGTCACCGGCACAGCGAACGAGAGATACTCCTGCGGGCTGTAATAGCCACCCTGGCCGAGGGTGTAGCCGCTGAGATCTTTGTCGTAGTGCCAGATCATATTGTTGAGGCCGACGGTGACGCGACGATTATTCTCGTTAATCACCTTATAGTAGTAGCCGGTCATCCAGCGCACGCGCCAGTTATCCGCCACGTTTTTACCGGTCAGCGAGTCGGCCCCCAGCGAGGACCAGATACCGTGCGCTTCGCCCCGGTCATAGCTGAGGCTCACACCGCCGCCGTCGGCGCGAACGCCGCCCCAGGTGGTACCGGTATGGCTGTTGCTGTCTTTCTGCCCGCCAAAGGAGAGCAGCGAGCTGGAGATGGGACGCCGGTGCACGTTGACCGTGTACCCCACCGGCCCGACGTCGCTGCTGTAGCTCAGGCCGCCGACCACATCGACGACATTGAAGCCCATCGGCGTGGTGCCGATATCGCCGCTCCAGGTGTCATTCTTCCAGCCGACCGCTACGCTGGCCCCGCTGTCGGTCTGATTTTTACTGCCGCTGGTACAGGCGATCTCCCCGCAGGTGCCCCAGCTGGGCGAGTAGCTCCCGTCACTGTGGGTGGAAAAGCTGCCGGCATCCATATTGACCAGGTCGGTGCGGAAGAACATCCGGCCATCCGCCAGCGGGGCATCCACCTGCAGCATGGTGGTATGCGCCTTGAGGTCGGAATAGCCGCCGGTGCCGCTGGATCCCCAGAAGTCGTGTTCCAGGGTGACGTTCAGATCCTGCTGGCGATAAAGGTCGGCGGCATCGCTGCGGATCCCGCGCTTCAGCCAGTCATCCCGGCTGTCGTTGCGCGTCAGCCGGGTAAAGGTATCGTTATCCTGCGGCGGCGCGGGGGTGATGCCGGAGGCCACCATCGCCTCCCGGTAGTGGGTCAGCGCCTGCTGCGGCTCCCCGTTCCGGGTGGCAAAGCGCGCGGCATCGCGCAGCACCAGCGCGCTCTCCATCGAGGGCGGCTGCGCCTTCGCCTGCGGCACAATCTGGTTAAAAATATGTTGGGCGTCAGCGGTATCGCCAAGGCCGGCTCGCGCCAGGGCGACCCGCCGCTGCATATTCATGGATTCGGCCTCTGCGCCTTTCAGCTGCATGACCTGCGCCCGGGCGGCCTGTTTATCGCCCTCGGCCAGATAGACTTCCGCAAGGCCGAGGCGCGCATCGCCGTTGTCGGCTTCCTGACGCAGCACCCGCTGATAGTCGGCAATCGCCGTCTGGTTGTCCCCGCGCTGCTGGGCCCAGTCGGCCAGCGTCAGGTCATAGCGCACCGAGGCCGGCTGCTGTTTGATGAGGGCGATCGCCTGAGCTTCCTCGCCGCTGTCGCGCAGCTGGTTCGCCTGGCGCAGCACCCGGTCGCTTTGCAGACGCGCCTCCAGTTCACGAATGTTATCCGTCCATGCGCTGCGCGGCAGGGCGGCGATTTGCGCCAGCGCCAGATCGTCCTGGTCGTTCCCCGACAGGTAAAGCCCCGAGGCGTAGACCCGTTCAGCATCCTGCGGCTGGCGGTTGACCATCGTCCGCATCAGCGCATCGGCTTCCTGGCGGTCGCCGGCGCTGACCAGATCCCGCGCCAGACGATAGGTGATCCACACGCTGTCCGGATCGAGCGCCAGGCGCCGACGCTGAACTTCCGCCGCCTGCGCCCAGTTGCCCTGACTCTCCAGAGCCTGCGCCTGTTTCTCCAGCCGGTCGTTGGTCAGGCTGCGTTCGATATCATCGATGCTGCTCCGCTGGGCGGCAGGAAGACCAGCGATCCAGGCGCTGGCTTTCTCGGGCGATTCAGCGCGATAGAGGTTGGCCAGGCCGCGCACCGCCAGATTATTCCCGCGATCCAGGCGCAACGCCTGCTGATAATAGCGCTCCGCCGCCGCCGACGCTTTGCGCGCCGCCGCGACGTCGCCCAGCCCCAGCACGGCATAGCTGTCGGTCCGATCGACCCGCTGCGCCTGGGTATAATAATTCTGCGCCTGTGAAAGCTGACCGGCCTTCAGGGCGTTATCCCCCTGCTTGATCAGCAGCCAGTAGCGGTTGGTTTGCAGCAGGCTGTCCCATTTGCCGCGATTCGGGCTGTCGGGATCCATGGCAATCGCTTTATTGAGCTGGGCCACCGCCCGCGCGCGGTCGCCGCGCTGGGAATAGGCCTGGCCGAGGGCGCCCACCGCATCGCTGTCGCGGCTGTCGGCCTGAACGGCTTTCTGCAGATCCGCCACCGCCTGCGAGGTATTTCCGGATTTGACCGCCGCCAGCCCTTCCGAGCGGGCGCGGAACGTCGGATCCTGCAGCTGCGCCTGCTGCTGGTCAAGCAGGACGCGGGCGTTCGCCGCCACCGAGCCGGTAGGAAACTGCAGCAGGAATTGCTGCAACGCCTGCACGCTGGCTTTGCTCACCGGCATGCTTTTCACTTCGCTGAACCACATATCGGCGGCGATACCGCGTCCTGAGGCTGAGCGGGCCATTTCCGCCAGATAGGCGAACCCTTCCTGCGGTTTGTTATCGGCAAACATCTGCTTCGCCAGCGCCGTCAGCAGGCTGACGTTGCCCGGCGCGCTGGCGTTCAGTTTTTTCAGCTGGCTGACGCCTTCGCTATGACGGGCCGGCAGGCGCGCCACCAGCGTCCAGTATTCAATAGCGGCATCAACATCATCCGGCACGCCGCCGAACAATTTTTCATAGGCGGCGATGGCTTCATCGACCTTCCCGGCCACGCCCAGCAGGCGCGCCTGCTGCAGCGCCTGACGGCCCTCGCCGGTGTTGCTTTTCATCTCATTGCGCGACGCCTTCAGCTCAGGGGAATCCGGCGCCAGCTTCGTCAGTCGCTCCAGCTCTTTTTGCGCCCCGGCGGTATCCCCCTGGCGCAGCAGATAGCGCATCCGCGCGGCAATCAGGTCCGGGTTGTTGGGGTCGATCAGCTCCAGACGGTATAGCGACTGGCGCACCAGGTCTTCACGATTGCTGGCCTCGCCGAGGCGCACCTGCTCCAGCAGATGTTCCTGGGCGGGCGTCGTCGCCGCCTGCGCTAACGGCAGCAGCGCGACGCCGAGGGACAGCGTGAGTAAACTTAGTGAGAGCTTGCGCATTCCTGGTTCCAGTCAGGTTGTAATTCGCCACCCGCAGTGAAACGAAAACGGTGTTGATCCCAACCCTGACCGAACAGCGTCAGGACCGCGCTGTAGTAGGCATCCGCGCCGGGATAGTTATCGGCGACGCGCTGTCGTTGCACCGACCGGGCCTCGTCGCTCTGTAAAAACGGCAGCATCACCGCGGAGAAGCCCACCGGCCCCTGGCCGCTGGTTTTACCGGTGGCGATATTCACTTTCTCCGGCGGTACCCCCTGTTCCGTGGTCTGCGCCGCCATCGGCGCAAAGCGGGCCAGCAGACGCGCTTTTTGCTTATCGCCATCATGAAGCATGCCCACCCACAGGTAGACGCGAATCGCGTCATAGCTGCCGATCAGCGGCTTCTCCGTTTTCAGCTGCCAGCCTTTCCCTTTCTCATAGCGCACCCAGTCCGGGGTAAAGCCTTTCGGCGCGGTCTCCAGCAGCAGACGCAGGTTCGTGTCGCGCAGGGTGGGCCACGGCGCGCCAAAACGCACAAAATAGGTGGCCAGCTGCGGCGGAAGATAGCTGGGGTTAAACCGCCAGCCGCTGTCGTCGGCAAAACCGACTTTTCCCGGCAGCAGCATCGTGCCAAGGCCCGGCACCGCCACCGTCTCTTCGTCGACAATCCGCGCCAGCAGCGCTTTCCCGGTCTCGGTGTACTGCGGCTGCTGCCACAGGCGGCCCGCCTCCAGCAGCGCCCAGGCTATCCACAGATCCGAGTCGGATGCCGAATTGCTGTCCAGCAGCGTCCACTGTTCGTCGTCCTTTTTCCCCCACAGCCAGCCCGGCAGATGCTGCCGCAGGTCGCCCTCCGCCAGGTTGTTCTGCGTCCAGGTCAGCAGCTTGTCGAACCCCGCGCGATCGTTGGCCGCCAGGGCAAAGAACAGGCCATAGCTCTGTCCTTCGGAAGTGGAAATTTTGCGCGCATCGCTGGGGTCGATCACCCGCCCCTCGGGGCTGACGTACGCTTTCTTAAACTGCTCCCAGGCGGGCCACTGGCAAGCGGCGCTCGCCTGGCCCGCCGCCAGTACCAGCGCGGAGAGCACCGCGCCGCAAAGTACTTTCATCATCGTTTATTCATCATCCAGGCTAAGGCGGCGGCGGCTGATAATGCGCAGCATGCGCCACAGCACCCACGCCAGCAGCACGATACTGACCGCGGCGAAGATCGCCAGCAGTATCGGGTGATTAGAGAGCGCGAACCAGATGCGCTCGAACCAGGGCAGATGGCCAACATAGTAAACATCGCCCACCCGCAGGCTGTTGACGCCGGATTCACGGATCACCGCCACCGAGCCAAACATCGCCGCCCGCTTACCGCTGTCGTTGAGGGCGTTGGTCAGCAATTCATTACCGCGCGGGCTGTCGGCCAGCAGGGCCACCACGCTACGCTGATCGTTGTAGGGCGACTGGAAGCCAATCACCGCCGCCATCGGTCCGGAAGAGGTGATGTCGGTGCGGGTGTTGGGCGTGCGGGCCTCGTCATCGGGATAAATGCTCGCCAGGTCATAGTGGCGCATCGGCATTTTCACCCAGCTTTTGGTCGCCTCGACCAGCAGGTTGATTTTGGTATCGTCCTTGAGAGACGAGGGGATCGCGCCGATCAGCAGCAGATCCGCGTCTTTATTCTTGATCTGGTTGCCATCGTCGGTCATTTGCAGATTAATCGCCGCCAGGCCGGTCTGCGAACCGATGCCGCCCAGCGCCTGCAGCAGCGTCGCCACCTGGCCCTGGGTCGGCGCCTTCGGCACCACCACCAGGGTGTCAGCAAGGTCAGCCATTCGGCTGTAAGGGAAGCCCGCATTGGCGAAGACGCGCAGGTCCGGCAGCGCAATAAAGTGATAATACTTCGAGAAGTCGATGGTCGAATCGTCGCCGATCACCACATGGTTCTGCACCGGCTGGAAGGTAATACAGTTGTCGATGGAGCCGCCGGGCATCGGGTTCATGTACTGGAAGTCAAAGCGCAGCTGGTTCACCGCCCCAAGACGCAGCGCGGGGATGGTGACCTCCGATTTGCCGTCCAGCAGCCCCTGCAGCACCGGCAGGCGCAGGATCAGTTTGTTCACGTCCTGGGAGCTGTTAAGGCTGAACGACTGCAGGAACTGGTCGTTGAGGCTGATATCCATCCGCGAACTGTCCTTCACCGGCGGCATGGTGTAGCGATATTTCAGATCCATATCGATGCCGTTGGCCCGCAGCAAATAGAGATCCGGCGGCAGGTTAAGCGCCACGGTGATGGCATCCGGCACCAGCCCGCTGGACTGCAGCTGTTGCTCATAGGTTTTCAGCTCAGCAAAGGTGACCGAGCGGTCGGTGCGCACCCAGTTTGGCGCATCGTATGGCTGCCGCGGCTGCAGGGTTTTGATGCCGTCCACGGTGACGCTGCTGCCGCGGAACAGAATATTGCCCTGGGCAATCCCCTTCGCCGCCAGCAGCAGGTCTTTATCATCGCGGCCGAAAATCACCAGCAGCTTGACGTAAGGATCGTTCGGGTTGTCGATCATTTCGATGGTCGGCGCGTTGACCGGCGGATGATCGCGCAGGAAATCCGGACGCTTGTCGTTGGTGGCGAAGACAATGGCGTTACGATCCGGCAGTTCGTTGAAATAGACCGGGAACTGCTGGCCGCGCCAGCCGGCCTTGCTGCCGAACCATGAGGCGATAATCGCCGCCGCCTGCTGCTGGGCCACCGCCGGCGAACCCGGGAAAATCATCGGCAGCGTCAGCGGGCGGTTGTCGCGCGGATCGTAGAACGGCACCGGGAAGTGCGACAGATCGTTATGCACCTTCAGCGACTGGTAGGTGAGATCCAGATAGCTTTCGCGCCCGACGTCCAGCCATAGCGTGCTGCTGGCCGGGTTTTCGCAGACATCGCGATAGTGGCCGACAAACTCCAGCCGTATGCGGTTGAAGTCGGTGATATACAGCGGGTCAATCGGCAGCTGCGCGCGGATCTTTTTCCCCAGCTGCTCTTTGGTGACGGGCAGGACGCCCATCAGCTCATCGTTGAGATAGACTTTCAGCTGCGACTGCACGGGCAGCAGCGAGGGCGACGGGGTATATTCCAGATTGAGCAGCGCGTTGGCGACCAGCTCATCGCTGCGCATGCCGAATTCGACCGAGGCGTCAGGCCGTGAGCCGCGCAGCACAATGCTGCCCGGAGGCGGCGCGATGGTGGCAAAGGTCAGCTTCACCTCCCGCTGCGGGATATTCTCGGCGACCACCGCCGGTGCGGTCGGTTCGGCGAGGGTCGCCGTCGGCTCGCCAATCGTCACCGGCGCGGGCGCGGGCGGGGTGGCCGCCTGCGGCTGAACGCCAGGAGCCGGGTTCACCACGGCGGCCGGCGCCGCGTAAGAGGCCAGCGGATACCAGCTGCACATGCCCACCGCTACTGCACACATCCAGGAAAGTTTTCTTTTCATCGCATTATCATCATTGTTGAGCCATTGCCGGGTCTGCGGAGAGCGTCGGCGCGGCGCGTTCAGGGCGTCGGGGTACAAACGACACTATCCATGCCACCAGCGAGGTGAGCGCGCGGAAAATGACCTTCACCGACGGCGGCGAAAACTCCGCCAGGTGACGGTAACCACGGAATCCCAGCTTGAGGATATCCAGCAGGCTTTCCATCGGCTTATCTTCCGGGAAGCTATCCTGCCAAAGCGCCCACGTATCGGCGCGGGCAAACGTACACTGCACAAAATCGATATGCTGCTGGTTGGTCAACGGCAGCAGCTGCAATCCCACTTCGTTGCCGTTTACCCGCGCGACCCGCACCGGGAAGACATACTCCTGCTGTCCCCGTTTGAGCAGCAGCCTGGCGTTCTGCCCCTCCAGCACCTGCGCGTCGCTGTGAATTTTGATCCCCAGCCCGCCGTCGGAATAGTCGTGAACGGTGCAGGAGAACAGATGGCCGTCATCGCGGGCGATGGCCGCCGGCATGCTCATTTCGACACGATGCGACCGGCGGACCTGCTTGCTTTCGACCGAGACCGCCACCGCGCCGCCAAGAATAATCAGGTTGTAGAACACCCAGACAATACTCACCCAGACGGTGAGAATTTCGTTTTCCGGGCCGTACATAAAGCGCCAGATCCCCACCGCGACGCCGACCAGGTTGAGCAGCACGAGGTAGATATAGGGCCGGGAGATCACCCAGTCGACATACTCCTCTTCCACCAGCCCACCCTTCGCGGTGACGTTGAATTTGCCTTTATGCGGGTTAATCAACGCCACAAAGGTGGGCGGCGCGATATACCAGGCGAGCACCGTCTCGTAGATTTCACTCCAGAACGAATGGCGGTATTTGCCCTGAATCTTCGAGTTGGTCAGGCTGGCGTGGATCATATGCGGCAGCACGAACAGCGCGATCATCAGCGCCGGCGCATAAATGATATAGGCATGGAGCAGCAAAAAGGCCAGCGGCGCCGTGAGGAAGATGAGGCGCGGAATACCGGAGAGGAAGTGGAGCATGGCGTTGGCGTAGCAGACGCGCTGCGCCAGCTTCAGCCCCTTGCCAAACAGCGGGTTATCGAGACGGAAAATCTGCACCATGCCGCGCGCCCAGCGGATGCGCTGGCCAATGTGCGCCGACAAACTCTCCGTCGCCAGCCCCGCCGCCTGCGGAATACGCATATAGGCGGAGGTGTAGCCGCGTCGGTGCAGGCGCAGCGAGGTGTGGGCATCTTCGGTCACCGTTTCGACGGCAATGCCGCCAATCTCGTCCAGAGGGCCGCGGCGGATCACGGCGCAGGAGCCGCAGAAGAAGGTGGCGTCCCACATATCGTTCCCGTCCTGCACCAGGCCGTAGAACAGGGTGCCTTCGTTCGGCGTTTTGCGAAAACGGCCAAGGTTGCGCTCAAAGGGGTCTGGCGAGAAGAAATGGTGCGGGGTCTGCATCATCGCCAGCTCTTTCTCTTTCAGGAACCAGCCCATGGTCATCTGCAGAAACGAGCGCGTCGGCACGTGGTCGCAGTCAAAGATCGAGACAAACTCCCCTTTGGCGTATTTCAGCGCATTGTTGATGTTACCGGCCTTGGCGTGCTCATGGCTGGTACGGGCGATGTAGTGCACCCCGACATCTTTGGCAAACTGGCGAAACGCTTCCCGTCCGCCGTCGTCGAGGATCCAGATGTTGAGCTTGTCCTTCGGCCAGTCGATGCCCTGCGAGGCATAGATGGTGTTTTTCACCACGTTGAGATCTTCGTTGTAGGTGGGGACGAAGATATCCACCGTCGGCCACAGATCCATGTCCTCCGGCAGCGGCACAGGTTGGCGGTTCAACGGCCAGACCACCTGGAAGTAGCCCAGCACCAGCACCACCCAGGCGTAGGTTTCGGCGAACAGCAAAATAATCCCGCACACCAGGCTTACCGGGTCGTTCCAGTTCAGCGTCGAGGTGTAGCGCCACCAGATATAGCGGCACGAGACCGTCAGCGACAGCACGATCAGCATCAGCGCCGAGAAGCGGCCGGGGATGCGCCGCACCAGCAGCGCCACGCCCCACAGCAGCATCAGGAAGATAAATTGCGACAGCGGGTTAAAGGGCTGCGTAATACACATCAGCGCCAGCACCAGCGAGCAGCAGGTCACCACTCCGAGGATTGCCCGGCGCAGTTTAGGATTGAGGTGCGCCAGCTCTTTCTGTTTATCCAGATGGCGGGTGCGGGCGTTAACCTGCTCAGGCAGTTTCTCCATCCATTGCGCGTAGCGACCGTGCACCCCTTCCAGCGCCGCCAGCGAACGCCAGTTGACCTTTTTCTCCGGCTCCGGCACGCGGGTCGCCAGCAGCCACAGGGATTGCAACAGATAGCGCAGCGGATCCAGGAGCCGTGGCCGGTGCGGATTAATATGGGGGAAATAGGTGTCATGGTGCGCCAGAATCGCCTGCCAGCGCGGCGTCTCCAGCGGCATGAGCGCCCAGACCAGCGATGCCCACAGGCAGCCAAGCGACGCCGACAGCCAGGAGGCGCCATGCTGCCGGTAGTCGTCATAGCGCGCGCGCAGCCGTTCCCCCACCGGCGGGGCCAACAGCAGCGTGCTGAGGCGGATCATACCGGCCTCCCGCCGGCATAGTGGATCAGGCACCAGTTCGCCAGGGTCAGCACCTCTTCCGCCGCCAGAGAGTCCTGGCGATACTCCCCAAGGGGCTGTTTTGCCGCCAGGCACTCGGCCATCGCCTCGTCGCGGTGAATGGTCACCGGCAGGATCCGCGGCTGGCTCTCGAGCCACAGCTGGTAGAGATCTTCCTGCAACTGGCTGCCGACCCGCAGATCGTTAATCAGAATATCGCTGTTGGCCGGAAAGGGCTGCTGGTGCAAACGGATATGGCTGTTGGCGTCGGGATGGACCACCACCAGCGAGCGGTCGCAGAGCGTCAGCAGCTCGCGGGTCAACGGCGAATAGCCCGCCGGCAGATCCAGCAGCAGCCAGCGGTACTGGCCCTGCAGCTGCTGTACCGCCTCCGTCATCGCTCCCAGGGTGGGCAACAGCTGGTCGACGTTTTCTCTTTCGCCCGCGCTGAGCTGGCCAAACGGCAGCAGATCGATATGTTGCGTATAGCGCAGACCCGCGTCGCGCCAGTCACGGCCGTCAAGCAGCGACCGGGCCCAGCCGTCCTGATGATGGATATCGGTGTTGAAAAAAAAGCGCAGCATATTATCCGGGCTGGCGTCGATCGCCAGCACGCTTTCACCGAGCAATTGCAGCGCCCAGGCGAGTGCAGCCGTAATGGACGTGACGCCAGTTCCCCCGCGCACGCCCTGTAACCCCAGAATAGCCATCTCCGGCTTCCTTATTTTTTCTCTGCAAACTCTGCCAGCAGCGGCCAGCGCTTCAGCGCTGCGTTCAGCTGTTCACGCCTCGAAATATCATGATAATCAATATCCGGCAGGGAAAATGCCCGGCTTAGCGCCAAAAAATCATTTTGAAAGGTGTACCCCAGCGTGGCGTCCGTGGGTACGACAGGATCTTTTGCTGGCATATCTCTGTCCGTTCGAAATTTATTATTAAACCAGAGGACGTATACAGCGCATCCTTAAAAAGCAGGTGTACATGCTAAAACTGATGACCTTTAATTTCAATGTTAGGTTTACTCTGTCAGTTTCGCTAGTAAACTTATCCAGTGTGAATCAGGGCGCACGAGGGATGCCGTGGATAGTGTATTTACTTTGGGTATTTCATCATTATGGGATGAAGTGTGCCATATGCCGGTCGGCGGGGTATGGTGGCTCAACGTTGACCGTTATGCCGATGCCGTCAGTCTGGTTAATCGGACGCTGGCCGCGCAGGCGAAAAACAGCAAAGTTGCCGCGCTGGTCATGGGTGATAAACCTGATGATATCATTTCATTAGATAGCATTCATGGCCCGAATAATATCGCGCTGTTTACCCTGCCGAATCGCCCGGAGGCGCTGGAAGAAATACATCGTGATTTAGTCTGCTCCCTCGAGCCTGGCAATTATTTGTTTATTCTGCTATGCGCTGAAAATGCCTGGCAAAATATAAATAATGAAAAGTTATGCGCCTGGGTGGAAAAAACCAGTCGCTGGGCGCAATATCATCGCTGCGCGTTCTTAGCGATCAATCCCGCCCAGGATATCGATCGGCAACTCACCCCATTATTACGCGCGTACCGATCCCTTTCCGGTCTGGCAAGTATTCGCTACCAGGGCGACCGCCATCTTTTTGATATTGCCTGGTGGGGAAGCGATAAAGGCATCAGCGCCCAGCAGCAGCTGATGGTGCAACACGACGACGCCGGCTGGCGATTAGCGCAGGATGCTGAAACCAGCGTGCAGCCGCGTAGCGACGAAAAAGCGATCCTCAGCCATGTGCGCGTCCTCGAAGGCGCCCCGCCGCTCTCGGAATACTGGACCCTGTTCGATACCAATGACGAGGTCTTCAACGCCGGGCGCACTGCGCAGGCGGCGACGATCCTCTTCTCCATTACCCAGAATACGCAAATTGAACAGCTGGGGCGCTATATTCATACCCTGCGTCGTCAGCGCGGCACCGCGCTGAAAATTATTGTCCGCGAACAAACCCCCAGCCTGCGCGCGACCGATGAGCGGCTGCTGCTCAGCAGCGGCGCCAGCCTGGTGATCCCCAACAGCGCGTCGCTTTCCCGCTGCCTGACGCTGATTGAAAGCGTACAGAACCAAAAGTTCTCCCGGCGTATCCCGGAAGATTTTGCCACCCTGCTCACCTGGAGCCAGCCGTTAAAGCTGCGGGGCTATCAGAAATGGGACGCCTTTTGCGAAGCGGTGCACAACGTGATGACCAATACCCTGCTGCCGGCCGACAGCAAAGGCGTGATGGTGGCCCTGCGCCCGGCGCCGGGGCTGCGCGTCGAGCAGGCGCTGACGTTATGCAAACCCAACCGGATGGGCGACATTATGACCATCGGCAATAACCGGCTGGTGCTGTTCTTGTCATTTTGCCGAATCAATGACCTCGACACCGCGCTAAATCATATTTTCCCGCTGCCGACCGGCGATATTTTTTCTAACCGCATGGTGTGGTTTGAAGACAAACAGATCCTCTCGGAAATCGTGATCATGCGCGGCGTCGAGCCGGCGCGCTGGAACACGCCGCTGCCCCTCTCGGTCGGTAAAAACGAGACCATCAACGCCACCCACGATGGACGCCACTGGCGACGCTATCCCGAACCACACCGGTTAACCACCCGTGAGGAGCAAGCCTGATGATGTCTATCGCCGATATTCTGCAACTGGTGGTGCTCTGCGCCCTGCTGTTTTTTCCGCTGGGCTACCTGACGCGCCACTATCAGCGCCGGATCCGCACGACGTTAAGATTGATGTTCTTTAAACCCCGTTACGTGAAACCGGCAGGGGTATTACGCCGGGGAACAACGGTTAAGCAAGGCAAAGCGAATAAATGACAAATAAAAAAACGACCGCGGCACCGCTTCCGCTCTGGCAGTACTGGCGCGGCCTTGGCGGCTGGAACTTATACTTTCTGGTCAAGTTTGCCCTGCTGTGGGCCGGGTATCTCAATTTCCACCCGATGCTGAACCTGGTGTTTCTCGCCTTTCTGCTGGTGCCGATCCCGCGTGAAAAGCTGCACCGCATCCGCCACTGGATCGCCATTCCGCTCGGCTTCGCGCTGTTCTGGCATGATACCTGGCTGCCCGGGCCGGAGACGCTGCTTAGCCAGGGCTCGCAAATCGCCGGCTTCAGCGCCAGCTATATCTGGGATCTGATTGTCCGCTTTATCAACTGGAGCATGGTCGGCGCCTTCTTTGTTTTGCTGGTGCTATGGCTGTTTATCAGCCAGTGGCTGCGCGTTACCGTGTTTGTCTCCGCGATGGTCGTCTGGCAGGCGGTCAGCCCGTTGCTGCCGGCCTTTACCATTTGGCCTGCCGGTCAGCCCACCACCGCCGCCGCCACCGCGCCGGCCAACGTCGGGACCAACGCCGCCGCTGGCGCCGCGTCCAGCCCCGCCAGCCCGGCCAGCAGCGATATTCCGCCGCAGACCGAGCCGCCGACCTCGGCCAACCTCACCAACTGGCTGAACGGTTTCTATGCCGCCGAGCAGAAGCGCAAGACGCCGTTCCCGGACCAGCTGCCGGCGGATGCGCAGCCGTTTGACCTGCTGGTGATCAATATCTGCTCGCTCTCCTGGTCGGATATTGAAGCCGCCGGGCTGATGGACCACCCGCTGTGGAAGCATTTCGATATCGTCTTCAAAAACTTTAACTCCGCGACCTCCTACAGCGGACCGGCGGCGGTGCGCCTGCTGCGCGCCAGCTGCGGCCAGCTGTCGCATACCAACCTGTATCAGCCGTCCGGCGCCGATTGCTACCTGTTTGAAAACCTGGCGAAACTCGGCTTCAACCAGCAGCTGATGCTCGGCCACAACGGCCTGTTCGGCGACTTCCTGAAAGAGCTGCGTTCACTGGGCGGCATGCAGAGCCCGCTGATGGACCAGAGCGGTCTGCCGGTCAGCCTGCAGGCGTTTGACGGCTCGCCGGTGTACGAGGATCTGGCGGTCCTCAACCGCTGGCTGAAGACCGAAGAGGCCAGCAGCAATCCGTGGAGCGCCACATTCTATAACACCCTGCCGCTGCATGACGGCAACCACTTCCCGGGACAAAGCAAAACCGCGGACTACAAAGTGCGCGCGCAAAAGCTGTTTGACGACCTGGATAACTTCTTCACCGAGCTGGAAAAATCGGGGCGGAAGGTGATGGTGGTGGTGGTGCCGGAACACGGCGGCGCGCTGAAGGGCGATAAGATGCAGGTGTCTGGCCTGCGGGATATCCCGAGCCCGTCGATCACTAACGTCCCGACGGCGGTGAAATTCTTCGGCATGAAGGCGCCGCATGAAGGCGCGCCGATTATCATCGATCAGCCCAGCAGCTACCTGGCGGTGTCGGAGCTGGTGGTGCGCGCCCTCGACGGCAAAATGTTCAGCGAAGAGAGCGTCAACTGGCAGCAGTATGTCGCCAACCTGCCGCAGAGCGCGGCGGTGTCCGAAAACGCCAACGCCATCGTTATCCAGTATCAGGGCAAGCCGTATGTCCAGCTGAATGGCGGAAGCTGGGTGCCTTATCCGCAATAAGCGACAAGGCCGCCCATGCTGGCGGCCTGACATCGTGAGACGTTCCTGCTCTTCCCTCTCAGCCCGCAGGCATACGGGCTGAGAGGCCTGCAAAGCCATCACCGCGCTAGCGCTGATCCTGTTTCGCCAGCCAGACCAGCAGCTTGAGGCTGGCGGAGTAATAATCATCCTTGTCGTCAATCTGCGGCGCTTCCTGCGGTTCGCCAAGCGTTAAATCACGCACCGCCAGCAGGCCGCCGGCCATATTCCACGGGGCGACCTCGTTGGTGCTAACGTTGATCCACGCCGGGGTTTGCAGACGCGGGTAACTCTGCATCCAGGCTTTCCATGGCGCGAGCAAGGCGCTATGCGGATCGACCCACGAGATATACAGCGGAATACGGATCGCATCGAAACTCATCCGCGGCGGCCACTCTTTGGCCGGCAGCATTTTGCCATCCGCCCGCAGCGCCACCCAGTCGCTGGGCAGGTGCGATTTCCCCCAGCCCATCTGCCCCAGCAGCGCCTGCCCGTCACTCTGCAATGTCCGCCAGGCGGTCAGGTGCGTCCGCTCCGCAAAGGCGCGCCAGGCCGGGAAGATGAAATAGGAGGGGTTAAGGTTCAGGTGGTCGTTGCGGTTGAACCCCTTCACCCCCGGGAGCATCACCTGGCGACCGGCGAAAGTCACCACCGTATATTTCAGCAGGGAGGCGGTGATGGCATCGGAGGCCGTCGCGTAGCGCTTGTCCTGCCACTGCTTTTGCGCGCGCAGCAGCGCCCAGGCGATCAGGGTATCGCCATCGGTGGCGTTGTTTTTATCGGCGATCGGGTCCGGCGCCACCGGGTTATAGCGCCAGTAAAACAGCCCGTTAGACTTGTCGCGCAGGGTGCTGTCCGTCCACTGCCACAGTTTGTCGAACGCCGGGCGATCGTTATTCGCCACCGCCAGGAGCATGGCGAAACCCTGGCCTTCCGTATGCGACACATTGCCATTGGCGGTATCAATGATACGACCGTCCGGCATCATAAAACGGGCCTTATAGCGCTCCCATGCCGTATCCGCCCACGCCCGGGGCACCAGCATCACTGCCGTTGTCACTATCACCGCCACTAAAGCACGCAGGGGCATAAATTCACTCTTTATGGATGGTAGTAAAGAAACTGAACGTCAGAGACGGAGAACACCCGCTCACGCTGCAATATCACGTGAGCACTGCCTCCCTGACTCTGCAGCCAGCGAGAATATAACCCCTCGAGTATGGCACAGAACGCGTTGCACCAGCGCACGCGCCCCGCGTCGTCGCGGCTGACCGGCAACGCCTGATGGCGCAGGCGCAGGCCATCCTCGCCGACGTCGATGGTCACCACCCCCCAGTGGAAATGGGTCAACAGCCGGTTGATATTCGCCTCCAGCTCCCCGACGGTCTCCGACGCCGGCAGCGGATGGGTCTCCGCCAGCGAAGCGCCCATCTGACGCAGGAACGGCTGGCTCTCCAGCTCACCGGCATTATTGAGCATACCTTCGACCATAATAATCAACAGATCGAACCATCCGGCAGGCGTCTGCTGCTGCTGAAACCAGGTCATCACCACCGGGTTATTGTTCTCCGTCATCATCAATGATCTCCTAACATATAGCGAATATAGAGCCCGGCGGTGCTTTCGTTATAATCCCCGAAGGTGTCATAGCCAATCTGGCCCCCCAGCGTCATCTGTTTGTTGACCTTGTAATCCGCCCCGGCGCGCAGGGTATAGCCGATGCCGCTCTTCGAGGTCGCGGAATAGTAGGCTTCCTTGGCAAACCCGTTGCTTACCGCCGTCTCCAGGGTTTGCTGCCACTCCGAATTGGTCGGGAAATAGGCGCTCTTATCCTGGCTGTAAGACTGGTAGCCCACCGAGCCGCCGAGCTTCATGGTCCAGTTATCATATTTCTCCGTCAGACTGACCGGTAGCGACACGCTGACGTAGTTTTGCGGACTAAAGTAGCCCCCCTGGCCATAGGTGAAGTAGCTGAGGTTTTTGGAGTAATCCATATAGCTCATGCTCAACCCGGCCTGCAGCTGGCGGTATTCGTCATGATAGGGCCGCAGATAGACCCCGGCATTGGCGTTGATGCTGGTGTTGCTGGCGACGTTCTGTCCGAGATAGCTGTATCCGCCGCCGCCAACGTAGAAGCCCGCATCGCCGTCGTCATAGCTCAGCTGCAGGGTGCCGCCGTTTTTCGTCACCTGCCCCCAGTTTTTCCCGGAATAGGCATCCTTCAGACCGACATAAGAAAGCAGGCTGTCGGTCAGCGAGCGGCGTTCGCCGGTGAGGATCAGCGACAGATAGTTGGTCAGCTTGGGCGACCATTTCACCCCGCCGACAACGGTATTAAGATCCTGGCCCAGCGGCGTGCTGCCGATATCGACCCGGTAATCGTCACCGCTTAGCGCCAGCGCCAGTTCGACGCCGTTGGCCTTCTGCGAATCGGTCGAGCCGCTGGTCTGGTCAACGTTCGGCTTGCGGCTGGACGAGGAGAGATAGCTGGCCACCTGCCCCGAATCATAGCTCCCGAGCTTGGCCAGGTTTTCCATCCCGCTGCTGGTGGTCGGATTGAAATCCGCCGCGTTCAGGGTGCCGAGGCCGCTTAACGCCTCCGCGCCCGGATTGCTGGCAAAATAGGCCGTCCGCTCCGCCTCGGTCATCGCGGCGATCGCCGCCTGCTCGCTGGTGGCGGTACTCACCATATTGGAGACCGCATTAGCCAGCGGGTTGGCGCCGTAGCGACGCCAGGCGTCGCCGCTGGCGGTCCCGGCGTTTAACGACACCGGGGTGACGGTAAAGTCAAAGCGCGAGTCGCCAAACGGCGAGGAGGACCAGGTCAGCGGCGTTCTGAGCTCCGTCAGCTTGCTGGTGCCCGATTCGCCGTCGCGTCCGCGCACGTCCATTCCCCCCTGCAGCCAGCTGCCGGTTTTCTCCTGCAGCGACTCCATCATGGTGTCCACCTGACGCAGCATCCGCGTCTGGGCGGTGTCCACCGGCAGATCGGTGCGCTGGATCCCCGGCAGCGAGGAGCCGGGCGCGGCGGCCGACTGGGCGACCTGCCACGGCATATACTGGCCGTAGGCGGAGGCCGTCCGCGTCGGCGCCGACGTTTGCGACACGCCGATAAAGGGGTTATCCGCCGCCAGCACCCCGCCGACGGTCGGCGTTTCGCTGCTGTTGGTGCTTTGCATGCCCAGCAGTTTGCCGCGGGCGCTGCGCAGGTAGGTCATCGCCTGCTGATGATGCCCCTGGGCCTCCGCCACTCTCGCCAGCAGCAGCAGGCGATCCGGGGAGTTATCCTGACGCAAGCCGCCGGCCAGCTGTTCAGCGCGATCGTTGTTCCCCGCCGACAGCGCCACGTCGATGGCCCCGGCGCGCGCATCCTGGTTCGGCGTATCGCGCGTCATCAGGTAGTCATAGACCACCCCGGCCTCTTTGTTCATTTTGCCGCTCTGGTACAGCCGCGCCATGGCGAACATCAGATCGGTGTTTTGCGGATCGCTTTGCATGGCGCGGATCAGCTTGTCATACGCCGCGGCGTAATTGCCCTGCTCGCGCAGGCGATCGGCCTCGTTGATCACATAGCCATTGCGAATGCTCGCCAGCTGCGTCGGCGTACTGCTGGCCTGCAGCTGCGGATTGCTGATCAGGTTCTGCGCCTCGCCGGTCAGCCCGGCCTGGTTCAGGACGGCGATCTGATCGGCGTAATCGCCGGCGTTGCCGGACACCCCGCCGCTGATATTGTTGCGCACCAGCGATACCGCGGTGGTCAGGTCGCCGCTCTCGGCCAGCAGCCGCGCCAGCTTGCCGGCGTCCGCCGGGGCTTTCGGCGGCGTAGAGGCCATCGCCCGCAGGGTATTGCTGGCGGCGATGGTATTGCCCTGCGCCAGGTAGTTTTCGGCCGTCACCAGCTGCAGGTTGTAGTTCACCCGCTGACGTAAATCGCGCATGTCGCTGGTCTGGCTGCCGCCGGGAATGCGCGACAGCAGCGTCTGCGCCTGCTGCCAGGCGCCGTTTTCGCTGGCGAACAGCGCGGCGGCATACAGCGCGCTGTTGCTGGCGCCGGGGCGATAGGCCGCCGACATCAGCGAAGAGGCCTCGCTGGCGTTACCCGATTTTTGCAGCAGTCGGGCCAGATCGAGACGCAGCCAGGGATCGTCCGGATAGCGGGCGACGCCCTGGCGCAGGGTGGCAATGGCGCCGGCTGGGTTACCGCTGCTGACCTGCGCCTGGGCCTGACGGCGCAGGGCGTCGCCCGGGACGCCGGCCACCACTCGCGGCTGCAGTTTTTGCTGCAGACTCTGCGGCAGCGTCTGCAGCATCGCCTGCGCCTCGGCGGATTTATTCTGCTCGCGCAGCACGTAGTAGAGGTTTTCCCGCGCTGCCGCATTCTGTGGATCGTCGTTTAACAGTGAGCGCAGCGTTTGCTCGGCCTGGGGTAAATCTTTGTTATGCCGCAGCACATCGGCGCGAAACAGCTTCGCCGAGGCGCCCCGCGCCCCGCTCTGCTGCGCCAGCGGCGCGGAGAGCGCCAGCGCCTGGCTGATATTGCCCTGCTTATAGGCCTGCTGGGCCTGCGCCAGCTGGCCGTAGAACAGGGCATCGGCCGCCTGCTGACGGCGGGTCGCCGAAGCGTCGCCGCCGAGATCCGCCGCCCGGCTCAGATATTGTGACGCGGCCTGGTAGTCGCCGCTGCGCTGGGCGATATAGCCCATGCCCGCCAGCGCATCGGCATCCTGCGGGTTGGTCTGCAATACCTCTTCAAACTGCTGTTTCGCGGCAGCGGTATTGCCGCTGTTGAGATTGGCGTAGCCCTGGCCGCGGGCCTGACCGCTGCGCCGTTCACGAAAGTAGTCCTGAACTTCGCTATCCTGCGGATGCCGCTGCATCCAGGTATCGTAATACTGCTCATCCCCGGCCTGCGGGCCCAGCCAGAGCAAGGCCTGACGCAAGCCGCTGTCCGCCTCTTTATTGCCGCTGGCCATCGGCTCGAGCAGGGCGATCCCTTCCCGACGGGTCTCTTCCCGCCAGGTTAACGCTTAGCCCAGCGCCACCCGCGGGGCGTTCTCCTGCGGATGCTGCGCCACGTACTGCCGCAGTTCGCTGATGGCCTGCGGATAAAGCGATTTGTCGCTGGCCATGGTCAGGTAATATTCCGCCGCCAGCCCGGCAGGCGGCGTATTGCCATTGAACATGCTGCGCCAGGTCGCCAGCGCCCCGGGGATATTGCCGCCGCGCGCCTGCTGGCGGGCCAGGCTGAGCTGGCCCTGCGGCACCTGCGACATCTTTTTGGCGTTGTCCAGATCCTGCAGGCCCGGGCTATCCGGCGCCGCTTTCGCCAGCCGCGCGCGCCACTGCGCCGCCGCCTGCATATCGCCGCCCTGCTGCGACCAGAGCGCCATCAGATACAGCGCCTGGGTGTTGTTGGCATCCACCGAGAGCACCTTCTGCAGGGACTCCATCGCCAGCTCGTCATGGGATTTCTCATGCCAATAGTTGGCCTGGGCGAACAGCGCCTGCAGCGCCGCGTCGTTACCCGCCGCCAGCGCGCCGCCAGAGGCGCCGAGAGCCAGGGCGCCGGTGAGGCAGAATGTGGTGAGCCGCCGGGAGCTTTTCATCGTTATCGTTATCTTTCTTTTCATTGGTTATCCCCCGAACCCAGACGCTTACGGGCGTGACGTTTAAACATCGCGGTCAGCGCCAGTCCCATTATCGAGGTGGCAATCAGCCCCAGCAGGGCGAGGAAACCGGAGTGCTGGCTGGCATACCAGACCGCCATCATGTACCACGGCATCTGACCGCTGGGGAACGGCGTACTCACCTGGAAACTGCGCACCCCGTTATCGCTGGTGATCACCGCGGTATCGCCACGGATCCCGGCGTTGATGCGCGGTGAGTCCAGATCGTTTTTCAGTCGCGCCAGCTGATCATCATTGCTGGCCATCGCCACCACCACCAGCCGGGCGGGGTTCCACGGCGAACGATAGCTGATAAACCCGCGCCAGGCGCTGCTGGACGAGAAGTAGCGATCGGCGTCGAGGCTGGCGGAGGTCCAGTCGCCGGTGAGCCGGCGCTGCGCTTTTTGCCACAGATCGGGCTCGCGAACGCTCAGCACATTATCCACCGGGCGGTACGGTGAATCGGCCAGCAGGCTCTGGTTGAAGGCCTGCTGATCGAGAGCGGTGACCGCCAGCACGTCACGTTCGCGCAGCGACTGCAAATCCCCGCCGCCGGTGGGCATCCCGAGAACGACGCGGTTATTCGCCAGCGCGGTGCCGGTCGCATTCCCGGAGCGCGCGGCCAGATTCAGCAGGGTCGCCACCTGGGTCTCAGACGGTTCCGCCGGCAGCAGGAGCGTCGTTTGCGAATAGTCCGCCAGCCGCGAGAAGGGGAACGAGGCGCCGACGAAATAGGAGAGGTTTGGCAGCAGCGAGAAGTGTCGCGTCTTGCTCAAATCAATCCAGGAGTCGTCAGTGATGCGGCTCTTGATATTGTTATTCAGCAGCACCTGGCACGGAACATCGTCCTTCGGCACCACATTGAAGTACATCGACAGCTGGTTATCGCCGTAGATCAGGTAGGGGGCCAGCGGGATGGTAAAGCGCTCCTGGCGCGCATCCCCGCCGAGGTGGCGCCAGACTTTCTCCAGCGGCCCCTGCTTGTTCATCGGCAGGTTGTTGAGGAAGGTGCCATTGAGCGTGACGCTCAGCAGGGACTTATCCTCATTGATCCAGTTTTCCGACGGGAAGCGGTAGCCAACCTGCAGCGGGATCGTCTCGCCATCCCACAGATAGAGGTCCGGGGCGGCGCGGAAGGCGATACGTAAAGGTTCATGCCAGACGCCGCTGACGGTCGGGCTTTGATCCTTACGCAGCAGTTCGCTGAGCCTGACCGGACGATCGGTGGGGATCCAGCGCGGGGCATCATACGCTTTGCCAACCGGGATGGTCTGCGGCTCGACATCCAGCGTCGCGGTTTGCGGCGCAAAGTTACCGCGGGTTAACCGCCAGGCAGCCATGCGCAGCGCGGTATCGTTTTTGCCGACGATCAACAGCAGCTTATAGGCCGGATTGGCGGGATTGGCGATGATGCGCAGCAGCGGCTTATCGGTTTCCGGCAGCGTCATACCGCCCACCTGCTCGCCCGGATGGCCAATCACGATGCCATGGCGTTCCGGCAGGCGGTCGCGCAGCGCGCTGAAGGCGATGCCGCGATAGTCCGCCTGGATACCCAGCCAGGAGGAGACCAGCGCCGCGGCGCTGAAGACGTCGGCCGACGGCTTCGCTCCATAGGAAACGGCGATGTCCGCCGGCGTCATCTGCATGCTGTCGAAGAAGGGACGCGGGAAGTGGCTCAGGTCGTCGCTGATGTTCAACTGCTGGCTTTCCCAGCTGAAATGCGACGTGGGCAGCACCGTGACCCGCGACGAATCATGAATGTCACGCTGGCACTGCAGGGTATCGCCATCGTTGATCTTCACGCTCAGGTTATTGCTGGAGACCATCAGCGCGGGCGGGATATCCAGCTGATAATGGGAGACATCCTCGCCATCGGCGCCCAGCGGCAGGGTGCCGAGCGGTTGACCGTTGAGCATCAGCTGCAGGGTGGCGTTGCGGCTCGCCATTTCCGGCGATACGCGAACGGCAAGGCTGAGCTGCGAATGGATCACTACCTGATCGGAAGGCAGGGTAAAGCTGACGCCCCCCTGCCGCTGACCGCCGCTGAGGATAATGCCGTCCGGCATCCCCATCTGCGCCAGATTCAGGTCGCCTCCCCAGACCGGGGCGACAGGAATGACCTCCGGCGCGGCCGTACCGCTCACCGGCGGGGGTAAGTCCGGCATATCCGGCGCAGGGGCCGTCGCCGCCGCATCGCCGGCGGTGGCAGGGGCTGCCGGAGAGGCGCCCTCCTCCGGCGAGGCAGCCGGGGGTTCGTCGCCTGGCTCGCTGTCCGCCGCGCCGTTGAGCTGCGGGAAGCTCAGCGGGGCGGCGGCGCCCGGTTCTTCACTGTGCAGCGCAGGCGCAGAGAGCATCCCTGCCAGCAGTGCCAGCGTCGTTAATCGCTTCATAACGTGCCATCCTCCTGCGCCGTTTTCGCCACTGTTGCCCGATTGCGCTGGCTGCGACGGGTTTTCCACGTCAGCCAGAACAGTTCGAACACGCAGCGTAAAATGGTGAAGAAGGAGCGGAACGGGTTATCCTGCGGGCGCGGCGGATTAATCCAGGCATCCGCGCGGGCCAGCACCACGCGCACCAGTTCACGGCGGCGCGAAAGCGGAATATCTTCATCAAACTTGAGGCGCAGGAAGCGCTCGTCAGAGGTGACCAGCTGCGCCGGGATCGAAATAGCCCCGGACTGCAGGATCAGCTCAATCTCTTCGATATCATCCTCCAGATGGCGCGTATCCGGCGCCACCACGCGGCAGCCGCCCATCGACAGATCCTCGGTATGGCTGCGGGAAACGATGCCGCTGGCGTAATGGATCACCACCGGAATATCGACATCGATACGAATGGTTTTCCGCACCTGCCGCGTTTCGCGCGCTACGGCAATCGCCGCCAGCAGGAAGATCAGACTGTAGATCCCCCATCCGACGTTGAGGGCGATAACGTTGGGGTCCGATCCAAAGTAGTCATGACCAATCGCCCGGACGATGCCGACGATCACCCCCAGCGCCAGCAGGCAGGCCACCACCAGATGCGGGCGCACCACGGTGAAATCGAAGTAGCCGACGTCCAGCAGGCCGCCCTTATCGGTGACGTTGAATTTGCCGCGCTTGGGGAAAATCATCGTCACCAGGGTCGGCAGCACCAGGTGGAAAGCCAGCACAATATCGTAGATTTCCCCCCAGAAGCTGTAGCGGTAGCGGCCGTTCATTCGCGAACCGACGTAGATGGCGAGAAACAGGTGCGGCAGCGCATAAGAGACGATCAGGCTCGCTGATGAGTAAATAATATTGAGGTTAAACAGCAGGTAAGCCAGCGGGGCGGTGACAAACACCACCCTCGGAAGCGCGAACTGGTAGTAGAGCATGGCGCTGAGATAGCACAAGCGCTGCTGGAAGGTCAGCCCGCGGCCAAACAGCGGGTTATCAACGCGAAAAATCTGCGTCATCCCGCGCGCCCAGCGAGTACGCTGGATAACGTGCACCACCAGGCGCTCGGTGGCGAGGCCAGCCGCCAGCGGAATATCGAGAAAGGCCGATTTCCACCCAAGGCGCTGGAACTTGAGCGCCGTATGGGCGTCCTCGGTGACCGTTTCGACGGCGAAACCGCCGATCTGCGCCAGCGCCTCGCGGCGGATCACCGCGCAGGAGCCGCAGAAAAAGGTGGCGTTCCAGTTATCGTTGCCCTGCTGAATCGGGCCATAGAACAGCATCCCTTCGTTCGGAATATTGCGCCCGACGGAGAGGTTGCGCTCGAACGGATCCGGGGAATAGAAGTAGTGCGGCGTCTGCACCAGCGCCAGCATCGGATCTTTCAGAAAGCCGCCGACGGTGGCCTGCAGAAACACGCGCGTGGCGACGTGGTCGCAGTCGAAGACGCAGATAAGCTCTCCCTGGGTCAGGGTCAGCGCGTGGTTGAGGTTCCCCGCTTTGGCGTGCTTGTTGTCGTTGCGGGTAATATAGCCCACTCCGACGTCGGCGGCGAACACGGCAAACTCGCTGCGCTTACCGTCATCCAGAAGATAGATTTTCATTTTATCTTTTGGATAATCAATACATTGTGCCGCGAGGACAGTGTCACGCACCACCTCCAGCGGTTCGTTATAGCTCGGAATATAGATATCGACCGTCGGCCACTTGCTCATATCATCCGGCAGCGGAACAATGCCGCGCTTCAGCGGCCAGACCGTCTGCAGATAGTTAAGCAGCAGCATTACCCAGATATAGACTTCCGCCAGAAAGAGCCCCATGCCGAGAATGGTTTCAATGGCTGAGTTGAAGTGCAGGGTCTGCGTGAGGCGAAAATACATGTAACGGGTGGACATCAGCAGCGAAGTGACGACCATGATCACCGAGATGCTGCGCCGTTTGCTGAAACCCATCAGAAACAGAATACCAATGCTCAGCAGACCAAAGATGTACTGCTTCTGGCTGTCCATCGGCGTGATCACTACCAGCACGGCGACCGGAGAGAGCACCAGCGCCAGCAACCAAAAAAGAGATTTTTTCATTCAGCAGCCCTGCAATAAGTTAAAGCCCTGACATGCGTGGCTGGCTGTGCACCGTGCCATCGCCAATATGGATACCCAACAGCGAAGATATTTTTTTAGCAATAATTTCAATATCGAAGGCCGCTGCCGAGGAGGCGTTAAAGTCCAGAATCGACTTCTGCGACGCATTGGCCTCCACCACGCTTTCATCACGATGGACAATGCCAAGCAGTCGTTCGCCCAGTTTTTCTTCCATCAGGCTGGTGACGTCCCGGCTGACCTGGCGACGGCTATCGCTTTGGTTAATGACGAAATAGTGCCCATGCTTGTGATTCAGCGCCGCGCCGGTCAGGCGCTGTTTTTCCACGTGCGCCAGGGTCGACATCGAGGCGGTATCCGCCAGCAGCGGGATCAGATGCAGGTCCGCCAGACCCGTCAGCGCCTTTAGCGCCGGCGAAGGCCCTGGCGGCATATCGGCGATGGTGATCAGCCCGGGATAATTCAGCAGCGCGGAGAGACCGCGCTGGAGAAAATGGTCGTTGTGAGTCAGCTGCTCATCAAACGCCTGACACTGCGCTTCGCTCACTTCGCCATACGGCAGGACGAAAATATTGCTGCCGGCGCTCAGCACGCACTGGCTCCAGTCGTGCATTTCCAGCGCCTTCGCCACGTAGCCGCGCTCATCGTTCAGCGGCACGCCAAAATGCAAACGCAGAGCGTTCTGGACGTCAAAATCCAGCGCCAGAACTTTGCTGCCGGTCCGCGCCAGCGCATAGGCTAAATTGGCCGCAAGGGTCGTTTTCCCTACGCCACCTTTCGGTGAACAGACGCAAATCAACGGCATGTTGCGATCCTTTCCAGAAGTGATTTCAAAGGCTGGTCTTTATTTTTCGCCACCGGCTCTGCGCTTTTCGTCGCGAACAGGTGGGCATAGTTCTCGGCGGCGGGCGCGGGTCGGGGGGCCATTCTCGGCGGCGGAGCCATTGCCGGTTCAGGCGCCGGGATGGGAGGCGCAGGGGCCACCGCAGGCTCCTGCCTGACCGGCTCCGGCGCGGCTGCGGCGGTCTCCACGACCGGCTGCGGGGCCGCTGGCGCGGCAGACGCAACAGGATCAGAGGCTGGCGCCACTGCGACGGCCGCCTCTACCTGGCGGAACAGATCTGCAGGCACCGACTGCGGCAACGGCGCGGAGACCGAGCCTCCCAGCGCCAGGGAAGAGGGTTTCTCTGCACCGGGATTGAGCTGATTGAGGATCGCCCAGTCTCCATGCTCCCGCGTGGCGGCTTGCGATGAAAGATCCTGAAAGTTGAGGTTTTGCGTCCGCGTTTTTTCCTGAAAGCGCTGCAGATCATCATAATGGTTCATTGATAACCTCATGATTTTAAAAATTTCATATTAAGTTTGTTGTTATTTTCTGAGTATATTTAAAATATCGTGACGTCTCTGGTATGGCAGAAAAAGCGCCGGTGGAGACGTACCAATACACACGATTGACAGGGTTATAATAGTTTAGATTTTGATTTTCGGTGTGATTCCACGGCAGAAGTATCGCTACACTAACATTTCCCTTTGAGAAGAATAGCCCCATTTTTTAGGTATGCGTACATCCTTAAGCCCCGCAACCACCGCGCTTCCCATTCGTTTTTATATAAAGGTATTTCGCGATGATAGAATCATAGCGTCAGATAAGCGAAAGAATAAACCTGAACCATTTTAATTTCTCTTTAATTCTATAAAAATGGACTGAAAGTCTTATTTTTTCGGATAATCGACGAAGAATGCTCCGAGAGCGTGGCATTCACTGCGATAAAAGGCGATATCGTCGGATTTCATCTCCGGCGGGAGAGAAGCTCCCGGTCATCGGACCGGGAGCGTGCCATCAGGCGTGGGGCTTTTGCGGATTCTCATCCTGGTCGACGGCAAAGCAGGCCACCAGCTGGCCGCCGTAATCTTTCAGCTGCGGCTGAAGCTGGGTGCAGGGGCCGAAGCGCCGGCGGCAGCGCGCGTTGAAGGCGCAGCCCGGCGGCGGATTCAGCGGGCTCGGCAGCTCGCCGGTCAGCTTAATCCGCTCGCGACGGTCGTCCGGGTTCAGACGCGGCGTCGCCGACAACAGCGCCTGGGTGTATGGATGACGCGGATTGTTAAAGATCTGCTCCTTGGTGCCCTTCTCCACGCAGCGGCCGAGATACATCACCATCACTTCATCAGCGATATGCTCGACGACCGACAGGTCGTGGGAGATAAACACGTAGGACAGCCCTAAATCCTGCTGCAGATCCATCATCAGGTTCAGCACCTGAGCGCGTACCGAAACGTCCAGCGCGGAGACCGGCTCATCGGCAATCACCACGTCCGGATCGAGCATCAGCCCGCGGGCAATGGCGATACGCTGGCGCTGACCGCCGGAGAACATATGCGGGTAGCGATCGTAGTGCTCTGTTTTCAGGCCCACTTTCGCCATCATCGCCAGCGCTTTTTCGCGGCGCTGCTCTTTGCTCAGGCTGCTGTTAATCAGCAGCGGCTCTTCCAGAATCTGCCCCACTTTTTTACGCGGGTTCAGAGAACCGTAGGGGTTCTGGAACACAATCTGGATTTTTTGCCGCCGCAGCTTCTGCGCCTGCGGGTCGTGCTTAAGCAGATCCTGCCCCTGATAATAGAGCTCGCCGCCGGTGGGAATTTCAATCATCGTCAGCAGACGACCGAGGGTCGATTTACCGCAGCCCGACTCCCCCACCACCGCCAGCGTTTTACCGCGCTCAAGGGTAAAGGAGACGCCGTCCAGCGCCTTCACCAGCCGTTCCGGGGCGAATAACCCCTTCTTCACCGGGTAGTGTTTTTTCAGATCAATGGCCTGCAACAGCGGTTGTGGCGTGGCGGCCTTTTGCGTACTCATAATCCAGGCCTCCCGGCATCATCGAGTGGGTAGTGACATTTAGACTGGCGGCCGCCAGTGAGATCCGCGAGCGCCGGCTCTTCGCTACGACATTTATCCGTAGCATAGGGGCAGCGCGGGTTCAGCAGGCAGCCGTTGGGACGGTCATATTTCCCCGGCACCACGCCCGGCAGCGACGCCAGACGCGCTTTATCCTGGGCGAACTCCGGCAGCGCGCGCAGCAGCGCCTGGGTGTATGGATGACGCGGCGCGCGGAAAATATCCTTCGCATCGCCAGTCTCCACCACCTGACCGGCATACATAACGATAATTTTATGCGCGGCCTCGGCCACCAGCGCCAGGTCGTGGGTGATCAGCACCAGCGCCATATTCTCCTGCTGCTGCAGATCCAGCAGCAGCTCGATGATCTGCGCCTGAATGGTCACGTCCAGCGCGGTGGTCGGTTCATCGGCAATCAGCAGTTTTGGCCGACAGGCAATCGCCATCGCGATCATCACGCGCTGGCTCATCCCGCCGGAAAGCTGATGCGGATAGACGTCCAGCCGCGACGCCGGATCGGGAATGCCCACCAGGTTCAGCAGGTCGATGGCCCGCTGGCGGCGGGTTTGCTTATTGCCGCCCTGATGGACTTTAATCGCTTCCATAATCTGGTAGCCGACGGTATAGCACGGATTGAGGCTGGTCATCGGATCCTGGAAGATCATCGCCACCTCCGCCCCCACCAGCTGGCGCCGCTCTTTTTCAGAGATGCGCTGCAGATCGCGGCCGTTAAACTCCAGTTTGTCCGCCATCACCCGGCCGGGGTAATCAATCAGGCCCATAATCGCCAGCGAGCTGACGGATTTACCGGATCCAGACTCCCCGACGATGCCGACCACTTCGCCCTGCTTCACGCTATAGCTGATGCGGTCCACGGCGCGGAACGGCGCGTTTTCATCGCCGAAATGCACCGATAATTTATCTACATTCAATAACGCCATCTCGAACCTCTTACTGCTTCAGTTTGGGATCGAGCGCGTCACGCAGACCGTCACCCATCAGGTTAAATGCCAGCACCGTCAGCAGGATCGCCACGCCCGGGAAGGTCACCACCCACCAGGCGCTCTGTGCGAACTGCAATACGTCGGAGAGCATGGTGCCCCACTCCGGCGTCGGCGGCTGCGCGCCCATGCCGAGGAACCCCAGCGCGGCCATGTCGAGAATGGCGTTAGAGAAGCCCAGCGACGCCTGAACGATCAGCGGCGCGAGACAGTTAGGCAGAATATTGACGAACATCTGGCGCATCGCCCCGGCGCCCGCCACGCGGGAGGCGGTCACGTAGTCGCGGTTGACCTCCACCAGCACCGCCGCGCGCGTCAGACGCACGTAGTGCGGGAGCGCCACGAAGGTGAGCGCCAGCGAGGCGTTGACGATGGAGGGGCCGAAGATAGCCACCAGCACCAGCGCCAGCAGCAGACTCGGCAGCGCCAGCATAATATCGACGACGCGCATGATGACCGAGTCCACCACCCCGCCGAAATAGCCCGCCACCAGGCCGAGCACCACGCCGAGGATCAGCGACAGGACCACCACCAGGCAGCCCACCAACAGCGACAGGCGCGCGCCATACATCAGGCGAGACAGAATATCGCGGCCCACGTCGTCAGTGCCGAGCAGATGCGCCAGGCTGCCGCCCTCCTGCCAGAACGGGGGCGCCAGCAGCGAATCACGGAACTGATCCGCCGGGTTATACGGGGCGAGGAAGTTGGCGAACACGGCGATAATGATCATCACCGCCACGTACACCAGACCAACCACCGCCCCTTTATTGCGCTTGAAATAGTGCCAGAACTCCTGCAGCGGGGTCATGGGCACCGGCGCAGTGATAACTTTATTTTCAGTAACTTGTGACATGATGGCCCCTTACTTCTTATGCCGGATACGCGGGTTCACCACGCCGTACAGCAGGTCGACCAGCAGGTTGACGAGGATAATCATCGTCGCCACCAGCAGCACCCCGCCCTGCACCACCGGATAATCGCGACGCTGCAGCGCGTCGATCAGCCAGCGGCCTAAACCAGGCCATGAGAAAATGGTTTCCGTCAGGATGGCGCCCGCCAGCAGCGTGCCCACCTGCAGGCCAATCACCGTGACCACCGGCAGCATCGCGTTACGCAACGCGTGGATCACAATCACCCGCATCCGGGTCAGGCCTTTGGCGCGCGCGGTACGGATGTAGTCTTCGCCGAGCACTTCCAGCATCGACGACCGGGTCATACGCACGATCACCGCCAGCGGAATGGTGCCCAGCACGATGGCGGGCAGGATCATATGCATTAAGGCGTCAATAAAGTCGCCCTGCTCGCCCCAGATGGCGGTGTCGATCAGCATAAAGCCGGTCAGCGGCAGGGTATCGTCAAGGAACACCGTATCGCTGATGCGCCCGGAGACCGGCGTCAGGTTCAGCTGTACCGAAACCAGCATAATCAACATCATGCCCCACCAGAAGATAGGCATCGAGTAGCCGGTCAGCGCCAGGCCCACCGCGGTGTGGTCAAAGATGGAGCCGCGTTTTACCGCAGCCAGCACGCCCACCGGAATGCCGACGGCGACGGCGAAGATCATCGCGCAGACGCCCAGCTCAAGGGTGGCTTTAAAGCGCGGGACAAACTCCTGCCACACGGGAATGCGGCTTTTCAGCGAGATGCCTAAATCACCGTGCAGCACGCCCCAGATATAGTGGGCATATTGCTGCCACAGCGGCTTATCAAGGCCCATTTCGGCCAGCAGCTGCGCGTGACGTTCGGGGGAAATACCACGTTCGCCCGCCATAATCATCACCGGATCGCCGGGGATCATATGGACGAAGGCAAAGGTGAGAAGGGTGATACCGATAAATGTCGGGATGACAAGTCCCAGACGTCGGAGAATAAACTGCAACATAACCCGGATTCTCTCTAGTGACGTCCCGCCTGGCGACAGGGCGTCTGTATTGCTCACAAAAGCATTCCCCGGAATAGCGGGAATACGCCCCCCACCTCTCCCACGCGGGGAGAGGGGGTCAGGCATCGTGCTTATTATTCGACAGAGACGTTATCGAAGTGGTGTTTACCCAGCGGATCCACCACATAGCCTTTGACTTCTTTACGCACTGGCTCGTAAACGGTGGAGTGAGCGATGATCAGCGCCGGAGCCTGGTCATGCATCACTACCTGAGCCTGTTTGTACAGTTCAATACGCTTGTTGTGGTCGTCGGTGGCGCGGGCCGGCTGAATCAGATCTTCAAACGGCTTATAGCACCAGCGCGAGTAGTTGGAGCCGTCTTTCGCCGCGGCGCAGCTGAACAGGGTCGCGAAGAAGTTATCCGGATCCCCGTTGTCGCCGGTCCAGCCCATCATGACGGTCTGGTGCTCGCCCGCTTTCGCGCGTTTCAGATACTCGCCCCACTCGTAGGTGACGATCTTGGCCTGGACGCCAATCTTGGCCCAGTCGGCCTGGATCATCTCCGCCATACGGCGGGCGTTCGGGTTATACGGACGCTGTACCGGCATCGCCCACAGGTCGATAGTGAAGCCTTTTTCCAGGCCCGCTTCTTTCAGCAGCTGCTTCGCCTTCTCCGGATCGTAGGTGTAGTCTTTGACGTCGTCGTTATAGCCCCACATGGTCGGCGGGATCAGGTTCTTCGCCGCCTGGCCTGCGCCCTGGTAAACCGCTTTGATGATCGCTTCTTTGTTAACCGCGTAGGTCAGCGCCTGACGAACTTTCACCTCGTCCAGCGGTTTCTTCTCGGTGTTGAAGGAGAGATAACCGACGTTCAGACCCGGCTGTTCCAGCAGGGTAATGTTTTTATCTTCCTTCATGCGCGCGATGTCCGCCGGGTTAGGATACGGCATCACCTGGCACTCATTTTTCTGCAGCTTGGCGTAGCGCACGGAGGCATCCGGGGTGATGGAGAAGACCAGACGATCGATCTTCGGCTTGGTGCCCCAGTAGCCCGGGAAGGCTTTATACAGAATGCGGGAATCTTTCTGGTACTGCAGCAGCTGGAATGGACCGGTACCGATAGGATTGAGGTCTACTTTTTCCGGCGTGCCGGCTTTCAGCATGTTGTCGGCATACTCTTTAGAGAGAATGGAAGCGAAGTCCATGGCCAGGTCAGCGAGGAACGGCGCTTCCGGGCGGGTCAGGACGAACTGGACGGTTTTATCGTCCACTTTCTTCACTTCGCTAATCAGGTCTGGTAATCCCATCCCTTCAAAGTATTCATAGCTGCCGCCAGAAACTTTATGGTACGGGTTATTGGTATTCTTCTGACGATCGAAGGAGAACACCACGTCATCGGCGTTCAGGTCACGGGTTGGTTTAAAGTCTTTATTATCCTGCCACTTCACGCCCTGACGCAGGTGGAAAGTATAGGTTTTACCGTCCGCACTAACTTCCCATTTCTCAGCCAGTCCCGGAATAACTTCCGTCGTACCGGTTTTGAATTCGACCAGGCGGTTGTAGATGGGTACGGAACTGGCGTCATAGGTGGTGCCAGAGGTGAAGAGCTGTGGGTTAAAGCCTTCCGGCGAGCCTTCTGAACAATAAACCAGGGTTTTCGCTTGCACGCTGGCGGCGACGGTCATGGCGACCAGGCTCAGACCAAGCTTCAGCATCCCTGATTTCTTCAAGGAAATACTCATTATTCTGCTCCAAAACTGTGATGTTGTTTGCATATATCCGCCAGACCTTTATTTATTTTTATTCGTCATATTTCGAACCACGGATGCGGTGGCTGCGCTCGATTATCCCAGTCACATCGTTATCTATGTTCCTGGGGATTCGCAAACTTGCCGCCTTCCCGCAGCGCGAACTATTTAGAATATACCCGGTCCGGTCGGTGGTGCCCGAAGGCGTAGAGAGAGATGGGGATTCCTTTCGCAAAAACGACTGAGTTGCAGTACGGATTCTCCATGAAATGCCCCTCATGCCCTACAATCTGTCAACAGAATGGGGAAACGTCAATACAGCCAGCCGGGTTTTACATCCAGCGTGAGAAACGGCAGGCAAAGATTAAAAAAACTTCAAGACGCTATTTTCAGCAGAGAAATTTATGCTACAGGCGAATATGCAGAATAAAGACCTTATTAAGGTGCGACACCCAGTGGGAAACAATGCCAGCAAATGAGAAAAATTTCTTACTATGTGACCAATATGTGAGCGATTAATAGCGTGAACGTTAAAACGCACAGCGGAAAATGCTGCATTTAGCCATAAGCTTCGCGAAAAAAGATCTGTTCATCGATAAAAAAATGCAATGGAAGATGTCACAAAATAGCGAACAGCTGGCTGGAAATGGGGATAAAGACGTTTTTTGTGATTTTGATGGGGTTTTTGGCCAGTAGCGCGCTGATGATGCCCGGCGGCGCTGCGCTTGCGCGGGCCTACGGAACACAAGTCGAACCTCCTGCCCCCGGAGGTTCTCATCCTCACAGGCTACAGATGCAAAAAAGCCTGCTCGTTGAGCAGGCTTTTTGAATTTGGTCGGTGATAGAGGATGACTCGCCACTTTGTGGCTCGCCCTGCGGGCCGTTGCTGACGCAACGTTCTCTCGCTCCGCTCGAGTCGAACCTCCTGCCCCCGGAGGTTCTCATCCTCACTGGCCGCAGATGCAAAAAAGCCTGCTCATTGAGCAGGCTTTTTGAATTTGGTCGGTGATAGAGGATTCGAACCTCCGACCCCTTCGTCCCGAACGAAGTGCGCTACCAGGCTGCGCCAATCACCGAATGCGGGGCGCATCTTACTGCTGGGATGCACCCCCGTCAATGCCTTATTAGCAAAAAATCAATCAAGCGGCGAGAATCTCGCCACTATTGCTATTCCTTCGCCGCTTTCTTCGAAGCCGGCACGCGACACCAGTTGTTGTTCTCATTGATCCCGCCATCCGGCGAGGTATAGCCGAGGCAGCCCATAATGGTGTCGTACAGCTCGACGTGGCGTCGCGGCACCTTCATCGCGGCCTGCTGCTGCAGATGGGCGAACGCGGCGGCATGATCGGGATTCTCCAGATATTTATCCGACATCCAGACCATCATCGGCACACGGAACTGTTCCGGCGGCGCCATCTTGCGCGGCGTACCGTGCAGATGTTCGCGCTCGTTAATCGACTCGCCATGGTCGGCGGCATAGAACACAATCGCTTTCTTATCCCGCAGCTGGTCGAGGACGCTGACGATAAAGTGATCGACATAGGTCACGCTGTTGTCGTAGGAGTTAATCAGCTCCGCTTTAGAACATTTGTTGTCGACGCCGACACACTCCGGCTTCCACTGGGCGAAGCTGCGCGGATAGCGTTGGGTATAGTTAAAGTGCGAGCCTTTCGTATGCAGGATGATCAGGTGCTTACCGGAGGCGTTGCCCTGCGCCATACCGCGCTTCATCTCATCCACCAGCAGCATATCGTCAACGCTCTTGCCGCGGTTACGCGGTTCGGCGCCAATCTGCTCGCGATAGGCGATATTGTTGGCCATCGTGTTACTGTAGAACCACATCTCACTCTGCATGGCGTACAGATTGCCGCTGAAGCCCAGTTGATGCAGCACCGCAAAGACGTTCTGCTCTTTGAGGGTCCGCTGCGGATTATCCTCTGCCCCGCCCTGACGCACAAACATGCAGCGTAACGACAGCTTGGTGGCGGTATCGCACGAGTAGCCGCGGAAGGCGACCAGATTCTTCTCTTTCGCCAGCTCTGGCGTGGTGTTGCGGCTATAGCCGAGGATGCCCATATGATCCCAGCGGGTGGTTTCGCCAATGATAAACACCACGTAGGTGTCATCGAGCCCTTCCGGGGCGACGTAGGTAAATTTCTTCGCCGGGTTAATCAGCGATTTGTTGTCTGAGGATTCATCCACCTGCGCCCAGGCGTACAGCCCCAGCGCCGACAGCCAGTTCGATGGCAGGTAGGAGTTGGCGATCACCCCGCCGTAGCTCGGCATATCCACTTCAGAATGGCGCTCTACATCGTGTTGGCGCAGCTCAAGCAGGCGGATGGGGCCCCAGACGATGAGGCCGGCCAGCACCACGATCAGCACGTTTTTAACCCGCTGACCCGGGGTACGCAGTTGGCGCAGCAGCGTATGACGGCAACGGTTGCTCCAGATAAACAGCAGCGGCGGCGCGCTCACCGCCGCCAGCCAGAGGATCAGGTGCCAGCCGATGACCTCTTTCGACAGGTCGATATCGGTGGTCATCACCGAGGCGATAATCCCGTAGCCAATCACCACGTTGAGGAACGTCATGTAATAACTGGCGGCGGCGGAAAACAGAACAATCAGCGTCGCCAGAATGCGCCAGATACGGCGGCCGAACAGCGACAGAAGACGTAACAGGAAGAAGGTGACAAAGACCGTGGCCACCAGTTCAACGACACCGGAAAGCCCTTTCCAGAAAGTGAACTCTTGAGCATAACCATCGAAACGCCGAAAAAAAACGGCGACGTTCATAAACCAGCCGATGTACAGCGCCAGCCAAAAACTAAGCTTCTGCTGCGTCATCGTTCTAATATATTTCATGCAAGCAAACCTGGAAAAAGAAGAATAAAACACCGCCTGACGCTGTGGCATGAGTCAGTAGGCTAATAGGGTGCGTTAGGGTTGGTTATCAGAAACCTCTACAAAGCGCGATAAGTAGACCACAGGGAACGGGAAAAGTATCAGGAGGGAATGTGATCCAGCCAAACATTTACAAAACATTTGGCTGGATTGGCACTATTTGCTTAGGGTATTAATCAGGGGCACGTTTCACGCTGCAGGTTTCAGGCGTGCGCCTCGCTATAGACACTGCCTTTCGGCTGACGAATGGTGGTGGAAAGCGCCAGCGAAATAATCAGCAGAGCGAAGATCACGCAGAAGGTGACGTAGAAGCCCCCGAACAGCGAAGCGATGAGGGAGCCGCAGATGCTGCCGATACCAAAGCCCAGATAAATGACGCCATAGTTTTTCGCCAGGTTGTTCAGACCGAAGAATTCACTGACCAGCGACGGGAAGACGGTGATGGTTCCGCCGAAGTTAAAGGCGACGCAGGCAATCGCGGCGAAAAAGGTCATGGCATTCAGCGGAGCGAACAGCAGCGCGGCCATCCCCACCAGCGACACCACCTGACCGAGGGTGATCACGCGAATGCGGGAGATTTTATCGGACAGGATACCTAACACCAGGCGACCGCTAAGGTTAGCGATTGAGATAACCGTTACCGCATTGGCCGCCGTGGCGACATCCAGATGGACCATCCCCTGCGCGATATCTTTCGCCACGCCAATCACATACAGACCGCTCATGCAGGCCGTCAGGAACATCACCGCCAGCATCCAGTACTGCGGTTTACGCATCGATTCGGCGAGAGTAAAGTCGTTTTCCACGACGCCGTTGGCCGCGGTGGTCGCCGTATGATTTGGCGCATCTTTCATCAGGGTCGCGCCAAAGACGATCATCACCAGCACGATAGCGCCCCAGATGACGAAGGTTTTTTCCAGACCGACGGTGGCCAGCAGATGAGTATCAATGAATTTGAACCCCAGGCTGCCGAGGCCATAGGAACCGATGGAGAAGGCGGAAATCAGCCCTTTGCGTTCCGGGAACCACTTCACGCAGTTCGACAGGGTCAGCAGATAACCGGCGCCGTCCGCCAGCCCCACCAGCACGCCCGCGCTCAGCCACAGCATCATCAGGCTGTTGGAGTGCGCGGTCAGGAAGAAGCCCAGTCCGAGCAGGATCCCGGAGGCCATGGTGACGCGCTTCACGCCGAAACGCTCCTGCAGCTTGCCGGCGACCGACGAGGAGAGCGCCAGCCCGAGGCTCAGCAGGCCAAAGGAGAAGGCGACCTGGCTCACCGGTTCGCCCAGTTTGTCAGACAGTGAACTGTTAAACAGGCTCCAGGTATAAACCGAACCGAGAGCGAATTGGGTGATGATGGTGCCGATAAGCGTAAGCCAGCGGGTCGATTGACGGTTTGCAGCGTTCATAGCAGTTGTCCTGATAAATTAACTGCCGCCACAATAGCGAAGGCCCCTCATCCAGTGGGGGAAAAAGGCATGAACTGCCATCAGCAGGGAATGAAATGCATTAATGGCGGAATGAATGGCATTGCATGACATTCATTCCGCGAATATCAGCAAAAAAGTTAGTGTGCGCTATCTCACAGAAATGCGCCATTACTGAGATTTAACAATAACCGCATCGTTTCAAACGCGTAACAATCCCCGCTCAAAAGTTGGCGCTGACCCCCATCAGATAGAGCGTATTTTCCCCCGACGGGACATTATCCGCCTGCGACAGGGTGGCCCATGCCGCCACATGCGATCCCAGCGGCATATCGGCGCCCAGGGTGACATCACTCCAGCCGCCCTCTCTGGCGCGAGTGGTCGGCGACCAGGCATCGCTGGCGAGCGACTGGTTATAGCTCACCTGAGCCCAGGGGTGCACGCCCCACAGCGACTGATAATCCATACGCCAGCCGAGCGTGTTGACATATCCCGTCTCGCCAACGCTTTTCGTCGCCGGCGCGCTGTAGTCGCTGCGCAGGCTGGCCACCGGCCCGGAGGTCATGCCGTTTGCCAGCAGATAATTCCAGCCGACGCTCATCCCACGGCTGCTGTCAGGCGGCGCCAGCCCCTGGTTTAACGCCAGTCCGCCCGGCGTTTCAGACGACTTCATCCGCTCGGCGAGGATATCTTCATAGCGTGGTTGGTGATCGCTATCCCATGTATAACGTTCCGACGTATTACTTTTTGTATCGATAGCGATATATTCCTGTTGCCAGGCATTCGCTCCAGAGACACACGATACCCAGACGGATACGCACACCGGGAACAAGAACCCCCGGAGGCCATTGCATTTCTTTATTATCATTAATGCGACTCCAGAAAAGAGCCGAATCGGCATTATTGCTGTGTTTTTTTGGGGATACGATTTCCCTGTATTAACTATTATCTTTATCTTTCAGTCGTCAAGCCGGGGCGTCCACTTTTTTAGCGCAGAGGGAGAAATAGCTATGCAGCGTTGCGGATGGGTGAGTCAGGATCCGTTATATATCGAGTATCACGATACCGAATGGGGTGTCGCGCAAAAAGCGTCCCAGCGGCTGTTTGAAATGATCTGCCTTGAAGGCCAGCAGGCCGGGTTGTCGTGGATCACGGTGTTAAAAAAACGGCAGAACTATCGCCAGGCTTTTCACCAGTTCGATCCGGTGCGCGTGGCGGCGATGGGGGACGATGATGTCGAGCGGCTGCTACAGGATACCGGGATTATCCGCCATCGGGGAAAAATCCAGGCCATTATCGGCAACGCCCGGGCGTATCTGGCGATGGAGGAAAATGGCGAGTCGTTCACTGATTTTGTCTGGTCTTTCGTCGACAATGCGCCGCAGGTCACCCGCGCGGCGACACTGGCGGAGATCCCGACCACGACGCCGGCCTCTGATGCGCTTTCTAAAGCGTTGAAAAAACGCGGCTTTAAGTTTGTCGGTTCGACAATCTGTTACTCTTTTATGCAGGCCTGCGGGCTGGTCAACGACCATGTCACCGGCTGCTTCTGTCACCCGGGAGGTCAGGATGATCCGCAAGTGGGTCGCTAAAGATAATACACCGCTGCTGGCCCTGTGGCTGGATAGTACGATCCATGCCCATCCCTTTATCAGCGAAAGCTACTGGCGCGACAGCGTCGCGGTGGTACGGGACGTCTATCTTCCCGCCGCCAGCACCTGGGTCTGGGAGCGCGACGGAGAGCTAAAAGGCTTTGTCAGCGTGCTGGAGTCCCGCTTCGTCGGCGCGCTGTTCGTCGCGCCGGACGCCATCCGCCAGGGCATTGGCCAGGCGCTGCTGGATGAAGTCAAGCAGCACTACGCCTGGCTTAGCCTTGAGGTTTACCAGAAAAACGAATCAGCGGTCAGTTTCTACCATGCGCAAGGCTTCCGCATTGAAGATTGCGCATGGCAGGACGATACTCAACACCCCACCTGGATTATGCGCTGGCCGGCGGATCAAATGCTGTAAGCGGCAGCGCCGGGCCGGTATATTTCTCCAGCCACGCCAGGGCGGTGTTCCCGGCACAGCCGTTGCCCAGCCGGGATGTCGGGATATCTTTGGTTAAGACGTTCACCGCCCCGTTTTTGCAGATGCCCGCCACCGGATCCAGGTCGGGCCACGCCCCTTCATGCAGGCATATCACCCCCGGGCGGATCCCCTCCGTCACCACCGCGCCGGCCAGCACCTGACCGCGGGCGTTCCACACCCGCACCAGATCGCCATCGGCAATCCCCCGCGCCCGGGCATCCTGCGGATGAATAGTCAACGGTTCACGTCCGGCGACGGCATAGCGTTCGCGCAGCGCGGAGTAGTTCAGTTGACTGTGCAGACGGTGTGCCGGATGGGCCGACAGCAGCTGCAGCTGCCCCGCCTCGGCGTTGCCATGCCACTCGTCGGGCTCCAGCCACATCGGGTGCGGCGGGCAGTCGGCGTAGCCAAAGGCGGCGATGGTCGGCGAGTGGATCTCAATTTTACCGCTCGCCGTTTTCAGCGAGTTGGCCAGGGGATCGTCGCGGAAGGCGGCGAAGCGGATGAAACGGGCATTCTCCGGCGCCTCCGGCATCTCAATCAGCTGGTTAGCCTGCCAGAATTCGGCAAACGGCGGCAGCGTCACCTGCTGCTGGGCGCCGCGCCGGGCGGCCATCTGATAGAAGGTCTCCAGCCACTGCAGATCGCTCTTCCCTTCGGTAAAGCGCTCGCGGCCGCCCGCCTCCCAACGTTCGCTGAGGTCGGCAAAGACCGCGAAATCATCGCGCGCTTCACCCCGCGGGGCGACCACCTGCTTCATCGGCACCAGATGCTGATTGCTGTAGTCCCCGGTCATCGTCAGATCGTTGCGCTCAAACGAGGTGGTCGCCGGCAGAACGATATCGGCATGACGCGCGGCGGCGGTCCAGAAGCATTCGGAGATGACGATAAGCTCTGGCTTCTGCCAGGCCTGAATCAGGCGATTGGTATCCTGGTGATGGGTAAAGTTGGCGCCGCCGGCCCACCAGATAAAGCGAATATCGGGGAAGCGCCGCGCCATGCCGTTGTGCTGATACTCCGCACCCGGATGCTCCAGCGCCTCGACAATCCGCGCGACCGGGATCTTCTCCACAGCGTCCACGCCTCCGGCCACGCTCCCCTGCATCGAGCCCAGCACCGCCGCGCGGCGGGTCGGGTTGCCGCCGTTGGCGAAATGGTAGGAAAGTCCAAACCCGCCCCCGGGGGTGCCAATCTGCCCCAGCATCGCGGCCAGGGTGACCAACATCCAGTGTTTCTGCTCGCCATACTGCTGGCGCTGCATGCCCCAGCCAGACATCAGCATGGTGGTGTTTTCGTGGAAAAGTTTCGCCAGTTCGCGGATCTTATCAGCTGAGACGCCGCAAATAGCCGCCGCCCAGTCGGCGGTTTTCGCCACGCCGTCGCTTTCACCGGTCAGATAGCGGGCAAAAATCTCGTAGCCGCTGGCGCAGCGGGCAAGAAACTCGTCGTCCTGCCAGCCATTCTCCACCAGCGTATGGGCGATACCCAGCATCAACGCGACGTCGGTGCCCATATGCGGCGCGATCCACTCCATCGAATCGCCAAAGAAATCGACCGTTTCCGATCGCATCGGATCGATGCAGATCAAGCGCTTTCCGCTCTGGCGTAGCCGGTCGAACCACGGGATACCCTGCTCGTCGGAGGCGTTCCAGGCAATTTTCAGCGTGTTCAGCGGGTTGGCGCTCCACAGCACCACTACCTCGCTGTGCTCCAGCACCAGCGGCCAGCTGGTCTGCTGCTGATATACCTCATTGCCGCCCACGACGTAAGGCATGATCGCCTGCGCCGCGCCGGTGGAGTAATCCCCGAGATGGCCGGTGTAGCCGCCCGCCAGGCTCATATAGCGCTGCAGCAGGGTGGCCGCCTTATGCAGGACGCCGTTAGAACGCCAGCCGTAGGAGCCGGCAAAAATGGAGGCCGGTCCATAGCTTTCGCGGATCCGACGATGCTGGGCATCGATCAGATCCAGCGCCTGCTCCCAGCTCACCCGCACAAATTCATCCTGACCGCGGACCCCCTGGGGCTTGTCCGGAGAGGCGAGAAAGCCTTTGCGCACCATCGGGTAGCGCACGCGGGTTTTGCTGTGCACCTGGTCGCGCACCGCCGTTTGCAGCGAATTGGCAAACGGCGTCGCCAGCGCGCCGCGGGAGGAGAGGACGTTTTCCCCGTCCGTTTCCACCAGCATCGGTCCCCAGTGGGCGGCGGTTAAAATGGTTTTGGTTGCAGATGAGGTTGGCAAAGGCGGCTCCTGGTCAGCGAAGGCAGGTGTGGTGACGGCGCGAATCGGCGCCGTTCAATGTTATTTACAAAATGAGATGGTATGCGGGGAATTTTCTACGTATTCGCGCGTCATAATCAACCGTCACGTTCGCTGTGGCAAAGAATAAAAAGGATTAAGGACATTAAATGAAAAAACGCGTACTTATGATTGCGGCTCTGGTCAGCGGCACCCTGGCCGTTTCCGGCTGCACCACCAACCCCTATACCGGTGAGCGTGAAGCTGGCAAATCCGGTATTGGCGCAGGTATTGGCTCCTTAGTGGGCGCTGGCGTCGGCGCGCTTTCCTCCTCCAAACACGACCGCGGCAAAGGCGCGCTGATTGGCGCAGCGGCAGGCGCGGCGCTGGGCGGCGGCATTGGCTACTACATGGACGTGCAGGAAGCGAAGCTGCGCGACAAAATGCAGGGAACCGGGGTCAGCGTGACGCGAAATGGTGACAACATCGTGCTGAACATGCCGAATAACGTCACTTTCGACAGCAACAGCGCCAACCTGAAACCGGCCGGCGCCAACACCCTGACCGGCGTGGCCATGGTGCTGAAAGAGTATGAGAAAACCGCCGTTAACGTTGTCGGCTACACCGACAGCACCGGCAGTAAGGACCTGAATATGCGTCTGTCGCAGCAGCGTGCTGACAGCGTCGCCAGCGCGCTGATCACCCAGGGCGTGGCGGCCAACCGCATTCGCACCACCGGCATGGGCCCGGCGAACCCCATCGCCAGCAACAGCACGGCGGAAGGCAAGGCGCAGAACCGTCGCGTGGAAATCACCCTCAGCCCGCTGCAATAAGCGCATCCTCATGTTGCCCGGCCGCGCCTCTGCCGGGCAAAATGCTTGATATCGCTATTTTTCGCGCTAAGGTGTTGGCAGATTTTCAGCAAAGGAAGCCACCATGGCGAAAGCGGCGCGTGCAACCATTAGCGATGTGGCGAAAGCCGCAAAGACCGGCAAAACCAGCATTTCACGGTATCTTAACGGCGAGAAGCATCTGCTTTCCGACGATCTGTTATCACGTATTGAACAAGCCATTGCCGAACTCGACTACCGCCCCAGCCTGATGGCCCGCGGCCTCAAGCACGGCCGAACCCGCCTCATCGGCCTGATCATCGCCGATATCACCAACCCCTATTCGGTCAACGTTATGAGCGGCATTGAAGCGGCCTGCCGGGAAAAGGGCTTCACTCTGCTGGTGTGTAACACCAATAACGAGCTTGATCAGGAGCTGCACTACCTCGACCTGCTGCGCAGCTACCAGGTGGAAGGCATCGTGGTCAACGCGGTCGGCATGCGGGAGGATGGCCTGAACCGCCTGCAGCAGTCGGCCCTGCCGATGGTGCTGATTGACCGTAAAATCCCCGATTTCGCCTGCGATGTGGTCGGGCTTGATAACGCCCAGGCTGCCACCACCGCCACCGAACACCTGGTGGAGAAAGGCTTTGAGGCCATCCTGTTTCTTAGCGAACCGCTGGGGTCGGTCAATACCCGCCGCGAGCGCCTGAGCGCCTTCCGCGCCACGCTCACCCGCCACCACGGCGTGGTGGCCGAAAACGCCGAAGTGCAGCTCAACGACGGCGCGATGATGGACAACGTCCTGCGCCAGTTCCACGCCCGCCACCGCGGGATGCGCAAAGCGGTGATCTCCGCCAACGGCGCACTGACGCTGCAGGTGGCCCGCGCCCTGAAGCGCGTCGGCCTGATCTGGGGCAGCGATATCGGCCTGCTGGGCTTCGACGAACTGGAGTGGGCGGAGCTGGCTGGCGTCGGCATCACCACCCTCAAACAGCCGACGTGGCAGATCGGCTACGCGGCGGTGGAACAGGTGATTCGGCGCATTGCTGGCAGTAACGACCCCATCTGCGAGCGGGTCTTCTCCGGCGAGCTTATCGTCCGCGGATCAACTTCCCGTTAACGATCCTTCGTGATGCCGATCATAAATTAAACATCTCGCCCTTTCTTATGGAACCGATACCATCTAGCGTAATAAGGAGATTAAGCAACAAACGCCGGGAGTAAGAGCGCGATGGCCAGAAAAATTATTGTCGTTACCGCTGCGTATGGTAATGACCATGTTAAATCCTTAGGCGGCCAGGCCGCCGTCCTGCCGTTTATCGCCGACGCCGGCGCGGACGGCGTCGAAATCCGCCGCGAGCTGTTCAGCGCCGAAGAGCTCAACGCCCTGCCGACGCTGGCCGCCACCATTGAGCGCCACGGCCTGCTGGCCTGCTACTCCGCGCCCCAGGCGCTGTTCGCCGACAACGGCGAGCTTAACCCGCATCTCCCGACGCTGCTCGCGGAAGCGCAGACTCTTAACGCCCTGTGGCTGAAGCTCTCCCTTGGCCATTTCCGCCACAACCAGCAGCTCGACGAACTGCGCGATATCCTCAGCGACAGCGGCATGGCGCTGGTGGTGGAGAATGACCAGACCGACTGCGGCCAGTTGGCGCCGATGCAGCGCTTCAAAGCCGCCTGTCGGGTCCATCAGCTGCCGATCACCTTAACGTTTGATATGGGCAACTGGCTGTGGGTCGGCGATTCGCCGGAAGAGGCCGCCCGCCATCTTGCGCCGGCGGTCAGCTATATTCATGTAAAAGCGGCGGAGCCTCATCAGGAGAAGTTCCGCGCTGTGCCGCCGGATCAGGCCGCCGACCGCTGGCTGGCCCTGCTCGATAATCTTCCCGCCGACGCGCCGCGTGGAATCGAGTTTCCGCTGACTGGCCATGACCTGACGGCCGTGACCCGCCGCTACGTCAACCTGTTACGCGAGGAATAAGCCGTGGAAAATTTAGATGTCATCACCATCGGCGAAGCTATGGCCATGTTTGTCGCCACCGAAACCGGCGATCTGGCCGAGGTGGAGCATTTTATGAAACGTGTCGCCGGCGCTGAGCTGAACGTCGCCACCGGCCTGGCGCGCCTGGGTCTGAAGGTCGGCTGGGTCAGCCGCGTCGGCAACGACAGCTTTGGCCGCTTCGTACTGCAATCGCTGGCGAAAGAGGGGATCGATAGCCACGCTGTCGCCATCGACAACCGCTTCGCTACCGGTTTCCAGATGAAATCGAAAGTCGAAAATGGAACCGATCCCATTGTGGAATATTTCCGTAAAGGTTCTGCCGCCAGCCATCTGTCGCCGGACGATTTTCGCGCCGACTACTTCACCAGCGCCCGTCATCTGCACCTGAGCGGCGTGGCCGCCGCGCTCTCTGAAAGCTCATATGCGCTGCTGGAGCATGCGGCGAAGGTCATGAAAGCCGAGGGCAAAACCCTCTCTTTCGACCCCAATCTGCGGCCGGTGCTGTGGAAAAGCGAAGCCGAGATGGTGGAGAAACTCAACCGTCTCGCCTTCCAGGCTGACTGGGTTTTGCCAGGCTTAAAAGAGGGCGTCATCCTCACCGGCCAACAGACCCCGGAAGGGATCGCCGATTTCTATCTCTCGCGCGGCGTCAAGGCGGTGGTCATTAAAACCGGCTGCGACGGCGCCTGGTTCAAGAGCGCCAGCGGCGAACAGGGAACGGTTGATGCCATCAAAGTCGAAAACGTCGTCGATACCGTCGGCGCCGGCGACGGCTTTGCCGTCGGGGTGATTAGCGCCCTGCTGGAAGGCAAAACCCTGCTTCAGGCGGTGAACCGCGGCAATAAAATCGGTTCGCTGGCCATTCAGGTCCAGGGCGACAGCGAGGGGCTGCCCACCCGCGACGCGCTGGGCGAATAACATTTATACGCAACAATAACAGCCGTCCTGTACCCTACCTGCAGCGCGGCACAGCAGCGTCCGTTTCGACGGACGTATGTCACCTCATTGACAGAGGCAAGCCTATGAATAGCTCAACAAATGCAACGAAACGCTGGTGGTACATCATGCCTATCGTGTTTATCACGTATAGCCTGGCGTACCTTGACCGCGCCAACTTCAGCTTCGCCTCCGCGGCAGGCATTACCGAAGACCTGGGCATCACCAAGGGGATCTCCTCCCTGCTGGGGGCCCTGTTCTTCCTCGGCTACTTCTTCTTCCAGATCCCCGGCGCTATCTATGCGGAGCGCCGCAGCGTTCGCAAACTGATCTTTATCTGCCTGATCCTGTGGGGCGGCTGCGCCTCCCTGACCGGGATTGTGCATAATATCCCGGCGCTGGCGGCCATTCGCTTTATCCTCGGCGTCGTCGAAGCGGCGGTGATGCCGGCGATGCTGATCTATATCAGCAACTGGTTCACCAAATCCGAGCGCTCGCGGGCCAACACCTTCCTGATCCTCGGCAACCCGGTGACGGTCCTGTGGATGTCGGTGGTCTCCGGCTACCTGATTCAGGCCTTCGGCTGGCGGGAAATGTTCATCATCGAAGGGGTGCCGGCGGTGATCTGGGCCTTCTGCTGGTGGGTGCTGGTGAAAGATAAACCGTCGCAGGTATCCTGGCTGGCGGAGAGTGAAAAAGCCGCGCTGCAGGAACAACTGGATCGTGAACAGCAGGGCATCAAAGCGGTGCGTAACTATGGCGAGGCCTTCCGCTCCCGCAACGTGATCCTGCTCTGCGCTCAGTACTTTGCCTGGAGCATCGGCGTGTACGGTTTTGTACTGTGGCTGCCGTCGATTATCCGCAGCGGCGGCGAAAATATGGGGATGGTGGAAGTGGGCTGGCTCTCTTCGGTTCCGTACCTGGCGGCGACTATCGCCATGATCGTGGTCTCCTGGGCCTCCGATAAAATGCAGAACCGTAAACTGTTCGTCTGGCCGCTGCTGCTGATTGGCGGACTGGCCTTCATCGGCTCCTGGGCGGTCGGCGCCAACCACTTCTGGGTCTCTTACACCCTGCTGGTGGTGGCTGGTGCGGCAATGTATGCGCCTTACGGCCCCTTCTTCGCCATTATTCCGGAAATGCTGCCACGCAACGTCGCCGGCGGCGCGATGGCGCTGATCAACAGCATGGGCGCCCTGGGCTCCTTCTGCGGCTCGTGGTTTGTCGGCTACCTGAACGGCGCCACCGGCAGCCCCGCAGCTTCCTATATTTTTATGGGGGTGGCGCTTTTCGCCTCAGTATGGCTGACTTTGATTGTTAAGCCTGCTAATAATCAAAACCTTCCACTTGGCGCTCATCACGCCTGAACGACTCACACTACGGAGATTCGCATGAAGCCGTCTGTCATTCTCTATAAAACGCTTCCCGACGACCTGCTACAGCGTCTGGAGGAGCACTTTTCCGTCACTCAGGTGAAAAACCTGCGGCCGGAGACCGTTTCGCAGCACGCTGAGGCCTTCGCCCAGGCTGAGGGCCTGCTGGGCTCCAGCGAAAAGGTTGACGCCGCGCTGCTGGAGAAGATGCCGAAGCTGCGTGCGACCTCCACCGTGTCCGTTGGCTATGACAACTTCGACGTCGAGGCGCTGAACGCCCGCCGGGTGCTGCTGATGCATACCCCGACCGTGCTGACCGAGACAGTCGCCGACACGATCATGGCGCTGGTGCTGAGCACCGCCCGCCGGGTGGTGGAAGTGGCGGAGCGCGTCAAAGCGGGCGAGTGGACGAAGAGCATTGGGCCAGACTGGTTCGGCACCGACGTACACCATAAAACCTTAGGTATCGTCGGCATGGGCCGCATCGGCATGGCGCTGGCGCAGCGCGCCCACTTCGGGTTCGGCATGCCGATCCTGTACAACGCGCGCCGCCAGCATCCGCAGGCAGAAGAGCGCTTCAACGCCCGCTATTGCGATCTCGATACCCTGCTGCAGGAAGCCGATTTTGTCTGCCTGATCCTGCCCCTGAGCGAAGAGACCCACCATCTGTTCGGTCAGGCGCAGTTCGCCAAAATGAAATCTTCCGCCATCTTTATTAACGCCGGGCGCGGCCCGGTGGTCGATGAGCAGGCGCTGATCGCCGCCCTGCAGGCGGGGGAGATTCACGCTGCCGGCCTTGATGTCTTCGAGCACGAGCCGCTGGCTAAAGATTCGCCGCTGCTGAGCCTGCCGAACGTCGTCGCGCTGCCGCATATCGGCTCCGCCACCCATGAGACGCGCTACAACATGGCGGCCTGCGCGGTGGATAACCTGATCGATGCCCTGAACGGCAAGGTCGAGAAAAACTGCGTCAATCCGCAGGTAAAATAAGCCATAAAAAAACCCGGGTAGCGGCGGCCATCGCCCTCCCCGGGTTCTTTTTGCATTCTGTCCGTCATCCAGCCCGTTCGCCGCAGCTCACGTCAGCCAGACGGGGCATTAGCGGGTGGCGTTCACCGCCGCCGTCCATGCCTGATTAAACGCTTGATGCTGCGCCGCCAGCGGCCCAATCAGCGCATTATACTGGCTGGCCTGCTGCGAGGTCGGGAACTGAATGCCGTTGGCCACAAAGCTCACCTGGGTCCCCTGCTGAGCGACAAAATCCCCCACCTGAACCAGCTGCTGGGTAAAGATCTGCGCGGCCGGGATCAGCGGCTGCAGCGCGTCGGCTGGCGCGGTGACGACCTTGGCATATACCTGATCAAAGACCGGCTTGAGATCGTCAGCCTGCTTCAGAGCGCCATGCGCGGCATCAGCCTGCATTTTGGCATTCTGCAGCTGCTGGCTGAGCACGCCCAACGCGCCGTTCGCCTGACGCAGCGGCTCGCGCTGGGTCATATAGTCCTGCGGAACACGGATCGCATTGACGCTATCCACCACCGGGCGCAGACCAGCGTCCATCGCCTGGCTCACCTGCTGCGAGTAGCCGTAGATCACCGCGTAGTCAGAGACAAACGGCCCAAACTGTTTTTTCTGATCGGCGGTCAGCGTCGGCAGTCGTTCACCGCTACGCATCGCCGTATTCTGCAGGAAGTCGATAAACGCTTTGCGCTGATCGCCCTCTTTATCAAAACACCCACTCAGGCTAACCACCATTAATAAGGCCGCCATAGCCGCAAACCAGCGAGAGCAGGACTTTCCTGTCGCCATTTTTTTACTCCTTTCAGCCAAAAAAAGCGCACAAAGACACACACGTGCCAGACGCTGACAAGGATAGTCCAGCTCGGCCTCGCAGGATACCCTTTACTGCTAATCTTACGCAGGAAAAACGCCATTCCATACGCCGCTATCGCCGCCTGGCGCGTCTGTTATGCGCATCACAAATATGCGCTTTAAATCAGGCCGACGCATATCACGTAACTTATTGATATTCTTTAAACAAAAAATCCATCAACCGGCGCCTCGCCCGGAAGCGGACGATAATCGCACGCTTTGGCGCCCGCCCGGATTGCCTGGTCAGCGCTTCAATGATTTGATGAATGAGCGATTAACGGCGATGCGTTCGATTATCGCACAAACCAATCTCAACGACGCGAAGGCGACGATAATAACAAACCTCTGTCCCTCGCTCAGTCTGCCAGGAAAGCCGTATGACTAAGACAACCATCGACATTCAGGCCTTTATCAACGAGCACCCCTTCACCCGCTACCAGTGGATGATCCTCGCGCTCTGCTTCATCACCGTCGCGATGGACGGGTTCGACACCGCGATCATCGGATTCATCGCCTCCGACCTGGTCCAGGAATGGGGCGTGGAAAAATCAGCCCTCGGCCCGGTGATGAGCGCCGCGCTGGTTGGCCTGGCGGTCGGCGCGTTAACCGCGGGACCACTGGCTGACCGTATCGGCCGCAAGAAAGTACTGATTATGTCGATCGTGGTGTTCGGCGGATTCAGCCTGCTCACCGCCTTTGCCACCAGCCTTAACCAGCTGACGCTGCTGCGCTTCCTGACCGGCCTGGGCCTCGGCGCGGCGATGCCCAATGCCGCGACGCTAATGAGCGAATATGCGCCGGAGCGCCGTCGGGCGCTGCTGGTGAACCTGATGTTCGTCGGCTTTCCGATGGGATCGTCGCTGGGCGGCTTTTTATCCGCCTGGATGATCCCGCACTATGGCTGGCAGAGCGTGCTGGTGCTGGGCGGCGTGATGCCTCTCCTGCTGGCGGTGGCCTTAATTTTCCTGCTGCCGGAGTCCGCCCGCTATCTGGTGGTGAAGCGTCAGCCGGCGCAGCGCATTGCCGCCATCCTGCGGCGTATCGCGCCGCTGCCGGAGGCGGTGGAATTTGAGCTGCGCGAAGCAGGCCAGGTGAAAGAGAAGTCGGCTATCGGCGTCATTTTCTCCCCGCGCTACGCAGTGGGTACCGTGATGCTGTGCCTGACCTACTTCATGGGTCTGCTGATCTTCTATCTCCTGACCAGCTGGCTGCCGCTGCTGATCCGTGAAACCGGCGCATCAATGAGTCAGGCCTCAATTATCACCGCGCTGTTCCCGCTCGGCGGCGGAATTGGCGTGCTGATCCTCGGCGCCCTGATGGACAAGATCAACCCCAATAAGGTGGTAGCCGTCGGCTGGCTGCTGACCGGCGTTTTCGTCTGTCTGGTCGGCTTCTCCACCAGCAGCCTGGCGCTGATGGGAGTGATGGTGTTTATCGCCGGCAGTATTATGAACGGCGCGCAGTCGTCGATGCCGGCGCTGGCGGCAGGCTTCTACCCGACGCAAGGGCGCGCCACCGGCGTCGCCTGGATGCTGGGAATCGGCCGCTTCGGCGGGATCCTCGGTGCGTTCAGCGGCGCCTTCCTGATGCAGGCCCAGCTCTCTTTTGAGACCATTTTCACTCTGCTGGCCATCCCGGCGTTCCTGTCAGCCATCGCGCTGCTGATTAAATACCGGGTCAGTAAATCAGCGCCCGTGGCGACAGAGGACGCGAGAGGTCTGCAGAAAGCCTGATCGATAAGCCGGCGGCCCGCGCCGGCTTTGCCGCTTTTTTCTTATCCGTTTACAAAAATTTTCGAAGCCACGCCATCGCGTTAGTAATCATTCTCTTAGGCCCCGTTGCCGTTTGGCTGACGGGGCCGATTCGATAACCTGCTGGCAAATAATCACGGACGTTACCATCCTTTACGCCTTTTTCTGACTATTCTTAAAGAGCTTTAGAAAAATCTCTTCCGCTGTGTGATAAAAGGAGTTCTCAATGGAATATAAAGATCCCGTGTTTGAACTGCTGAGCAGCCTGGAACACATCGTTTTTAAGGACGATAATCAGACACTTACCTCAAACCGTAAGTCCACTGTGTTTAGTGAATTTGAACAGCTGCGTAAAGGCACTGGACTTAAGATTGACGACTTCGCCAACGCCATGGGCGTGAGCGTCGCCATGGTAAGAGAGTGGGAGTCGAGACGGGTAAGACCGTCCCCCACAGAGCTGAAATTAATGCGCCTGATTCAGGCCAATCCGCAGCTTTCAAGACAGTTACTCGATTAATCCAGCGCGCAGCGGCAAGGGCCAGTAAGGGAGCTTTTGCCGCTGCGCCGTAAAAAAAAAGTTTGCTATCAGGTGCTGAACGTGCGTTAATGCTCGCAGGTTTGATGTACAGACCACAGAGCAGTCGAATAGAGCAGTCCTTCTAAGGTTATCCAAAGATACCCCCGTAGTGAACTTTCCCTTTATCGCTTTAAATCTGTAGTCCAGACCGCTACGCCGCAAGGCTCACTTATTTTTTTAAAGGTAATTCACTATGTCCGGTAAAATGACTGGTATCGTAAAATGGTTCAACGCTGACAAAGGCTTCGGCTTCATCACTCCTGACGATGGCTCTAAAGACGTGTTCGTACACTTCTCTGCTATCCAGAACGATGGCTACAAATCCTTGGACGAAGGTCAGAAAGTCTCCTTCACCATCGAAAGCGGCGCTAAAGGCCCGGCAGCTGGCAACGTAACTTCTCTGTAAGTTCAAGCCGCTAAGAATCGAGAATCCCTGCCTGATGGCGGGGATTTTTTTTATCTGTCGCCAGCCGCCGCCAGCATACGATGGCGGCTGCCGGGCATTCAGAGTCGGGTATCGTGCCAGCCCGTTTCCCCCCACGTCAGGCTGTGGGTGAGTTTCAACCCCTGCAGAAACGCCTCGTCATGCGACACCACCACCAACGCGCCGGGAAACGTCGCCAGCGCACACTCAATGGCCTGTGTCGACGCTAAATCGAGATGGTTGGTCGGCTCATCGAGCAACAGCAGCTGGGCCGGATCGCGTCGCCAGAGTACGCAGGCCAGGGCCGCTTTCAGGCGTTCGCCGCCGCTGAGCGCCGCCAGCGGCAGGTTGACCTTATCGGCGCCCAGCTGCAGCTGCGCCAGACGGGTCCGCAGCAGCCCCTCATCCAGCGGAGTATCGTCCAGGCTCAGATGCGTTATCACCGATAACGACAGATCCAGCTGCGTCAGATGTTGATCCAGATAAGCGGCGCTCACCGACAGCCGGACATCGCCTGAGGCGGCCTGCTCCAGCCCCAGCAGCGTTTTCAGCAAGGTAGTTTTGCCGCAGCCGTTCGGCCCTCGCAGCGCAACGCGCATCGGACCATCCACGCGCCAGTCCAGCGGCGCAGCGGGGGAATGGGCGAGCTGCAATGCTTCCACGACCAGCACCTGCTTGCCCGCCGCCACTTCGCTGCCTGGCAGGGTGAACATCACCGGCGTATCCTCTTCCACCCGCTCTCGCGCCTGCTGCACAGCGCCATTCAGACTGCTGTTCTGTTCACGATGCTGACGGCGCAGCGTTCCCGGACGCTCTTTTGCCGCGCCTTTGTACTTCACGCGTTCGAAAGAGGCGATATTCAGGGTATCAACGGTACGCAGTGTCTGCGCCGAGCGCCGCTGGGCAGCATCATGCTCTTTTTGCATTCGCGCGCGGGTGCGTCGCCGCTCGGTCGTCGCATGGTCCAGCGCCGCGCGCGCCGCCTGCTGCTCCGCCTCGCGCTGCCGCTGATATTCGTCATAGTTGCCGCCGTAGCTGCGCAGCGCCGTCGGCGTCAGCTCGATGATCCTCGGCATCCGCGCCAGCAGTTGACGATCGTGGCTGGCGATCAAAGCTCCGCCGTGCCAGTTTTCCAGCTGCTGATAGAGCCACTCTCGCCCCACACTGTCCAGATGGTTGGTGGGCTCATCCAGCAGCAGATAATCGGCGCCCGAGACGAAGGCACCGCACAGCAGGGCCTTCATCCGCTCGCCGCCGCTGAGTGAAATAGCGGGACGATCGGCAGAGAACGGCGGGAGACCGGCATCACGGAAAGCTAAACTCAGCCGATCGGGGAGATCCCAGTGGCCATCCAATAGCTCGAAATCGTCGGCCAGTCCATGGCCCTGTTCAAGGCGGAACAAGGCGTCAAAGACCGGCGCATAGCCCAGCAGCGTAGCGAGGGTGGTCTCCGGCGTAAGCGTCGGCTGCTGCGCCACCCAGGCAATGGAAGCCGCGCGCTCGATATGGCCACCGGCAGGAGAATCAAGGTCCGCCAGCAGGCGCAACAGACGCGACTTACCGACGCCGTTCCGGCCGACCAGACCGCAAAGGGACGGTTCCAGCGAGACGTTGAGAGGACCAAACAGGGTCTGCCCCGTCGCAAACTGACAGGTGACCTGATGTAAAACAAAAGCGGGGATGTGGGCGCAATGAGCCATAAGCACTCCTGAATGAAATCAATACTCCCCTACCCGCAACGTCTGCGAGGTAAGGCGTGAAGTTCATCAGTCGTGTTTGTTCATTTGTAGGGCGCGCTCCAGTGAGACGAGGGATTCGTCGGGGCATAGGATAGCCACACTCCGCTATGAATTTCAAGCCCGTTTAATTCAACAATCGTTTAAAAATAAAAAGGCCTCCTGATATCAGGAGGCAAATGATTTATTTGGTGAACAATGAAAGGGTGCATTGAGAATGCCTGACACTGCAAGCATAGTGGGGATAGATCCCCGCCAGATGCTCTTACTGTTTACTATCACAGGCTAAGAATGCCACCAGCTCACTATTTCCCTGCCTGAGCTGTAATTCATATAGCGAATCACGAACCATCCAGGTCAATAATAAAACAGTGAAGCAAATCACTATTAAGCCAAACAACAGATACTTTCGCAGCACACCTCGCCTCCCGTGTTGATTTTCAACAAGTAAGAGGCTACGCTTATGGTGTTCATGCATTAGGGGAGCCTCACTTTGATGACTATCAGGTGGGGCTTTTCTCTGTCTGTCTCCCGCTGAATACCTGAGACACACAGTCTCAAGCACCCGCCGCCATTCTAGCGTAAATAACTTGCGAAATTATGTTTATATATTCTTAAAATATTTTTTATTGATCAATGTAAATAATTAAAATATCAATGACTGAATTATTATCGGTTCGACTACTTATATTTCAGGTATAAAAAAAACCTGCCCTGAGGCAGGTTTTTTATTATTACCGATACGCTTACTGCAGCAGAGAAATATCCGCCACCTGCAGGAACAGTTCACGCAGTTTGGACAGCAGCGTCAGACGGTTGATGCGGACATCTTTGTCTTCGGCGTTGACCATCACGTTTTCGAAGAACTCATCCACCGGCTCGCGCAGAGCGGCCAGCTCAATCAGCGCATCCTGATAGCGGCCTGCGGCGAAGTACGGCTGCAGCTTGTCGCGCAGCACCACCAGATTGCCCGCCAGCTTAATTTCCGCCGCTTCTTTCAGCACGGAAGCGTGAACGATGTCGTTCAGCGTCTCGTCGGATTTCGCGAGGATGTTGGAGACACGTTTGTTCGCCGCCGCCAGCGCGGAGGACTCTTCCAGGGTACGGAAGTGCGATACGGCTTTCATGCGCGCATCGAAATCCGCCGGGCGGGTTGGACGACGCGCCAGTACCGCCTGGATAGTGTCGACGCCGTAGCCTTCGTCCTGATACCAGGCGCGGAAGCGGCCCAGCATAAAGTCGATCACGTCATCAACCACGTTGGCGTTGGTCAGCTTCTCACCGTACAGACGCACCGCTTCTTCGGTCAGCGTTTGCAGATCGAGGTTCAGGTTCTTCTCGACGATGATACGCAGGACGCCCAGCGCGGCGCGACGCAGCGCAAACGGGTCTTTATCGCCTTTCGGATGCTGGCCGATACCGAAGATACCCGCGAGGGTGTCCATCTTATCGGCAATCGCCACCGCGCAGGCCACCGGGTTAGACGGCAGCGCGTCGCCGGCAAAGCGCGGCTGATACTGTTCGTTCAGCGCCACGGCCACATCTTCCGCTTCGCCATCGTGGCGCGCGTAGTGCATCCCCATCACGCCCTGGGTGTCGGTGAACTCGAAGACCATGTTGGTCATCAGGTCGCACTTAGACAGCAGGCCCGCGCGGGTCGCGTGGTTCACGTCAGCGCCAATCTGCTCGGCAATCCAGCCCGCCAGCGCCTGAATGCGATCGGTCTTGTCGCGCAGCGTACCCAGCTGCTGCTGGAACAGCACGGTTTCCAGACGCGGCAGGTTGTCTTCCAGACGTTTTTTACGGTCGGTGTTGAAGAAGAACTCGGCGTCGGCCAGACGCGGACGGACCACCTTCTCGTTACCGGAGATGATCTGCTGCGGATCTTTCGACTCGATGTTGGCGACGAAGATAAAGTTCGGCAGCAGCTTACCGGCGTTGTCGTAAACCGGGAAGTACTTCTGGTCGCCCTTCATGGTGTAAACCAGCGCTTCAGACGGCACCGCGAGGAATTTTTCTTCGAACTTCGCCGTCAGCACCACCGGCCATTCCACCAGCGAGGTGACTTCTTCCAGCAGGCTTTCGCTCAGATCGGCTTGACCGCCAATCTTACGCGCCGCCTCTTCCGCATCGGCTTTGATTTTAGCTTTACGCTGTTCGTAATCGGCGATGACTTTACCGCGCTCCAGCAGGATCTGCGGGTACTGGTCGGCATGGTCGATGGTGAATTCCGGCTCGCCCATAAAGCGATGGCCGCGGATCACGCGATCGGACGGGATACCGAGGATAGTAGCCGGGATCACCTTATCGCCCAGCAGCAGCGTGACGGTGTGAACCGGGCGCACGAAGTGGACGTCAGACGCGCCCCAGCGCATCAGTTTCGGGATCGGCAGCTTCGCCAGCGAGCTGGCAATCATGTTCGGCAGCAGCGCTTCGGTGCTTTCGCCCTTCACATGGGCGCGATACAGCAGCCACTCGCCTTTGTCCGTAGTCAGACGTTCGGCCTGATCGACGGTAATACCGCAGCCGCGCGCCCAGCCTTCGGCCGCTTTGCTTGGCTTGCCTTCGGCATCGAACGCCTGGGCAACGGCCGGGCCGCGTTTTTCCACTTCGCGATCGGCTTGCGCCGCCGCCAGGTTGGTCACCTTCAGCGCCAGACGACGCGGGGCGGCAAACCATTCCACTTTACCGTGCGCGAGGCCGGCGTTATCCAGCTCCGCGGTCACGTTCGCAGCAAAAGATTCCGCCAGGCTGCGCAGCGCTTTTGGTGGCAGCTCTTCAGTGCCGATTTCCACCAGAAAAGTATTCTCAGACATGGCCGCCTCTTATTTATTCTTGTTGCACATCGGGAAGCCGAGCGCTTCACGGGAAGCGTAGTACGCTTCCGCCACTGCTTTCGTCAGGGTGCGAATGCGCAGGATATAGCGCTGACGCTCGGTGACGGAGATGGCTTTACGCGCATCCAGCAGGTTGAAGCTGTGAGCCGCTTTCAGAATACGCTCGTAGGCCGGCAGCGGCAGCGGGGTCTCCAGCGCCAGCAGATGCTGGGCCTCTTTCTCATACTGCTCGAAGCAGGAGAAGAGGAAATCGACGTCGGCGTATTCGAAGTTATAGGTGGACTGCTCCACTTCGTTCTGGTGGAACACGTCGCCGTAAGTGGTTTTACCCAGCGGGCCATCGCTCCAGACCAGGTCGTAGACGCTGTCGACGCCCTGGATGTACATCGCCAGACGCTCCAGGCCGTAGGTGATCTCGCCGGTCACCGGCTTACACTCCAGGCCGCCCACCTGCTGGAAGTAGGTGAACTGCGTCACTTCCATGCCGTTGAGCCACACTTCCCAACCCAGACCCCAGGCCCCCAGCGTCGGGTTTTCCCAGTTGTCTTCGACGAAGCGAATGTCGTGAATGGTCGGGTCCATACCCAGCTCTTTCAGCGACCCGAGGTACAACTCCTGGATGTTGTCCGGAGAAGGCTTAATCACCACCTGGAACTGATAGTAATGCTGTAAACGGTTCGGGTTTTCGCCATAGCGGCCATCGGTTGGACGACGGGAAGGCTGTACGTAGGCGGTCGCCATCGGCTCCGGCCCTAACGCGCGCAGGCAGGTCATCGGGTGAGAGGTGCCGGCGCCGACTTCCATGTCCAGTGGTTGAACAATGGTGCAGCCCTGACGAGCCCAGTAATCCTGTAAGGTCAGGATCAGGCCCTGGAAGGTCCTGGTATCAAACTTTTGCATATGATTTCGTGCTGGATACGTGTGGATTTAAAGGAAGGAGTCAGTATACCCGCTGGCTGCGAGATATACAGTACGAAACGGCGTAGTTTCAGGAAAACGGACGAAATTTACGCCAGGCGGGGTCGATTCAGCGCATCGAAAGATGCATAAACTGGCCGTCGGGGTCAAAGGAACAGATGAAACGTTCATTCTTGCCGGTACGACCCGACAGCTCATAGCTCGCCTGGAATTGTTCAAGATGGTTCACGTCAACTAACTGCGTTTGCGTGTTATAGCGGATAGCGGCCTGATCCTTGCAAAGCTGCGCCATATTGAGCGTAGTTTGCGGTGTAATATGCGCGCGCTGCGCCTTTTGCGCCGGCGGGGAAACGGTCTCGCTGCAGCCCGCAAGGAGCAGCGCCAGCATTATGGAAACGACACCTTTCACCACGTTCTCCTCCACCGCCTTGTCAGCAAGTTGTTATCGCAAAGATCCAGTATTACAGGTATTTTGCGAATATCATGAAACAGCGACAAGTCTGTGATCAAAAACTCAGACTAATCTCGTGCGACACCGGGGCATAAGGCGGGTCAGACCTTATATCGCCAGTAGACTTTGAGGGACTGATGCAAGAAAAGATACACTGGATCACCAACCTGCGCGGCATTGCCTGCATGATGGTGGTGATGATCCACAGTACCAGCTGGTATATCACTCATCCGCATACGATTACCCTGCTGCAATGGGATATCGCCAATCTGCTCAATTCCGCCTCCCGCGTCAGCGTGCCGCTGTTTTTTATGATCTCGGGGTATCTGTTTTTTGGGGAACGCAGCGCCCAGCCGCGCCATTTCTGGCGGATTGGCCTGTGCATTGCGTTCTATAGCGCGCTGTCTCTGCTGTATATCGCGCTGTTTACCCATATTAACGTCGGGCTGTCGTTAAAGAATTTGCTGCAGAAGCCCGTCTTCTACCACCTGTGGTTTTTCTTTGCTATCGCCGTTATCTATCTGCTCTCGCCGCTTATTCAGGTTAAATCCGTCAACGGCAAAATGCTGCTGGCGCTGATGGCGATCCTCGGCATTCTGGCCAACCCCAACATGGTTGGCGTCAAAGCCGCCGGGATTGAGTGGCTGCCGGTCAACCTCTATATCAATGGCGACACCTTTTATTACGTGCTCTACGGCGTGCTGGGCAGGGCCATTGGCACCCTGGATACCGATAAAAAATGGCTGACCCCGCTCTGCGCCGCGCTGTTCCTCGCCGCCGTGTGGGTCATCTCCCGCGGCACGCTGCATGAGCTACGCTGGCGCGGGGACTTCGGCGACACCTGGTATCTCTACTGCGGGCCGGCGGTGTTCGTTTGCGCGGTCGCCCTGCTGACGCTCGCCAAAAACTGGCTGAACGCGCGTCCCCTGCCCGGTATCGAATGTATTGCACGTCATTCTCTGGGAATTTACGGCTTCCATGCCCTGATTGTGCATGCGCTGCGCGCCAGCCATCTGGAACTGAGCCGCTGGCCGCTGCTGGATATTGTGTGGATTTTCAGCGCCGCCCTGCTCGGCAGCCTGCTGTTGTCCGGCCTGGTGCAGCGGGTTGATCGCCGCCGGCTGGTCAGCTAACGGCCCGGCGCATCGGACAACCGGGCGCCTATTCCGTTTTTTGCACCACGCGGGCGACGCGGGCCCGTTCGGGGGTCGCAGATGCGCCATATAAGCAGACAAACCATGCCGCGATATAGACGGCTTTTTCATGCCAGTCTGCCGGCACATACCAGGCGCCTACCAGCAGCAGGCCGACCGATAGCAGCAGCACCAGCCGGCATAAGGCAATAAAACCGTCGTCCTGTTCCTGCCACCGTCTGGCGCGCTGATGGGCGAGGACGGCAAACATCCCCATCACCAGTACGCCGAGAAAATAACCTTTACCGCTAAACAACGGGCAGGTTCGCCAGATACCGAGCAGATAAACCAGCGATCCTGCTGCCATCATCACCCTGGCAATATTGCGTTTTGTGTTCATCTCACCTCCCTGGTCGACAGGGGCTGATTATGACCGACTCCCCCGGCGATGCCTCAGGTTACGCACGGCCAAACGGAGATTTCGGAATAAACAAATACGCTTTTTTGGATGGATGTAGCCGGGACATTCAGGGAAGTAATCCGCCCGGCGTTGCCGGACGGACTGAGGCTATGACATCAGCGGTTTCAGCTGCTGATAAATCTGGCGGAAGGTTTCCCGCTGTGGCGCATAGTGGGCCACTCGGCGATCGTCCGGGCGATGCGCTTGCTCAAGCGGCAGCGGCGACAACAGCCCGGCGCGGTCGGCTTCGCCGTGCACCGCCAGCTGCGCCAGCCTGGCCGCCCCCAGCGCCGGGCCGACGTCGCCCCCGGTACGGTAATCGAGCTGCTGGCCGCTGATATCCGCCAGCATTTGTCGCCAGTAAGCGCTACGCGCCCCGCCGCCGATAAGGGTGATGCTCTGCGGCTTGATGCCGCAGGCGTGAACCACGTCCATGCCGTCCGCCAGCGCATAGCCCACCCCCTCCAGCACCGCCCGCGCCAGCTCCGCCGGCCCATGCTGATGCGTCAAGCCGAAGAAGACGCCCTTGGCCTGCGGGTTGTTGTGCGGCGTGCGTTCGCCCGACAGATAGGGCAGGAACCACACCGGACCAGCGCTCTCGTCGGCTGACTGCGCCGCCGCAATCAGCGCCGGCACGCTGGCGAGACCGGTTAATTTCGCCGCCCAGTCCAGACAGGAGGCCGCGCTGAGCATCACCGACATCAGATGCCAGCGGCCCGGCAGCGCATGGCAAAAGCTATGCACTGCGCTTTCAGGCTTGCTGAGGAACCCTTCGCTGACCGCGAAATACACACCTGAAGTGCCCAGCGACAGCATCGCCTGACCGGCATCGGCCATGCCGACCCCGACCGCGCCAGCGGCGTTGTCGCCGCCGCCCCCCACCACCAGCGCCTGTGGCATATTCCACGCCTGCGCCACCTCCGGACGCAGCTGCCCGGTGACGTCGCTGCCTTCAAACAGCGCCGGCATCGCGTCCCGGCTGAGATCGCAGGCGGCGAGCATCTCATCGCTCCAGTCGCGTCGGGCGACGTCCATCCACAGGGTACCGGCGGCGTCAGACATATCGCTGGCAAGCTCGCCGGTCATCCGCAGACGCAGATAATCCTTCGGCAACAGCACTTTATCGACCTGGCTGAACACCGCCGCCTCGTGGCGCTGCACCCACAAGAGCTTCGGCGCCGTAAAGCCCGGCATCATCAGGTTGCCGGTGATCTGCCGGGAAGCGCTGACTTTTTCCTCCAGCAGCTGGCACTCTTCGCCGCAGCGGCCGTCATTCCATAAAATGGCAGGACGCAGCACCTGTAGCGATTTATCCAGCAGGGTGGCGCCGTGCATCTGCCCGGCGATCCCCAGCGCCTTCACGTCGCGCAGACTATGCTGCGCGCCCAGGGCTTTCATCGCCGTGTCCGTAGCCTGCCACCACTGCTCGGGATCTTGTTCCGACCACAGCGGATGCGGACGCGAGACGGTGAGTTTTTCGGTATGCGATGCCACCACATCACCCTGCTCATTGAGCAGAATGGCTTTGACGCCCGATGTCCCCAGATCGATGCCGATATACATACTACCTCTCCTTAAACGCGCGCCACGGCTGAGCGTGGCGCGAACAGAGCATCCTGGTGGCGGTCCCGGTCACGCCGGGCGCCGCCGCATGATTACTTGTCAAACAGATAATGGTTGACCAGGTTTTCCAGTTGTTCCTGCTGGCCGCTGCGATGCTGCGGCGCCAACTGATGCTGAGCGGCGTACTGGGCAATGTCGCTGAGGGTCATCTGCCCGTTAAGGATCTGCTGCCCCAGCTCGCCGTTCCAGCCGGCGTAGCGTTTGGCCACGCGTTTATCCAGCTCACCGTCTTCGATCATCCGCGCCGCGACCTTCAGCGACAGCGCCATGGTATCCATCGCGCCGATATGGCCGTAGAACAGATCGTATTTGTCGGTGCTCTGACGGCGCACTTTCGCATCAAAATTGAGGCCGCCGGTGGTGAAGCCGCCCGCTTTGAGAATTTCATACATCACCAGCGCGTTCTCTTCGACGCTGTTCGGGAACTGGTCGGTATCCCAGCCCAGCTGCGGATCGCCGCGGTTGGCGTCGACGGAACCGAACAGCCCCAGCGCGATGGCCGTCGCGATCTCATGATGGAACGAGTGGCCGGCAAGGGTCGCATGGTTGGCTTCAATGTTCAGTTTAATCTCTTTTTCCAGACCAAACTGCTTGAGGAAGCCGTACACGGTAGAGGCGTCATAATCATACTGATGCTTGGTAGGCTCCTGCGGTTTGGGCTCGATCAGCAGCGTGCCTTTAAAGCCGATTTTATGCTTATGCTCCACCACCAGCTGCATAAAGCGGCCAATCTGTTCACGCTCCTGGCGCAGGTCGGTATTCAGCAGGGTTTCATAGCCCTCGCGACCGCCCCACAGGACATAGTTTTCGCCGCCCAGCTGATGGGTGGCATTCATGGCGGTAACCACCTGGGTGGCCGCCCAGCTAAACACTTCCGGGTCCGGGTTAGTGGCCGCGCCGGCGCCGTAGCGCGGGTTGGTGAAGCAGTTTGCGGTCCCCCACAGGAGCTTGACGCCGCTCTGCTGCTGCTTCTCCGCCAGCACCTCGACCATCCGGGCGAAGTTATTGCTGTACTCCTTGAGCGAACTTCCTTCCGGCGAGACGTCAACGTCGTGGAAGCAGTAGTAAGGCACGTTGAGTTTATGGAAAAATTCGAACGCCACATCGGCTTTGCGTTTGGCCATCTCCAGGGCGTCGCCAGGCTGCTGCCATGGGCGGTCGAAGGAGCCCACGCCAAACATATCGGCGCCATTCCAGCAGAAGGTGTGCCAGTAACAGGCCGCAAAACGCAGATGATCTTCCATCCGTTTGCCCAGCACCAGTTCATCCGGGTTGTAATGACGGAAAGCCAGCGGGTTAGCGGATTTCGGGCCTTCGTAACGAACGCGATCGAGTTGATCGAAATAGGTCTGCATAGAGAACTCCATATTCAGAGATGCGGCGAATAACCAATCAGGTACCCTAAATAATTCGAGTTGCAGGAAGGCGGCAGGAGCGCGAGTCCCCGATAACCAGGGGGCGAAGCAACGAATGTCACCAACACACCTACAACTTGAAGTATGACGGGTTTAAGCCAATATAGAATTTCGCTTTCATTTTCCTCAATTACGTTATTTCACACCGCCATTGAGAGAATCCACAAACGTGCGCCAGCTCGCAAAAAATAATATCGGCGCGTTCTTCTGCCGTCCTGTCAGAGAGGTCCAGTGCAATAATAAGAGTGTGCATGAATAAAATACGATCGTCGTCATAATTTGCGCATTAAACGAAATTTCATAACTGCAAAATAAGAACCGGTAATTGCCAGCCCTGCTTTCCGCGTTAAGAATCTGTAACGTATCCGCAACCTCATGTATCAAACATTATTTTTCCGTTCGTCTTACCTACCCTTACAAAAAAGGTATCGTTATTATGAAGATAAAGAACCTTTGCCTTACGCTTTGCGCCAGCTCCCTCCTGCTCGCCAGCATGGCGGGGATGGCGAAAGAAGTGAAGATTGGCATGGCCATCGACGATCTGCGTCTGGAACGCTGGCAGAAAGACCGCGATATTTTCGTCAATAAAGCGGAATCCTTAGGCGCCAAAGTTTTTGTCCAGTCCGCCAATGGCAATGAAGAAACGCAGATGTCGCAAATTGAAAACATGATCAACCGCGGCGTCGATGTCTTGGTCATTATTCCTTATAACGGTCAGGTGCTCAGTAACGTTATTAAAGAGGCCAAGCAGGAAGGTATTAAAGTGCTGGCCTATGATCGCATGATTAATAATGCCGATATTGATTTCTATATTTCTTTCGACAATGAAAAAGTCGGCGAAATGCAGGCGCAAAGCCTGGTCGACAAAGTGCCGCAGGGTAATTATTTTCTGATGGGCGGCTCGCCGGTGGATAATAATGCCAAACTGTTCCGCGCCGGCCAGATGAAGATCCTCAAGCCGTATGTCGATGAGGGAAAAATTAAGATTGTCGGCGATCAGTGGGTTGACGGCTGGCTGCCGGAAAACGCGCTGAAAATAATGGAAAACGCGCTGACGGCGAATAATAACAAAATCGATGCCGTGGTGGCCTCCAATGACGCAACCGCCGGCGGCGCCATCCAGGCCTTAACCGCCCAGGGGCTGGCAGGCAAAGTGGCGATCTCCGGTCAGGATGCTGACCTGGCGGGCGTGAAGCGCATTATTTCCGGTACCCAGACGATGACCGTCTATAAACCGATTACCACCCTGGCCACCAACGCCGCCGAAATCGCCGTTGAGCTGGGCATCGATAAGCAGCCGAAGTCTGACACCACGCTGAATAACGGCTTAAAAGATGTCCCTTCGCGCCTGTTAACGCCAATTGAAGTGAATAAAGAGAATATCGACGCCACGGTGATTAAAGACGGTTTCCATAAAAAGAGTGAACTGTAATGGCTGACGCCCCGCTACGGGGCGTCATTTTCGTCCCGCCGGATATCACTTTTGCGGAGTCTTTATGGCCTGGCTACTCGAAATGAAGAACATCACCAAAACCTTCGGCGCCGTTAAGGCCGTGGACAATGTCAGCCTGCGCCTGAACGCTGGCGAGGTGGTCTCGTTATGCGGTGAAAATGGTTCGGGAAAATCGACGCTGATGAAGGTGCTGTGCGGTATCTATCCGCACGGAAGCTATGAGGGCGAGATTATTTTTGCCGGCGAAACGCTGCAGGCAAACCATATTCGCGATACCGAACGTAAAGGCATCGCCATTATTCATCAGGAGCTGGCGCTGGTGAAACATCTCACCGTGCTGGAGAACATTTTCCTCGGCGCCGAAATATCCCGCCACGGCCTGCTGGATTATGAAACCATGACGCTGCGCTGCCAGAAGCTGCTGGCGCAGGTCAATCTGCCCATTTCGCCCGACACCCGCGTCGGCGACCTCGGCCTCGGTCAGCAGCAGCTGGTGGAGATCGCCAAGGCGCTGAATAAACAGGTGCGCCTGCTGATCCTCGACGAACCAACCGCCTCCTTAACCGAACAAGAGACCGCGACGCTGCTGGCGATCGTTCGCGATCTGCAAAACCACGATATCGCCTGCATCTATATTTCGCACAAGCTCAATGAGGTCAAAGCGATCTCCGATACGATCTGCGTGATCCGCGACGGCCAGCATATCGGCACCCGCGACGCCAGCGGCATGAGCGAAGACGACATTATCACCATGATGGTTGGCCGGGAGCTCACCGCGCTCTATCCCAGCGAACCGCACGCCCACGGCGAAGAGATCCTGCGGGTCGAACATTTAACCGCCTGGCACCCGGTAAACCGTCATATTAAACGGGTCAACGACGTCTCGTTTTCCCTGCATCGCGGGGAGATCCTCGGCATCGCCGGGCTGGTCGGCGCCGGACGGACCGAGGCGGTGCAGTGCCTGTTCGGCGTCTGGCCGGGGCGCTGGCAGGGGGAGATCTTCATTGATGGCCAGCCGGTCAGCATCACTAACTGTCAGCAGGCCATTGGCCACGGCATCGCCATGGTGCCGGAAGACCGCAAAAAAGACGGCATCGTGCCGGTGATGGCGGTGGGTAAGAACATTACCCTGGCGGCGCTCAGCCAGTTCACCGGCGCGATGAGCAGCCTGGACGACGCCGCCGAGCAGCACTGTATTGAGCAGTCCATTCAGCGATTGAAAATTAAAACCTCCTCGCCGGAGCTGGCGATTGGCCGCCTGAGCGGCGGCAACCAGCAAAAGGCGATTCTGGCCCGCTGTCTGCTGCTGAATCCACGCATTCTGATCCTCGACGAACCCACCCGCGGCATCGATATCGGGGCGAAGTATGAAATTTATAAACTGATTAACCAGCTGGTGCAGCAGGGCATCGCGGTCATTGTCATTTCATCCGAACTGCCCGAGGTGCTTGGTCTTAGCGATCGGGTGCTGGTCATGCACGAAGGCAGGCTAAAAGCCAATTTGGTTAATCAACATCTGACCCAGGAACAGGTGATGGAAGCCGCGCTGAGGAGCGAACGCCATGTCGAAGAACACGTCGTCTGAAATCAAACTTACCCCAACCGCCCCCACCGCCCTGCCAGCGCTGAAGGGGCTGAACCTCCAGGTCTTCGTGATGATCGCCGCGATCGTCGTCATTATGCTGTTTTTCACCTGGGTTACCGATGGCGCCTACCTGAGCGCGCGCAATATCTCCAACCTGCTGCGCCAGACGGCCATCACCGGCATCCTCGCCGTCGGCATGGTGTTTGTGATTATTTCGGCAGAAATCGACCTGTCCGTCGGCTCGATGATGGGGCTGTTGGGCGGCGCCGCGGCGATCTTTGACGTCTGGCTCGGCTGGCCGCTGCCGCTCACCATTCTGGTGACGCTGGTGATGGGGCTGCTGCTCGGCGCATGGAACGGATGGTGGGTGGCCTATCGCAAGGTCCCCTCGTTTATCGTCACCCTCGCCGGGATGCTGGCGTTTCGCGGCATTTTGATCGGCATCACCAACGGGACCACCGTCTCGCCCACCAGCCCGGCGATGGCGCAGATCGGCCAAAGCTACCTGCCCGATGGCATTGGCTTTGGCATCGGCGTTGTCGGCATGGCGGCGTTCATTATCTGGCAGTGGCGCGGACGGATGCGTCGGCAGGCGTTAGGTCTGGCGACCGCGTCCTCCACCACGGCCGTTGGCCGCCAGGCCATTACCGCGGTGATTGTGCTGGGCGCAATCTGGCTGCTCAATGACTATCGCGGCGTGCCGACGCCGGTACTGATCCTCGCCGCCCTGCTGCTGGCAGGCCTGTTCATGGCCACTCGCACCGCCTTTGGCCGCCGCATCTACGCCATCGGCGGCAACCTGGAGGCGGCACGCCTGTCCGGGATTAACGTCGAGCGTACCAAGCTGGCGGTGTTTGCCATTAACGGCCTGATGGTCGCCATTGCCGGACTGATCCTCAGCTCGCGCCTTGGCGCGGGATCCCCCTCGGCGGGCAACATCGCCGAACTGGACGCCATCGCCGCCTGCGTCATCGGCGGTACCAGCCTGGCGGGCGGTATCGGCAGTGTCGCCGGGGCGGTAATGGGGGCGTTTATTATGTCGGCCCTGGATAACGGCATGAGCATGATGGACGTCGCCACCTTCTGGCAATATATCGTCAAAGGCGCCATTTTGCTGCTGGCGGTGTGGATGGACTCCGCCACCAAGCGGCGCGCGTAAGGAAGCGCTCTCTGAAGAATGTCTGAATTCTTTGCGCTACCACCAAACTTCGCCATAAGGCGCTTGAAATATCTCGGGCATTAGCCGGTAGTGTATACCCAACAGCATTCGGGTTGCAGACGGCGCATCCCAGCCGCGTATCGCGTACGTGGCTGGGGTGAATGAGAAAGCCAGGCCATCGGCAACATCATGAATGAAGGGGTATGACCGGGGTTAGAGCAGGAACATCATCTATGTTTGAAAAGCGTCACCGTATTACGCTGTTATTTAACGCCAACAAAGCTTATGACCGCCAGGTGGTTGAGGGTGTAGGCGAGTATCTGCAGGCCTCTCAGCTGGAGTGGGATATCTTTATTGAAGAGGATTTTCGGGCACGAATCGAAAACATCAAAGAGTGGCTAGGCGATGGCGTTATCGCCGACTATGACGATCCCGAAATCGAAAAGCTACTGGCCGATGTCAACGTCCCCATCGTCGGCGTCGGCGGCTCTTATCATCAGCCAGAGCAGTACCCGCCGGTCCACTATATCGCCACGGACAACACCGCGCTGGTGGAAAGCGCCTTTCTTCATCTGAAGGAAAAAGGGGTACACCGCTTCGCGTTTTACGGACTGCCCACCTCCAGCGGTAAACGCTGGGCGGTAGAGCGCGAGTATGCCTTCTGCCAGCTGGTGGCGAAGGAGAAGTACCGCGGCGTGGTCTACCAGGGGCTGGAGACGGCGCCGGAAAACTGGCAGCACGCGCAAAACCGGCTCGCCGACTGGCTGCAAACGCTGCCGCCGCAAACCGGCATTATCGCCGTCACCGACGCGCGCGCCCGCCACGTCCTGCAGGCCTGCGAGCTGCTGCATATCCCGGTGCCAGAGAAACTGTGCGTTATTGGCATCGATAATGAGGAGCTGACCCGCTACCTCTCGCGCGTCGCCCTCTCCTCCGTCGCCCAGGGCACCCGCCAGATGGGTTATCAGGCGGCAAAATTGCTCCACCGGCTGCTGAATAACGAGGCGCTCCCGCTGCAGCGCCAGCTGATCCCGCCGATGCGCGTCGTTGAACGACGTTCCACCGACTACCGGTCGTTAAACGATCCCTCCGTGATTCAGGCGATGCATTACATTCGCAACAACGCCTGCAAAGGCATCAAGGTGGAGCAGGTGCTCGACGCCGTCGGCATTTCACGCTCCAACCTGGAGAAACGCTTTAAAGAGGAGGTCGGGGAGACCATCCACACGGTGATCCACAGCGAGAAACTGGAAAAGGCGCGCAGCCTGCTGGTATCCACCAGCCTGTCGATCAATGAAATTTCACAGATGTGCGGCTACCCGTCGCTGCAATATTTCTATTCGGTGTTTAAGAAAGAGTACGACGTGACGCCGAAGGAGTACCGTGACCGGCACAGTGAAGTCATGATGTAGAGAGCAAAGAAAAATGCCCGGGCTTGCGCGCCGGGCATGAATAATCACGTAGATCAGCACATTACATGTGCGCGGCAATTAACCGCTGGTTATCCTGATACATCGCGAAGAGATAGTTGTTGTAGCTCGACCCTCTGGTCGAATACCCCTTCAGCTTATGAATCATGGTGCTGGCCGTTACTTCCTGATCCGCCTTGCGCAGCTGCAGGCGCGATTTGCGGAAAGAGGAATAGGCCGGGTGAGTGTTCAGGTTTGTGACGTAAGCCTGCACCGACTGCTCCACCGACTCAAACTGCGAGTAGCCTTTCATCGCGCCGCGGCAGCGACCAGCGCCGCACTTCATGCCGAACAGATTGTTGTTCTCACGCGCCAGCTTGGAAGTACCCCAGCCACTTTCCGCCGCCGCCATGGTCGCGACCATGCTGTTCGGAATAATGTCGACACGCTCAAGCAGCGCGTTCCAGGGCACATGACGCGTATTGCCTGACCACTTCACCTTATAACGTGTCGCGATGTCTTTCAGGCGCGCCTTTTCGCTCGGCGACCAGCGAGCATCGTACTGCTTGGAAACAAGCCAGTTACGATCCGCAGTAATCGCCTGATTCTGCTTGGTAATATAAGGCATGACCGTCCGGAGAAACGCTTTTTTCCTTGGTGTTCCGGAAGGGTATTTTCGCAAGTCAGGAAGTGAACTGCTCTTTACACTATTGCGAGAATACTCTTGTTTACTGCTTACCTTAGTACTACTTATCTTCTTAACCGTTGGGGCTTTATGACTCTTTGTTGCTGTGTGCGTTGTTGCCAACACACTACCTGAAAAGACGCAGGTTAGTAACATAAGTATGGCGGCCCCATATCGTCGTATGGGATTCGATATCATCAGGTCTCCTGGTCGGATATATGCATTCCAACACCTTGTTTTTCACAAAAAAACGATAGCTGAATCGCTAATAGTATCAAAAATACGCACTGAGAGCATCAACAGAAATAGTCCAATTCCGAATTGCTGTCATCTGAAATCGGTTTCTGCGCCGCATCGCTAGCGCGAAAATGCTAGCTTCGTCTCATTTTTAGCCTATTTTTTGAGCGGTGTCACTCACCCCTTTTCATCCTCCTGGCAAAACGTCCGTCGGGAGGAGTTCACTCGCGCGGCAACAAGGCACACTAGCTAAAAACCGCTCAAGGATCCCGCAATGAAACTCGCTGCGCTTGCCACGTTATTCGTGCCTGGGATGGCCTTTGCCGCCTGGACTACCGCCGACTTCCCTGCTTTTACCGAAGAGGGGACGGGTCGCTTCATCAGCCAGAAAGTGGTTGAGAAGGGTACACGTCCCCTGCAGCTAAATTTTGACCAACAGTGCTGGCAGCCTTCCGGCGGCATTAAGCTCAACCAGATGCTCTCCATGGAACCCTGTCGCGGCACGCCGCCGCAATGGCGCGTCTTCCGCCAGGGTCTGTATACCCTGGAAGTGGATACCCGCTCCGGCACGCCGACGATGATGATTTCGCTGGATGAAAAAGAGGCCAGCGCCGCGGCGCCGCAGATCCGCCAGTGTCCGAAGTGGGATGGAAAACCTCTCACCCTCGACGTCAGTAAAACCTTCCCGGAGGGCAGCAAGGTTCGCGATTTCTACAGCGGCAATGTCGCGACCGTCAGCGGCGGCAAAATCACGCTGCAGCCCGCCTTCGGCAGCAATGGTCTGCTGCTGCTCGAGCGCGCCGAGACGGCCGCGCCGGCGCCGTTCGACTGGCACAACGCCACCGTCTACTTCGTCCTGACTGACCGCTTCGTGAACGGTAATCCGGCCAACGACAATAGCTATGGCCGACATAAAGACGGCATGCAGGAGATAGGCACCTTCCACGGCGGCGACCTGCAGGGATTAACCAGCAAGCTGGATTATCTGCAGCAGATGGGGGTCAATGCCCTGTGGATCAGCTCCCCGCTCGAGCAGATCCACGGCTGGGTCGGCGGCGGGACGAAAGGCGATTTCCCTCACTACGCCTACCACGGCTATTACACTCAGGACTGGTCGAAACTGGACGCCAATATGGGGACCGAAGCCGATCTCCGTCGGCTGGTGGATGAAGCGCATAAGCGCGGAATACGTATTCTGTTCGACGTGGTGATGAACCATACCGGTTACGCCACCCTGGCCGACATGCAGGAGTTCCAGTTCGGCTCCCTGTATCTGCAAGGGGATGAGCTGAAAAAAACCCTCGGCGAGCGCTGGACGGACTGGAAGCCCGGCGCGGGCCAGACCTGGCACAGCTTTAACGACTATATCAACTTCAGCGATAAAGCTGGGTGGGAGAAATGGTGGGGCAAGAAGTGGATCCGCACCGATATCGGCGATTACGACAACCCGGGCTATGACGATCTCACCATGTCGCTGGCCTTCCTGCCGGATCTGAAAACCGAATCGAAGGAGGTGTCGGGCCTGCCGAACTTCTACAGCCATAAACCGGACACTGCGGCGAAAGCGATCCCGGGCTATACGCCGCGCGACTACCTGACGCACTGGCTGAGCCAGTGGGTGCGCGACTACGGCATCGACGGCTTCCGCGTCGATACCGCTAAACATGTGGAGATGGACGCCTGGCAGCAGTTAAAAACCCAGGCCACCGCCGCGCTGGCGGAGTGGAAGAAAGCCAATCCGGATAAAGCGCTGGATGCGGCGCCGTTCTGGATGACCGGCGAAGCCTGGGGACACGGGGTGATGGAGAGCGATTACTATCGCCACGGTTTTGATGCGATGATCAATTTCGACTACCAGGACCAGGCGGCGAAAGCGGCTAACTGCATGGCCAACATTGACCTCACCTGGCAGCAAATGGCGGACAAGCTGCAGAGCTTTAACGTCCTGAGCTACCTCTCCTCGCACGATACGCGCCTGTTCCGCGAAGGCGGCACCACGGCGGCAGAGCTGCTGCTGCTGGCCCCTGGCGCCGTGCAGATCTTCTATGGTGACGAGTCGTCACGCCCGTTCGGCCCCACCGGCTCGGACCCGCTGCAGGGCACCCGTTCAGAGATGAACTGGCAGGATGTCAACGGTAAAGCGGCCCGCAGCGTTACCCACTGGCAGAAGATCGGCCAGTTCCGCGCGCGCCATCCGGCGATCGGTATGGGCAAACAGACAACGCTGTCAATGCCGCGGGGTTACGGATTCGTGCGCGAGAGCGGTGAAGACAAAGTGATGGTCATCTGGGCCGGACAACAGCAGTAAAGCAGGAGTGGCTCCCTGCCCGGCGGGGAGCCAGTCAGCACAATACACTGATAAAAGATCGATTCACAGGATAAAAACAAAAACATCCCCCTTCCCTTCGATTTGCACCACGCTGGCGCTGGCGTTATGGTTAGCCACTTTCCAGAACCACCGACAGACGATTCGCGATGACATTTTCCCTTTTCGGCGACAAATTCACCCGTCATTCAGGCATTACCCGCCTGATGGAAGACCTTAATGACGGTCTGCGCACGCCGGGCGCTATTATGCTGGGCGGCGGCAACCCCGCTCAGATCCCGGAGATGAATGACTACTTCCAGCAGCTGCTCTCCGACATGCTGGATAATGGCAAAGCCCTTGATGCGCTTTGTAATTATGATGGTCCGCAGGGCAAAAGCGAGCTGCTGAGCCTGCTGGCGAAGATGCTGCGCGACGAGCTGGGCTGGGAGATCGAACCACAGAATATTGCGCTAACAAACGGCAGTCAGAGCGCATTTTTCTACTTGTTTAATCTGTTCGCAGGCCGTCGGGCAGATGGCACCACCCGTAAGGTGCTGTTCCCGCTGACGCCGGAATATATCGGCTATGCCGATGCCGGCCTGGAAGAGGATCTGTTCGTTGCCACCCGGCCGAATATCGAACTGCTGCCGGAAGGCCAGTTCAAGTACCACGTTGATTTTGAGCATCTGCAGGTGACGGAAGAGACCGGGATGATCTGCGTCTCGCGTCCCACCAACCCGACCGGCAACGTCATCACTGATGAAGAGCTGATCAAACTGGATGCGCTGGCGAATCAGCATGGGGTCCCGCTGGTGATTGATAACGCCTACGGCGTGCCGTTCCCGGGCATTATTTTCAGCGACGCCCGACCGCTGTGGAATCCGAACATCGTGCTGTGTATGAGCCTGTCCAAGCTGGGCCTGCCGGGCAGCCGCTGCGGGATTATCATCGCCAACGAGAAAATCATCACCGCCATCAGCAACATGAACGGCATTATCAGCCTCGCGCCCGGCGGTATAGGGCCGGCAATGATGTGTGAAATGATTAAACGTCAGGATCTGCTGCGCCTGTCAGAGACAGTGATCAAACCCTTCTATTACCAGCGGGTGCAGGAGACCATCGCCATTATTCGCCGCTATCTGCCGGAGGAGCGCTGCCTTATTCACAAACCGGAGGGGGCGATCTTCCTCTGGCTGTGGTTTAAGGATCTGCCGATCTCCACCGAGCTGCTGTATCAGCGGCTGAAAAAGCGCGGCGTGCTGATGGTGCCGGGGGATTTCTTCTTCCCGGGACTCGATAAACCGTGGCCGCATACCCACCAGTGCATGCGCATGAACTATGTGCCGGACCCGCAAAAAATCGAGGCCGGGGTGAAAATTCTCGCAGAAGAGGTTGAATTCGCCTGGCGCGAACAGGAAGCCTAATCCCTGACGCCGCTGACGGGAAACGCCCGTTAGCGGACCCGCTCACGCCAGCGCCAGCCGCTGGCGTTTTTGCGCGCATAGCGCCTCCAGCTCCGCGGGAGCCATCACCCGCAGCGCCTGCGTCGGGCAGGCGGCTACGCAGGCCTGCCCCTCGGCGCGGTGGTGACATAAATCGCATTTCAGCGCCTGCGCCTGCTGGTTCACCACCGTGACGGTCATTGCGCCGTACGGGCAGGCCACCATGCAGCTTTTACAGCCGATGCAGCGGCGCTGATCGACCCACCAAACGTCCTCCTCCCGACGAATCGCCCCCTGCGGGCAGACGCTGGCGCAAGGCGCATCCTCGCACTGCCGACAGGCCGTCGCCGTTGATATCTCGCCGCTTTTCACCACCCGGATACGCGGCGTGAAATGGCCTGTCGACAGCATGGAGAGATCCTGCGCCTGCTGGTGCGCCACCGCGCAGGCCACTTCACAGGTACGACAGCCAATACACTGCTGGGCATTGGCAATAAGAAACCGGTTCATCCTCTGCTCCCTGGGGATAAAACCGCAGGGTGCCAGAATAATCCCTGCCCGCGCTTTGATCCTGAATGGAATCAGCGCTGTTTTTAGTCAGATGGCATGCAGGATGTGGTCATTTGCCTGACGCTTCACGCACCGGGAAACCCAGCTCACGTGAGATCGCCTCCGCGGTTTCACGCAGCGGCACGTTCTTTTCGCCTGCTCTCCGGCACGAAGCCCGCCGGGGAGCCGGCGTTAATGATTAAAGAAACAATGCTTTATCGCGCAGGATATGATCGTTGCCGCGACGGCGGGTGTAGCCAATCCGATCGAAATACTCGAGGATCTGGATCGCCAGCTTCCGCCCTACGTTTAAGGTATCGCGAAAATCCGCCGCGCAGGTTGAGCCGCGCAGCTGATCCAGCTCGCGCACCCGCTGGGCGAACTGCACAATGCGATCGTTGCGGTAGTAACGATCTTTGACGATCGCGGTAATCATCCCCTGTTGCGCCGCCTGGCGCAGCACCGCGCGCATCAGGGACTCTTCAACATGGACTTCGCGCGCGAGATCGCGCACCCACCAGGGATCATCGCCGAACAGGGTCTCCACCTTCCGCCAGACCGCCTGCTGCTCGTCGGTAAACCCGGCTTTATGCTCGGGCAGATGCAGCCAGCCGTGATGGCTGTGGACTAATCCGCTCTCGCGCATCTGCTCAATCAGCAGCAGCACCAGCGCTTCCTCTTCCATCGGCAGCGCAATGCGGCGCAGGCGCTCCCGGCCAGGGCCCGGTTCGTCACGATGCTGCTCATGGTAGCGCGCCAGGGCATCCAGCAATTTTCGCTGCCAGCGGGCGGCAAGCGGCGCACTAAGCAGGCGCTGTCCGGCCTGCAGATAGTCCGGTCGCTGGATCAAGGCCGCCATTCCGGCTTCACTCAGCTGCCGCGCCCAGGCGAAGCGCTCAAGCCGGACGGCGTCCCGCTGCAGATGCAGCTCCAGGGCCTGCGCATCGTCAGCGCCGACCGCCGCCAGGGCGTGCAGCCACTGCAGATACTCCGGTTTACGCTTGCCGCGGCGCGGGGGATCCAGCGTCACCACCCGTGCGCCGGCCAGCGTCAAGCGAGCGGAGATATCGCGGAGCACCAGCCGGTCGTTATCCGCCAGCCACAGCGGAGTATCCAGCACCAGCTCCGCCAGGCCGCCCTCCAGGAGCGACACCCGGCCGGTGATGTGGCTGGCAGCGTGGTGAATATGCAGCGGCTGCCACTGGCTGAGCGGCGTATGGCACTGCAGTTCGACAATCACCCGCTCTGCAGGCTCCGGCGGCGGTGAGGAGAGCAGCCAGTCGCCGCGGTGCAATGCCTCTTTCTGCGCATCGCCGACAATATTCAGCGCAATGCGTTGCCCGGCGTGCGCCTGCTCAACCGCTTGATTCTGGGCATGCAGGCCGCGGACGCGCATCGGCGCGTTGACGCCGGTGAGCCACAAAGTATCCCCGACCCGAACTTCGCCGGAGAGCGCCGTCCCGGTGACCACCAGCCCCGCCCCTTTGACGGTAAAGGCGCGATCCAGCGCCAGGCGAAAACGCCGCTGCTGTGGATGGGGGCGCTCCGCAAGCTGTAGCAGATGGCTGCGCAGTTCGGCAATACCGATGTTATCCACCGCCGCGGTGGGGAAGAAAGCGGCGGCGTCAAAGCCCAGTTCGCGCAGGGTCTGCTCGACCTCCGCCTGAACCTCCGCCACCCTGGCGGCCGCCACGCGGTCCGTCTTGGTGAGCGCTACCGTCAGCGTCGGCTTTCCGGTCAGCTGCAGGATCGCCAGGTGTTCGCGGGTTTGCGCCATCACGCCGTCATCGCAGGCCACCACCAGCAGCGCATGGTCGATCCCTCCCACCCCCGCCAGCATGTTGGACAAAAACTTTTCGTGCCCGGGCACGTCAATAAATCCCAGCACCCGCCCGTCCGGCTGCGGCCAGTAGGCATAGCCGAGATCGATCGTCATTCCCCGCGCTTTCTCTTCCGGCAGACGATCGGCATTCACGCCGGTTATCGCCTGCAGCAGCGTCGTTTTGCCGTGGTCAACATGTCCAGCGGTGGCAATAATCATCGTAACAACATCTCCATAAACCGGGTTTCATCTTCCAGACAGCGCAGGTCCAGCCAGAGCCGACCGTCATAAATGCGGCCAATCACCGGGCACGGCAGCGCGCGCCAGCGGGCCGCCAGCGCCTCCAGCCGGCTGCCGCGGCCGTCATGCGGGGTAAAGGTCAACGCCGCGCCAGGCAGACGGTCGACAGGTAACGAGCCGCTGCCAATCTGCGACTGGCAGGCTGCCACGTTGACGGCAAAATCAGCATAGTGTGCCGCCAGGGCAGGCTGCAGACGTTCGGCCTGCCGGCGGATTTCGTCCGCCGGGCGGGTGAGCAGGCGCAGCGTCGGTAAGGTGTCCCGCAGCGCTTCCGGATGCTGATAGAGGCGCAGCGTGGCTTCCAGCGCCGCGAGGGTCATTTTATCCGCGCGCAGGGCCCGCTTCAGCGGATGGCTTTGCAGGCGGGCAATCAGCGCGCGTTTGCCGACGATAATTCCGGCCTGCGGGCCGCCAAGCAGTTTGTCGCCGGAGAAACTGACCAGGCTCACCCCGGCGGCGATCATCTCCTGCGGCATCGGCTCCTTGGGCAGGCCATACTGACTGAGATCCACCAGCGACCCGCTCCCCAGGTCGGCCACCACCGGGACGTCCAGCTCGCGGCCGATGACCGCCAGCTCCGCTTCGTCGACGGCTTTGGTAAAGCCTTCAATGCTGTAGTTGCTGGTGTGGACCTTCATCAGCAGGGCGGTATTGTCATTCACCGCCTGGCGATAGTCTTTGGCATGGGTGCGGTTGGTGGTGCCCACTTCGTGCAGCTGACAACCCGCCTGGCGCATCACGTCGGGGATGCGGAACGCCCCGCCGATCTCCACCAGCTCGCCGCGGGAGACCACCACCTCCCTGCCGCTGGCGGTAGCCGCCAGCATCAGCAGAACGGCCGCCGCGTTGTTGTTCACGATACAGGCATCTTCCGCGCCGGTGATCTGGCACAGCAGATCGGCAATGGCGCGATCGCGATGGCCGCGCCCGGCGTCGTCGAGATCATATTCGAGCGTCACCGGCGCGCGCATCGCGCTGGCGACCGCCTCCACCGCCGCCTCAGCCTGGATGGCGCGCCCGAGATTGGTGTGCAGCACCGTACCGGTGAGATTAAACACCGGACGCAGGGCGCTCTGCCTTCTGGCGGTCAGCCGCTGCGCGCAGGCGCTCAGCCAGTCATGGCTCCAGTCAGGCAGTGTCTGACACTGGCGGATCTGTTCCCGCGCCTCGTCCAGCATCTGGCGCAGCTGCGTCACCACCTGCGAATGGCCGTGCTGCGCCAGCAGGGAGGAAAAAGCGGGGTCGCGGAGTAAGCGGTCAATGGCCGGAAGCCGGGTATAAAGCGCACGAATTTCGGTAGTCATCAATGGGCCTGGCGGTAAGTTATTTTCCCCCCTCCCGACGGGAGAGGGAGTCAACAATCAGCGGCGATTGTAACGCCTCCTTGCGCAAACTGTTACCTGCCTGGGTCAAGTCCGCGGCGGTTCGGTGCGCGCAAAGCTGGCGCGCTGGAACAGCGCATCCACCAGCTTCACCAGCTGCGGCCGGGTGGCGCACCAGCCCGGCGCCACCCGGCGAAAATTCAGGTAGGCGATGGCGCAGGCCGTGGAGATGGTCGCCAGATTGACCTCGTCGCCGCGCAGCGTCCCGTCCGCCGCGCAGGCTTCCAGCCTGTCGAGGCCGCGCGCCACTTTCTCCCGCTGGCGGAGCAGCTCTTGCTCTGACTGTTGGGCCGCGGGGCGAGCCTTTTCGCGCACCAGCGCCTGGGCGGCCTCCATCACCCCATCCGCCAGCGCCTCTAGCTGGCGCATCCTGAGAGCGGCTCTGGGATCGGCGGGGATCATCGGCGGCGCCACGCCCAGCAGCTCGAGATACTGGGCGATAACCGGGGAGTCAAACCAGCATTCGCCGTCATCCGTCACCAGCGCCGGCACTTTGCCCAGCGGGTTATAGCGCGCCACGCCGTTGCTTTCGCTGTAGGGGGATTCGTTGACAAACTCAAAAGGGATGCGCTTTTCCAGCAGGATCACTGATATTTTGCGCACAAAGGGACTGGTGTAGCTGCCGATCAGTTTCATAGCCTGCTCCTTATCGCCAACAAAGATATGAGTATGGCTCAGGGCGAGGTAAAAGGCAGGTGAGCCTCCCGCTCAACCTGCCGCCGATCGCATTAATGGTCGAGATAGAGGTAGTGCATCCAGCTGGTCATGCGCAGCAGCACTTTACGCATCACCGAAACGTGGGCGAAATGGTCGGAGTAGACCGCCACCTGAGCGTAGATGCCATCGGGTAGCGCATCAATTTCGGCATTCGGATCGAGCTCGATGGTCGCCAGCACGCCATCGCTGCCCGGCGTCACGGTCAGCGACTGCAACGCCCCCTGCGCCTGATAGGTCCCCCCGGGCACCACCGGTAAAATGCTCACCAGTTTACCGTGGAACACCTGTCCGGGCAGGGCATTAAACACCGCTTCCGCGTCGTCGCCCTTCTCCAGCCTTAACAGCGAATTTTGCCTGAACTGGGCGACGATCAGCCGTTTTTGCTCGGGGATAAACACCATCACCGGCCGCAGCGGCAGCGAGGCGGCGTAGGTCCCCGGACGGATCAACACCTGAGTGATATACCCATCGCTGGGCGCCCGCACGGTGGTCTGATCGAGATTATATTTCGCCTCCGCCAGCTGGGCGCGCAGGCTGGCCACTTGCGACTGTTCGCCGTTGATCATGCTATCCAGCTGGCTCTGGATCTGCGCCTGCTCCGCCACCGACGCCTTGACCAGCGCATCCTGGGCCAGATAATTCTGCCTGGCGTTATCGATGTCGCTTTCCGAGAACGGATTCACCCGCGCCTGGCTCCCTTTCAGGTAGCGCTGATAGTCCTTGTATAAGCGATCGCGTTCCGCCGACACGCGGGTGGTGTTGGCCTGGGCTTCAGAGAGCTGCGCCTTGAGGGTGTTAATACTGTGCAGCGCTGTCACCAGGTCGGCCTGCAGGCGATCGACCCGCGCCTGGTAGCGCGCCGGGTCAATGGTAAATAACACCTCGCCCTTTTCGACGCGCTGATTCGCTTTGTCGGTGACGCTGCTGACGACCCCGGTCACCTGCGGCGTAATAGGAATAGATATTACCGCCTTTTGCGCCAGAAAGGTGTAAGGGTGGTTATAGTTCATTAATAAAATAAGCGCGCTAACAATAAATACGCCCCCCAGCGCCGCGGTGGGAACCGTCCATTTATTAACCGGTATTTTGAAGATTTTAAATATCGACCAGGCGATGGCCACGTAGGTCAAAATGATCAACAGATCCATAGTTTATTTCTCCGCCGCAGCGGTGGACTGTGGCCGCTGGATGGCCGCCACCTGATGTTCAAGGTCGCTCAGTCGTTGGCGAAGCTGTTGTATATCCGTCTCTTTTTCAGGTTCGTCGGGGTCCGTATTCGCCTTATGCTGCATGCCCCAACCGCGCTCAGGCCGGTACAGCGTGGCCCATATCCATAAAAACGGCCAGATGACGTGGAGCGTAAAAAGACTGACCCATCCGGCGACATGAATAGCATCGGAATGGGGGTGGTTGCGTTTTTTGGCAATTAAATAAGGAATATCGTGAATAATGATAATCCCATAAAAAATGACCAGAAAAACGAAGATCAGAACGCCCAGCGCAAAATAATTGAGAAACATAATTCCCTCGGCTTTACGCTAATAATTTATATGAATTTTAATCACGGCCCACTGATATCCGGACCGCTGATTTGAGCATAATTCACCCCTTTCATTTTTGCCATCCGGCGGAAAAAAGTTATTTAACAAACATGGTTGCTTAGTTACAGCGCCGCCTCGCCCTGGCCGCAAAACCGGGCCGAGATCACAGCGGCAAAAATCCACCGTGAAATTCTTTGTGATCAAAATCACAAACAAACAACAAAAACACGAAACAAAATTGTGACAAATATCACACAAAAACGCAGATTAGCGGCAAAAACGGCGGCCTGTTGTTTTTTTACACAGCCATTATGTGATCGCAATCACTACAAAACCCGCTCCGCCCCCTATATTCATGTGATCTAACTCACACTTAAGGGCGCTGGCTGGACAGCTAAACGATTCAGTGCCAGATTTCGCACTATCAATCAGGGCCCGGCTACCTCTGCCGCCACATTAACAACAAACCTCGGGCTTTTAGCCTGCGCGATACGCAAAACAGAAGAAGGGGTGTTTTATGTCATCCGATATCAAGATCAAAGTGCAAAGCTTTGGTCGTTTTCTCAGCAATATGGTGATGCCGAATATCGGCGCGTTTATCGCGTGGGGTATCATCACCGCGCTTTTCATTCCGACAGGGTGGTTGCCAAACGAAACGCTGGCGAAGCTGGTCGGTCCGATGATCACCTACCTGCTGCCGCTGCTGATCGGTTACACCGGCGGTAAATTAGTCGGCGGCGAACGTGGCGGCGTGGTCGGGGCGATCACCACCATGGGCGTTATCGTCGGCGCGGATATGCCGATGTTCCTCGGCTCCATGATCGCCGGCCCGCTGGGCGGCTACTGCATCAAGAAATTCGATAACTGGGTAGACGGTAAGATCAAATCCGGTTTTGAAATGCTGGTGAATAACTTCTCCGCCGGCATCATCGGGATGATCCTCGCCATTCTCGCCTTCCTCGGCATCGGCCCGGCGGTAGAAGTTCTGTCGAAAATTCTGGCGGCTGGCGTTAACTTCATGGTGGCGCACGACATGCTGCCGCTGGCGTCTATCTTCGTCGAACCGGCAAAAATCCTGTTCCTCAATAACGCCATCAACCACGGTATCTTCTCGCCGCTGGGTATTCAGCAGTCCCACGAGCTGGGTAAATCCATCTTCTTCCTGATTGAAGCTAACCCGGGTCCGGGGATGGGCGTTCTGCTGGCGTACATGTTCTTTGGCCGCGGCAGCGCTAAACAGTCTGCAGGCGGGGCGGCTATCATCCACTTCCTGGGGGGTATCCATGAAATCTACTTCCCGTACGTGCTGATGAACCCACGTCTGATCCTGGCCGTTATCCTCGGCGGGATGACCGGTGTCTTCACCCTGACCATCCTCAACGGCGGTCTGGTCTCTCCGGCTTCCCCGGGCTCTATCCTGGCGGTGCTGGCGATGACGCCGAAAGGGGCCTACTTCGCGAACATCGCAGCCATTATCGCCGCGATGGCGGTCTCCTTCGTCGTCTCTGCGGTTCTGCTCAAGACCAGCAAAGTCAAAGAAGAAGACGATATCGAAGCCGCGACCCGTCGTATGCATGACATGAAAGCGGAATCCAAAGGCGCCAACCCGCTGGCGGCTGGCAATGTCACCAACGACCTGAGCCATGTGCGTAAAATCATCGTCGCCTGCGACGCCGGGATGGGCTCCAGTGCCATGGGCGCCGGGGTACTGCGCAAGAAAGTGCAGGATGCCGGCCTGAGCAACATCTCGGTCACCAACAGCGCCATCAATAATCTGCCGCCGGATGTTGACCTGGTGATCACCCACCGAGACCTGACCGAGCGCGCCATGCGCCAGGTACCGCAGGCGCAGCATATTTCGCTGACCAACTTCCTCGACAGCGGTCTGTACACCAGCCTGACCGAGCGTCTGGTGGCGGCCCAGCGCCACATCGACAACGAAGTCAAAGTCACCGATAGCCTGAAAGACAGCTTTGATGATACGGACAAAAACCTGTTCAAGCTGGGTGCGGATAACATCTTCCTCGGTCGCAAAGCGGCCACCAAAGAAGAAGCCATTCGCTTCGCCGGCGAGCAGCTGGTGAAAGGCGGCTACGTCGAGCCGGAATATGTGCAGGCGATGCTGGACCGCGAAAAACTGACCTCGACCTATCTCGGCGAGTCCATCGCGGTGCCGCACGGCACCATCGAAGCGAAAGACCGCGTGCTGAAAACCGGCGTCGTCTTCTGCCAGTACCCGGAAGGGGTGCGCTTTGGGGAAGATGAAGACGATGTTGCCCGCCTGGTGATCGGCATCGCCGCCCGCAACAACGAGCACATTCAGGTGATTACCAGCCTGACCAACGCGCTGGATGACGAAACGGTGATTGAGCGCCTGGCGAAAACCACCAGCGTCGACGACGTACTGGCGCTGCTGAATAAATAATCAGCGCTATCCAACCCTCTCCTTTGGGAGAGGGTTGGGGTGAGGGAAAAAGCCTCACCCCAACCCTCTCAGGTAAAAACATTAATTGAAGGTTAATACTATGAAAGCATTACATTTTGGCGCAGGTAATATCGGACGTGGCTTTATCGGTAAACTGCTGGCTGACGCGGGCATCGACCTGACGTTTGCCGATGTCAATCAGACCGTACTTGATGCCCTGAATGCCCGTCATAGCTACCAGGTTCACGTCGTTGGCGAAAATGAGCAGGTGGATACCGTCTCCGGCGTGAATGCCGTCAGCAGCATTGGCGACGAGGTAGTGGAGTTGATCGCCAGCGTCGACCTGGTGACCACCGCCGTCGGTCCCGTCGTTCTTGAGCGCATCGCCCCGGCCATCGCCAAAGGGCTGGCGAAGCGCAAGGCGCAGGGCACTGAACGCCCGCTGAACATTATCGCCTGCGAAAACATGGTGCGCGGCACCACGCAGTTAAAAGGCCACGTATTTAACGCTCTGGCGGAGGAAGATAAAGCGTGGGTGGAAACCCATATCGGCTTCGTCGACTCCGCCGTTGACCGTATTGTGCCGCCATCGGCGTCCGCTACCCATGACCCGCTGGAAGTCACCGTGGAAACCTTCAGCGAATGGATCGTCGATAAAACCCAGTTCAAGGGCGAACTGCCGACCATCCCGGGAATGGAATTAACTGATAACCTGATGGCATTTGTCGAACGCAAGCTCTTCACCTTAAACACCGGGCATGCTATAACCGCCTACCTCGGAAAACTGGCGGGCCACCAGACGATTCGCGACGCGATCCTCGACGAGAAAATTCGGGCCGTCGTGCAGGGCGCGATGGAGGAGAGCGGCGCGGTGTTGATCAAACGCTACGCCTTTGACCCGCAGAAGCACGCGGCTTATATCCAGAAAATTCTTGGCCGTTTCGAGAACCCGTACCTGAAAGACGATGTCGAGCGCGTAGGCCGTCAGCCGCTGCGCAAACTGAGCGCCGGCGACCGTTTAATTAAGCCGCTGCTGGGTACGCTGGAATACGGCCTGCCGCACCGCAATCTGGTGAAAGGGATTGCGGCGGCGATGCATTTCCGTAGCGAAGACGATCCGCAGGCGCAGGAGCTGGCGACACTGATCGCCGACAAAGGGCCGCAGGCCGCGCTGGCGCAGATTTCCGGCCTTGACGCGGCAAGCGATGTCGTCGCGGAGGCCGTTAACGACTACAACGCGGTAAAATGATGCACAACCTGGCGCGGCCGACGTCGCGCCCATTACGACTCCTGTCAGATATGCAGGCAATGATGGAAGAAACACAAGCATTTGAAAACCGTGTGCTTGAGCGTCTGAATGCTGGCAAAACCGTACGAAGCTTCCTGATCGCCACCGTCGAGCTGTTAACGGAAGCGGTCAATATTCTGGTGCTTCAGGTGTTCCGTAAAGACGACTACGCGGTGAAATACGCCGTCGAGCCCTTGCTGGAGGGCAGCGGGCCGCTCGGCGATCTCTCAGTACGCCTGAAGCTGATTTATGGCCTTGGGGTGATAAGTCGTGCCGAATATGAAGACGCCGAGCTGCTGATGGCCCTGCGCGAAGAGCTTAATCACGACGGCAATGAGTACAGCTTTACCGACGACGAAATTATCGGTCCGTTCGGCGAACTGCACTGCGTCGCCGCCCTGCCGCCAACGCCGCAGTTTGATGACAGCGACGCCGAACTGCTGGCAATGCAGAAACTGCGTTACCAGCAGATGGTGCGTTCAACGATGGTGTTGTCCCTGACTGAGCTGATTTCACGAATCAGCTTAAAAAAAGCCTTCCAGAAATCAACGCTCTGATTCCGGCTCCGTCTGGTCGCAGGTCGGCCGGTAAAGCTGACGATAATATTCCAGACGCTGCAGAAACAACGCTTCCTTATCCTGAGGGATATCTCGCGGTACATGCTGCAGCCGCGGAGACTTTTTCAAATACTCCATAAACGCCTGACTGGAAGCCATAAAATCAACCGCTTTGTCGATTAAACGTGGTACGCCGTCGCCGATCTTTGCCATCACGTCCTCCTTTTGGGAATAATCTGATTAAGCATTAGCCAATTCACCGGCGTGGGTTAAGGAAAACGTGCTTATCTGCCGACAGGCTTCACAGAAATGAAATTAGCGCGGGTATCGGAAGTAATAATTATAAAATTCAAATTATTAGCAGATTAAGGTATCGTATTCTGACGGCGATAAACGGCGAATTTTTGATAAATAGCTATCAACAATAGCGGTCACGGCACATACTATAGGCGAATGAAGCCCCTTTATTAACAGATCAAATCACCATGAAAGAAGTCGAAAAGAATGAAATCAAACGTCTGAGCGATCGTCTCGACGCCATCCGCCACCAGCAGGCCGAGCTGTCGCTGGTGGAAGCTGCCGATAAATACGCGGAGCTGGAGAAAGAAAAAGCCACTCTGGAAACGGAGATTGAACGTCTGCGTTCCGTCCAGAGCCAGAAGCTGAGCAAAGAGGCGCAGAAGCTGATGAGCCTGCCGTTCCGCCGCGCGATTACCAAAAAAGAGCAGGCCGATATGGGCAAGCTGAAGAAAAGCGTCCGCGGCCTGGTGGTCGTCCATCCGATGACCGCCCTGGGCCGGGAAATGGGCCTGAAAGAGATGACCGGTTTCGCCCGCAGCGAATTCTGATCCCCAGCCCTCTCCGTTCGGAGAGGGTTATTCTGTCCTACCCCCCCTTTTTCGTTCCCTGCCCGGCCGATTGGTCCAACCAATAATTTTATCTACCCCCGGCAGTTCACAAATCCATCAAAATACATCACAAACCCGTTGCCTAAGAGTAACATCTGGTTAACCATTCGTTGTCATCAACCCTGCTATCCCTAATTGGCCGGGCCAATTTTACCTACGACGGGTCGGCAAAGAGCGCAGACTCAGCCCACCCGTCCTGGCGGCCCGATGGAGACCCTGCATGAATCTCTGGCAACAAAACTACGATCCCGCCGGTAATATCTGGTTATCCAGTCTTATCGCATCGCTACCGATTCTGTTTTTCTTTTTTGCGCTGATAAAGCTCAAACTGAAAGGCTATCTCGCCGCTACCTGGACCGTTGCGATCGCCCTGGCCGTCGCATTGCTGTTCTATAAAATGCCGGTGGACCGCGCCCTGGCCTCGGTGGTGTATGGCTTCTTCTACGGACTGTGGCCCATCGCCTGGATTATTATTGCCGCAGTCTTCGTCTATAAAATCTCGGTGAAGACCGGACAGTTCGACATTATCCGCTCGTCGATCCTGTCGATTACGCCTGACCAGCGCCTGCAGATGCTGATCGTCGGCTTCTCGTTCGGCGCCTTTCTCGAAGGGGCGGCGGGATTTGGCGCGCCGGTGGCGATTACCGCGGCGCTGCTGGTCGGCCTCGGGTTTAACCCGCTGTATGCCGCAGGCCTGTGCCTGATCGTCAACACCGCGCCGGTGGCCTTCGGCGCGATGGGCATCCCGATCCTGGTGGCCGGTCAGGTGACCGGTATCGACAGCTTCGCCATCGGCCAGATGGTGGGCCGCCAGCTGCCGTTCCTGACCATTATCGTGCTGTTCTGGATCATGGCGATTATGGACGGCTGGCGGGGCATCAAAGAGACCTGGCCGGCGGTGATGGTAGCAGGCGGCTCGTTTGCTATCGCCCAGTACCTCAGCTCTAACTTCCTTGGCCCGGAGCTGCCGGACATCATCTCATCGCTGGTCTCCCTGGTCTGCCTGACCCTGTTCCTCAAACGCTGGCAGCCGGTGCGCATCTTCCGCTTTGGCGATATCGGCGCCTCGCAGGTGGATATGACGCTGGCCCGCACGCGCTACACCGCGGGACAAGTGATCCGCGCCTGGTCGCCGTTCCTGTTCCTGACCGCCACCGTGACCCTGTGGAGCGTGCCGCCGTTCAAAGCGCTGTTCGCACCGGGCGGCGCGATGTATGACTTCGTCATCAATATTTCGGTGCCGTTCCTCGACAAAATGGTCGCCCGCATGCCGCCGGTGGTCAGCGCCGCGACGCCTTACGCCGCCATCTATAAGTTTGACTGGCTGTCGGCAACCGGCACCGCCATTCTGTTCGCCGCCCTGCTGTCCATCGTCTGGCTGCGCATGAAGCCGAAAGACGCGCTGACCACCTTCGCCGGAACGCTGAAGGACCTGGCGCTGCCGATCTACTCTATCGGCATGGTGCTGGCGTTCGCCTTTATCTCCAACTACTCCGGGCTGTCGTCGACCCTGGCCCTGGCGCTGGCCCATACCGGCCACGCGTTTACCTTCTTCTCGCCGTTCCTGGGCTGGCTGGGGGTATTCCTGACCGGTTCGGACACCTCGTCTAACGCCCTGTTCGCCGCGCTGCAGGCAACGGCGGCGCAGCAGATTGGCGTCTCCGATATCCTGCTGGTCGCGGCCAATACCACCGGCGGCGTCACCGGCAAGATGATTTCCCCGCAGTCGATCGCCATCGCCTGCGCCGCGGTAGGCCTGGTGGGTAAAGAGTCGGATCTGTTCCGCTTTACCGTCAAACACAGCCTGATCTTCACCTGCATGGTGGGCCTGATCACTACGCTGCAGGCCTACGTTTTAACCTGGATGATACCGTGATAGTGATGCCTAAACGCCTGGCCGACGACGTGGCGCGTCGCGTCCGGGCGCTGATTGAAGAACAACAGCTGGAGGCGGGCATGCGACTGCCCGCCGAGCGCCAGCTCGCCGCTCAGCTCGGCGTCTCGCGCAATTCCCTGCGCGAAGCGCTGGCGATGCTGGTCAATGAAGGGGTGCTGCTGAGCCGTCGCGGCGGCGGCACTTTCGTCCGCTTCCAGCATGAGCCGTGGTCGGAGCAAAACATCGTCCAGCCGCTGAAGACGCTGCTGGCCGATGACCCTGACTACAGCTTCGACATCCTCGAGGCCCGCCACGCCATCGAAGCCAGCACCGCGTGGCACGCGGCGATGCGGGCCACCGACGCCGATAAAGAAAAAATTCGCCTGTGCTTTGAAGCGACCCAGAGCGAAGACCCGGATATCGCCTCGCAGGCGGACGTCCGCTTTCATCTGGCCATCGCCGAAGCCTCGCATAACGTGGTGCTCCTGCAAACCATGCGCGGCTTTTTCGACCTGCTGCACTCCTCCGTCAAGCAGAGCCGTCAGCGGATGTATCTGGTGCCGCCGGTTTTTGCCCGCCTGACCGAACAGCACCAGGCCGTCATGGAGGCGATTGTCGCCGGCGACGCCGAGGCGGCGCGCCAGGCGATGATGGCCCACTTAGGTTTTGTCCACGCCACCATTAAACGTTTTGATGAAGACCAGGCCCGCCAGGCGCGAATTACCCGCCTGCCCGGCGATGCTATTGATAATTCCAGGGAGAATTCGTGATGATTATTTCCGCCGCCAGCGACTATCGCGCCGCCGCCCAGCGTATCCTGCCGCCGTTCCTGTTCCACTATATCGACGGCGGGGCTTACGCCGAACATACCCTGCGCCGCAACGTCGAGGACCTTTCCGACGTGGCGCTGCGCCAGCGTATTCTGCGCAATATGTCGGACCTGAGCCTCGAGACCACCCTCTTCAACGAGAAGCTGGCGATGCCGACGGCGCTGGCGCCGGTGGGGCTGTGCGGAATGTACGCCCGCCGCGGCGAAGTGCAGGCCGCCGGCGCAGCGGATGACAAAGGCATTCCGTTTACCCTCTCCACCGTTTCCGTCTGTCCGATCGAAGAGGTCGCCCCGACCATCAAGCGGCCGATGTGGTTCCAGCTGTATGTTCTGCGCGACCGCGGCTTTATGCGTAATGCGCTAGAGCGCGCGAAGGCGGCGGGTTGTTCAACGCTGGTCTTTACCGTCGATATGCCGACTCCCGGCGCCCGCTACCGCGACGCCCATTCCGGCATGAGCGGCCCGAACGCCGCCCTGCGCCGCTACTGGCAGGCGGTCACCCATCCGCAGTGGGCATGGGACGTTGGCCTCAACGGCCGTCCGCACGATCTGGGGAATATCTCCGCCTATCTCGGCCAGCCGACCGGCCTGGAGGATTACATCGGCTGGCTGGCGAATAACTTCGATCCGTCGATTTCATGGAAAGACCTCGAGTGGATCCGTGATTTCTGGGACGGACCGATGGTGATCAAAGGGATCCTCGACCCGGAGGACGCCCGCGACGCGGTGCGCTTCGGCGCCGACGGCATTGTGGTCTCCAACCACGGCGGCCGCCAGCTTGACGGCGTGCTCTCCTCCGCCCGCGCCCTGCCGGCGATTGCCGACGCGGTGAAAGGCGACATTACCATTCTCGCCGACAGCGGCATCCGCAACGGTCTCGACGTCGTGCGAATGATCGCCCTGGGCGCCGACAGCGTACTGCTGGGCCGCGCTTACCTGTACGCCCTGGCGACCCACGGCAAGCAGGGGGTGGCGAATCTGCTGAATCTGATCGAGAAAGAGATGAAGGTGGCGATGACCCTGACCGGCGCAAAAACCATCGCGGACATTAGCCGTGATTCGCTGGTGCAGAACGCGGAGGCGCTGCAGACCTTCGATGCGCTGAAGCAGCATAACGCGGCATAAGCTGCGCCGTTTTGCTCTCCCCCGGCCCTCACCCTCAGGGAGAGGGCCGGGGTGAGGGTTGACCAAATATCTGCTATTCTGCCCCCCGCAATTAAGGGGGCAGTATGCTGAACATCGTGTTATTCGAACCAGAGATCCCGCCGAACACCGGGAATATTATCCGCCTGTGCGCCAACACGGGCTTCAGTCTGCATATCATTGAGCCCATGGGCTTCACCTGGGACGATAAGCGCCTGAGACGCGCCGGACTGGACTATCACGAGTTCACCGCCGTGCAGCGCCACGCCGATTACGCGGCGTTTATCGCCAGCGCGCAGCCGCAGCGTCTGTTCGCCCTGACCACCAAAGGTACGCCGGCGCACAGCGCGGTGAGCTATCAGGATGGCGATTTCTTGATGTTTGGTCCGGAAACCCGCGGTCTGCCGGCCAGCATCCTTGATGCCCTGCCGCCGGAGCAGAAAATTCGGATTCCGATGATGCCGGACAGCCGCAGCATGAACCTGTCAAACGCGGTGTCGGTGGTGGTGTACGAGGCCTGGCGGCAGCTGGGGTATCCAGGCGCCGTGCTGCGCAGCTAACTGACCCCTTCCCGGATGGCGGCGCACCGCGCCTTATCCGGGCGACATGCTGGGCGGGGAGAGATCGTAGGCCCGGTAAGCGCAGCGCCGCCGGGCAAGACGTTAAATCCCGTCGCCGTACTCGAAAGTGTGGTGGATGCCGTTGAAATGCTGATCCATATCCATCGCCGGCTTGTCGCTCTCCGGCTTGCCGACGATACGCGCCGGCACGCCTGCGGCGGTGGTGTGCGGCGGAACCGGCTGCAATACCACCGAACCGGCGCCAATCTTCGCCCCACGCCCGACTTCGATATTGCCGAGGATTTTCGCCCCGGCGCCAATCATCACGCCTTCGCGAATTTTCGGGTGACGGTCGCCGCTGGTTTTACCAGTACCGCCAAGGGTGACCGACTGCAGAATAGAGACGTCATCCTCAATCACCGCCGTTTCACCGACCACAATACCGGTGGCGTGGTCGAGCATAATCCCGCGGCCGATTTTCGCCGCCGGGTGGATATCCACCTGGAAAGAGACGGACACCTGGTTTTGCAGGAAAATCGCCAGCGCACGCCGGCCCTGAGTCCACAGCCAGTGGCCGATACGATAGGCCTGCAGGGCATGGAAACCCTTCAGATAGAGCAACGGCGTCGAGTATTTATCCACCGCCGGGTCACGCGTGCGCACCGCCTGAATATCGCAGGCCGCCGAGGCGATCATTTCCGGGTCGGCGGCGTAGGCTTCTTCCACCACTTCGCGAATGGCGATAGCCGGCATAATCGGGGAAGCCAGCTTGTTGGCCAGCATATAGCTCAGCGCGCTGCCCAGATTTTCATGCTTGAGTAGCGTTGCGTGGTAAAAACTGGCGAGCATTGGCTCACAGTCCGCCAGAGCCCGGGCTTCGGCTTTAATATTATTCCAGACGATATCCAGTTCTTCACACGGCATTGCATACTCCAGGCGATATGGTAATGACCTGCCAGTTCTGCGCTGGCAGGGTCATTCAGGTGACAAAGGAAAGCTAATTGCTGCTGCGCTCGTCCTTGCGGGCGCGACCCAATAAGGTCAATGCTGCCTCGCGCGCAATTTTTCCGCAATACAATACCTGATAAATTTCCTCGGTTATTGGCATTTCGACACCTAAACGCTGTGCCAGAACGCGAACTTCCTTGGTATTGCGGTAGCCTTCAACCACCTGGCCAATCTTTTCCTGGGCGCTTTGCACGTCCATCCCCTGGCCAAGCATCATGCCGAAGCGACGGTTACGGGACTGGTTGTCGGTGCAGGTGAGCACCAGGTCACCGAGGCCGGCCATGCCCATAAAGGTTTCCGGGTCGGCGCCCAGCGCCGCGCCAAGGCGAGACATTTCCACCAGGCCACGGGTAATCAGCGCCGTCCGCGCATTGGCGCCGAAGCCGATGCCGTCCGACATCCCCGCCCCGATGGCGATGACGTTTTTCACCGCGCCGCCGAGCTGGACGCCGATAAAGTCCGGATTGATGTAGACGCGGAAGCTCTTGCCGCAGTGCAGCAGGTGCTGCAGATCCTCGGCAAACTGCGGATCCGTCGCCGCCAGCGAAATCGCCGTCGGCAGGCCGGCGGCCAGCTCTTTGGCGAAGGTTGGCCCGGAGATCACCGCCAGCGGGATATCATCACCCAGCGCTTCACGCGCCACGTCCTGCAGCAGACGACCGGTTTCAGCCTCGAGACCTTTGGTCGCCCATACCAGACGCGCGTCAGGACGCATCAGCGGTTTAATCTGGCGTAACACCTGACCAAACACATGGCTTGGCACCACCACCAGAATATCGCGGCTGGCGGCCAGGGCGGTGGCCAGGTCGCTTTCAAGATGCAGCGTATCCGGGAAAGGCACATCGGGAAGGAACGCGGCGTTGCAGCGATCGTGTTGCAGCGTCGCGATATGTTTCGGGTCATGGCCCCAGAGCACAACGTGGTGGCCATTTCTTGCCAGGGTGATGGCAAGAGCGGTGCCGTAAGAGCCGGCACCGATCACAGTCATTGCAGCATTAAGTGCGTTCATCAGGCATCCTGATGTTGTTCAGCACCTTCGCCAGCCTGCTGCTGCAGATAGTTCATAAACAGCGCATCGAAGTTCACTGGCGCAAGGTTAAGTTGCGGGAAGGTACCGCGGGAAACCAGGCTGGTGATGCACTCGCGCGCGTACGGGAACAGAATGTTCGGGCAGTATGCGCCAAGGCAGTGCGCCATCTGGGTGCCTTCAATGCCGTCGATGGAGAAAATACCGCCCTGCTGTACTTCGCAGAGGAACGCGGTCTCTTCGCCCAGCGCAGCGGTCACGGTTACACGCAGCACCACTTCATAAACGCCTTCAGCCAGCTGGGTGGAGGCGGTATCCAGATCAAGTTTAACTTCCGGCTGCCAGTCTTTCTGGAAAACTTGCGGCGCGTTCGGCGCTTCAAAAGAGATATCTTTGGTATAGATACGCTGGATCTGGAAGGTCATTTCGGTGCTGTTTTGTTCTGACATAGTAAAACCCTTTCGTGTTGTCCTTAAATACGCGCTCCCGGCAGGGAAAGCGCGCAAAAATTAGCGCAAGAGGGGATCAAGTCCACCACGTGAATCAAGCGCATACAAGTCGTCACAGCCGCCAATGTGCTGCGCATCAATAAAAATCTGCGGAACCGTCGTCCGTCCGCTGCGCTGGATCATCTCCTCACGCTTCGCGGCATCGCCATCGATCGGCAACTCATGGAACGTTACGCCTTTGCTATTCAGCAGCGCTTTCGCGCGGATGCAGAACGGGCAGGTCGCTTTGGTGTAGATCTCAATATTGGCCATGACTTCACTCCTGTTATTACCCTGAGGGTTTTACGCCGCAGCCTGTGTTCCCCTCACGTCAGGCGCGAAGGGGAAAACGCGGCGGCATCACCACGCGAGGTAAGTTATTTGCCGCGTACCAGAGGGAGGTTTTCGCCGCTCCAGCCAGCAATGCCCTCTTTCAGTACAAAGACTTTTTCAAACCCGGCTTTGTTCAGCGCGCTGGCTGGCTCTTGCGCCTGCATGCCGGAACCGTCTACCACAATAATGGGTTGCGATTTGTGTTTTTCCAACTCGCCGACGTTATTCGCTTTGATATCGCTGGGCAGCAGGTTGATGGCGCCGGCAATATGGCCTTTACGGAAATCGTCACGCTGACGCAGGTCGACCACCACCGCGTCTTCTTTATTGATAAGACGCGTCGCTTCACCACGGGTGATGACTTTAACTTTCGACATCAGGCCCTTGAAGGTGGTGAACAGCACCGCCCCCAGCAGCGCGATCCACGCGATGCTCAGAACAGGGTGACGGCCGATGAATTGCATAATTTCTTGCATGGGGGGTTACAACTCCCGACTAAGTGAGAAAAAAACCAGGAAAGGAGTATACCTGTGCCTTGCGGCAATTACAGCCAGTGAGCGCGATGTAATGTATTTTCTGCGGGCGGCGGCGAAAAAAAGCCGTTCTCGCTGACGCGCCGCGGCCCGGCCGCTCCCTTTCTTTGATCTTTCACGGGGATTTAAACGATTCAGCTGTAGTAAAATTACGCAAAATTTCTGTCTTTGAGCATGAGGTTGTCGCAATGTCGGTTACTAAAAAACCTATGGTACTGGTGATTCTGGATGGCTACGGCTATCGCGAAGACCAACAGGATAACGCCATTTACAGCGCTAAAACGCCGGTAATGGACGCCCTTTGGGCCAAACGTCCGCATACCCTGATCGATGCATCCGGCCTGGAAGTTGGCCTGCCGGACCGTCAGATGGGGAACTCCGAAGTGGGCCACGTCAACCTGGGCGCCGGTCGTATCGTCTATCAGGACCTGACCCGTCTCGATGTGGAAATTAAAGAACGCACCTTCTTCGCCAATCCGGTACTGACCGCCGCGGTCGATAAAGCGGTTGCCGCGTGTAAAGCGGTACATATCATGGGTCTGATGTCGCCGGGCGGCGTTCACAGCCATGAAGATCACATCATGGCGATGGTGGAGCTGGCGGCAGAGCGCGGCGCAGAGAAGATCTACCTGCACGCTTTCCTCGACGGTCGTGACACCCCACCGCGCAGCGCGGAAAAAACGCTGGCAAAATTCGAAGCCAAATTTGCCGCGCTGGGCAAGGGCCGCATCGCGTCGCTCATTGGCCGCTACTACGCCATGGACCGCGACAACCGCTGGGATCGCGTTGAGCAGGCTTACGATCTGATGACGCTGGCGAAAGGCGAATTCCAGGCCGATACCGCCGTCGCCGGCCTGCAGGCTGCCTACGCCCGTGACGAAAACGACGAGTTCGTGAAAGCGACCGTGATCCGCGCCGCCGGCCAGGCCGATGCCGCGATGGAAGATGGCGATGCGCTGATCTTCATGAACTTCCGTGCTGACCGCGCACGCGAAATCACCCGCGCCTTCGTCAACGCCGACTTCGACGGCTTTGCGCGTAAGAAAGTGGTTAACCTCGACTTCGTGATGCTCACCGAATATGCCGCCGACATCAAAGTGGCCTGCGCCTACCCGCCCGCCTCGCTGGCCAATACCTTCGGCGAGTGGATGGCGAAGCACGATAAAACCCAGCTGCGCATCTCCGAAACCGAGAAATACGCCCACGTCACCTTCTTCTTCAACGGCGGCGTAGAAGAGCCGTTCAAAGGCGAAGAGCGGATTCTGATTAACTCGCCGAAAGTGGCGACCTACGATCTGCAGCCGGAAATGAGCTCCGCCGAGCTGACCGAAAAACTGGTCGCGGCCATCAAAGGCGGCCAGTACGACACCATCATCTGTAACTACCCGAACGGCGATATGGTTGGCCATACCGGCGTGATGGAAGCGGCAGTGAAAGCCGTTGAAGCGCTGGATCACTGTATCGATCAGGTGGCTCAGGCGGTGGAATCCGTTGGCGGCCAGCTGCTGATCACCGCCGACCACGGTAACGCCGAACAGATGCGCGACCCGGCCACCGGCCAGGCGCACACCGCCCACACCAACCTGCCGGTTCCGCTGATCTACGTCGGTAACAAAGCGGTTAAAGCGGTCAATGGCGGCAAACTTTCCGACATCGCCCCGACCATGCTGTCGCTGATGGGAATGGAAATCCCGCAAGAGATGACTGGCAAGCCGCTGTTCATCGTGGAATAATCCTTCCCCATGAGGGGAAAGGCGACGTATTCAACTACATGGATCGCAACGGCAGTTCGATCCGTCCTTTACGCCAGCGCGCTCAGCGCTGGCGTATTACTGTGCGCGTCATCTGCGCACGCCGACGATCGCGATCAGCTAAAGTCCATCCAGGCCGACATCGCCGCCAGGCAGCGGGCGATTAAGCAACAGCAGCAGCAGCGCGCAAGCCTGCTCGCTCAGCTCAAAGCGCAGGAAGAGGCGATCGCCGCCGCGGCCCGCAAACTGCGCGAAACCCAGGACAGCCTGAACCAGCTCAATAAGCAGATTGACGAGATGAACGCTTCTCTCGCGAAGCTGGAGCGCCAGCGCGCGTCTCAGGAGCGTAACCTCGCCGCGCAGCTTGACGCGGCGTTCCGCCAGGGGCCGCATACCGGCATCCAGATGGTGCTGAGCGGTGAAGAGGGTCAGCGCAATCAGCGGATGCAGGTCTATTTCAGCTATTTCAACCAGGCCCGCCAGGAAACCATCGCGGAACTGAAGAAAACGCGCGAAGAGATGGCGGTGCAAAAGTCGATGCTCGAAGAGAAGCAGAGCCAGCAGCAGACGCTGGTCTACGAGCAAAAAGCCCAGCAGGCGAAGCTGGAGCAGGCGCGTAACGAACGGAAAAAGACCCTTTCCGGCCTGGAGTCCTCCATTCAGCGGGGTCAGCAACAGTTAAGTGAATTGCGGGCTAACGAATCGCGCCTACGCGGTCGTATCGCCCAGGCGGAGGCTGCCGCCAAAGCCCGTGCCGATCGGGAAGCTCGCGATGCGCAGGCGGTGCGCGACCGCCAGCAGGAAGCATCGCGCAAAGGCACCACCTATAAACCAACGGAAAGCGAGCGTTCGCTGATGTCACGCACCGGTGGGCTGGGCTCGCCGCGCGGTCAGGCGTTCTGGCCGGTTCGCGGTCCGCTCCTTCATCGATATGGCGAACAGCTGCAAGGTGAACTACGTTGGAAAGGGATGGTTATCGCCGCGTCTGAAGGCACCGAAGTCAGAGCGATTGCCGATGGTCGGGTCATTCTGGCCGACTGGCTGCAGGGCTATGGTCTGGTGGTGGTGGTCGAGCATGGCAAAGGCGACATGAGCCTGTATGGCTATAACCAAAGCGCGCTGGTCAGCGTCGGTACGCAGGTGCGTGCCGGTCAGCCTATCGCGCTCGTAGGCAGCAGCGGCGGTCAGGGCCGTCCGTCGCTCTATTTCGAAATTCGCCGCCAGGGTCAGGCGGTCAATCCACAGCCGTGGTTGGGAAGATAAGTTTTGCTTCAATTTCGCGCAATTGCTCTTGCCGTAGCCGGTTCGCTGGCTCTGGCGGCGCCAGCGTTCGCTGGCAAACTCTCCATCGTTATTGACGATTTTGGCTACCGCCCGCAGACCGAAAATCAGGTGCTGGCGCTGCCGTCCACTATCTCCGTCGCCGTGCTGCCGAACGCGCCGCACGCCCGGGAAATGGCCACGAAAGCGCATAATCTGGGCCATGAAGTGCTCATCCACCTGCCGATGGCGCCGCTCAGCAAACAGCCGCTGGAAAAAGACACCCTGCGTCCCGAAATGAGCAGCGAGGAGATCGAGCGCATCATCCGCGAGGCCTATGGCAAAGTCCCCTACGCCGTCGGGCTGAATAACCATATGGGCAGCGCGATGACCTCCAACCTGTTTGGCATGCAGAAGGTGATGCAGGCCCTGGAGCGCTACAATCTCTATTTTCTCGACAGCGTGACCATCGGCAATACCCAGGCCATGCGCGCCGCGCAGGGCACCGGGGTGAAGGTGATTAAGCGTAAGGTGTTTCTGGACGATACGCAGAATGAAGCCGATATCCGCACTCAGTTCAACCGCGCCATCGCCCTGGCGCGGCGTAACGGTTCGGCGATAGCCATTGGCCATCCCCATCCGACGACGGTGCGGGTGCTGCAGCAGATGGTCTATAACCTGCCGCCGGATATCACGCTGGTGCGCCCGAGCAGCCTGCTCAACGAGCCGCAGGTCGACAACTCGACGCCAAACTACGCTCAGCCGCCTGCGCAACAAACGCCGCAGCAGCAGAAGCCGCGTAATCCGTTCCACGGCGTGAAGTATTGCAAGCCGAAGCGCCCGCTGGAGCCCGTGAACGCCAGCCGCTTCTTCACTATCCTCAGCGACAGCATCAGCCAGAGCGCGCTGGTCCAGTACTATCGCCTCAAATGGCAGGGCTGGGACAATCCCGGCAGCTAGACCACTCAGGGGTCCGTTCGCTTTTGCGCGACGGGCGCCTGGTTATCTTCGTGGGCGTACCACGCCTTAAAATATTTGAGAAAGCTGTAAAACGTGGCGTACAGGCCGGTGACCACGCCGACTTTGCCATAGCGCCACGCCCCGCTGAACAGATACCACTTAAAGAAAGCGCCAATCGCGCTGACGATCCCCCGCGTCAGCGAAGGTGTGATCTGCTGGTGCTTCACCAGCCGGGTGGTATAGCTGTTCAGCTTATTAAACACTTCATGCAGCGAATAAAAGGTGTCATGGCGTACAAAGCCCGGCAGCCTGACGGAGCGCGCGTGTCCGACCACCTGGTCATCCACCGGCCGGTCGTTAAATCGCGCCTGCTGGCGGTTAAAGAGGCGCACCGGGTAATCCGGCGAGGAAATGGGGTAGATCGTCCGCACCTGCGTGCCAAGCACAAACCAGTAGCGCGGCAAACGCCAGGCGCAGGCCGGGTCAGGCTCCTCCCCCGCTTTTAGCGCCTGAATGGCCGCCACGACGTCGTTATCAAGAATTTCATCGCTGTCCATGCACAGCACCCAGTCATGGCTGGCCAGCCCGATGGCATAGTTCATCTGCGCGCCGTGGGCTTTATAGGCATGATGATGGACGGTGAGACCAAACTGCTGACAAATAGAGACCGTTTCGTCGGTGCTACCGGAGTCGACGACAATACACTCATCAGCCACCTTCAGCAGCGGGGGCAGCACCTCCATGAGCAGACGTGCAGAGTTACAGGTCAGTAAGCATACGGAGAGTTTAAGCATGATCGTTTCAAAGTTAAACCGCGACTAAACACACTGTATAAGCGAATAACCGTAAAATCGATGTAGAAATTGTGCGCTTGATATTAAGCAGGCTAAAAATGTTATCCAAATCTAAATTAAGGCGCCCGCAGGCGCCTTTTTTGCTGATGTTTACAACAGACCGGAGGCGTTATTCCCAGCTCAGAACCACTTTACCGGACTGACCGGAGCGCATGGCGTCAAAGCCCTTCTGGAAGTCGTCAATGCCGAAGCGGTGGGTGATGATCGGCGAAAGATCCAGGCCAGACTGGATCAGCGCCGCCATCTTGTACCAGGTTTCGAACATTTCGCGACCATAGATCCCTTTGATAAACAGCCCCTTGAAGATGACCTTGGTCCAGTCGATGGACATATCCGACGGCGGGATACCCAACATCGCGATACGGCCGCCGTGGTTCATGGTATCCAGCATGCTGCGGAACGCCGGCGGCGCGCCGGACATCTCCAGACCCACGTCGAAACCTTCAGTCATCCCCAGCTCAGCCATCACGTCGTTGAGGTTCTCTTTCGCCACGTTCACCGCGCGGGTGACGCCCATTTTGCGCGCCAGCTCGAGACGGTACTCGTTAACGTCAGTGATCACCACGTTACGCGCGCCGACGTGTTTCGCCACCGCCGCCGCCATCACGCCGATCGGACCGGCGCCGGAGACCAGCACGTCTTCCCCTACCAGATCGAAGGAGAGCGCGGTGTGCACGGCGTTGCCGAATGGGTCGAAGATGGACGCCAGGTCATCAGAGATATTGTCGGGAATTTTAAAGGCGTTAAAGGCCGGGATCACCAGATACTCGGCAAAGCAGCCCGGGCGGTTGACGCCCACGCCGATGGTGTTGCGGCACAGGTGGGTACGGCCCGCGCGGCAGTTACGGCAGTGACCGCAGGTGATATGCCCTTCGCCGGAGACGCGGTCGCCAATCTTAAAGCCGCGCACTTCCTGGCCAATCCCCACCACTTCGCCGACATATTCGTGCCCGACCACCATCGGCACCGGAATGGTCTTCTGCGACCACTCATCCCAGTTGTAGATGTGCACGTCGGTCCCGCAAATGGCGGTCTTGCGGATTTTAATCAGCAGATCGTTATGGCCGACTTCCGGTTCCGGTACGTCGGTCATCCAGATGCCTTCTTCCGCTTTCAGTTTGGATAACGCTTTCATCTCACACCCTTATTAGGCGATGACGCCCAGTTGTTTGCCGATGCGGGTAAAGGCTTCCACCGCACGCTCAATTTGTTCAGGGGTATGCGCCGCCGACATCTGGGTGCGAATACGCGCCTGGCCTTTCGGTACCACCGGATAGAAGAAGCCGGTGACATAGATCCCTTCTTTCTGCAGTTCGCGGGCAAAGTTCTGCGCCACCACCGCTTCACCCAGCATCACCGGAATGATGGCGTGGTCGGCACCCGCCAGGGTGAAGCCTGCCGCAGTCATTTTTTCACGGAACAGACGCGCGTTGGCCCACAGGCGATCGCGCAGGTCTGCGCCCTCTTCGACCATCTCCAGCACTTTGATGGAGGCGGCCACGATGGCCGGCGCCAGAGAGTTGGAGAACAGATACGGACGGGAACGCTGGCGCAGCCACTCGACCACCTCTTTGCGTGCGGCGGTGTAGCCGCCGGAGGCGCCGCCCAGCGCTTTACCCAGCGTGCCGGTGATGATGTCGACGCGCCCCATCACATCGCAGTATTCGTGGGAGCCGCGGCCGTTTTCGCCGACGAAGCCGACGGCGTGGGAGTCATCGACCATCACCAGCGCATCGTATTTATCCGCCAGGTCGCAAACGCCTTTCAGGTTGGCGATCACACCGTCCATCGAGAAGACGCCGTCGGTGGCGATCAGCACGTGACGCGCGCCAGCGTCGCGGGCTTCTTTCAGACGCGCTTCCAGTTCCTGCATATCGTTGTTGGCATAGCGGAAGCGCTTTGCTTTACACAGGCGCACGCCGTCGATGATCGAGGCATGGTTCAGGGCGTCGGAGATAATGGCGTCTTCCGGGCCGAGCAGCGTTTCAAACAGGCCGCCGTTGGCGTCAAAGCAGGAGGAGTAGAGGATCGCGTCTTCCATACCGAGGAAATCCGCCAGCTTCTTCTCCAGCTGCTTGTGCGTATCCTGGGTGCCGCAGATGAAGCGTACCGAGGCCATCCCGAAGCCGTGGCTGTCCATACCGGATTTCGCCGCGTCGATCAGCGCCGGGTGGTTGGCCAGACCCAGATAGTTATTGGCGCAGAAGTTAATCACGTGGCTGTCGCCGACGGTAATGTCCGCCTGCTGCGCCGAGGTGATGATGCGCTCTTCTTTAAACAAGCCTTCAGCCCGAGCGGTCTCCAGATTGCTAGTTAACTGTTTGTAGAAATCACCACGCATTGCAACTCTCCAGATTCGGCAAAATTTGGCACATATTACCCAAAGCTATACGCTGATACGAGATGATGCATGCCTGAATGAATTATTTGCAGCATAAATCACGTCAGCCCAGCACCTTATTCTGCGAATGGCTGTAGGCTTGCTCATGTGGTGATATGATATGAGCATTCATGTCCGGATTGTCTCCGGGCTCTCAACTTCAAAGGTACAGTTATGATCATCGTAACCGGCGGCGCAGGCTTTATCGGCAGCAACATCGTTAAAGCGCTGAATGACAAGGGCATTACCGACATTCTGGTTGTCGACAATCTGAAAGACGGCACCAAGTTTGTGAACCTGGTTGACCTGAATATCGCTGACTACATGGATAAAGAAGACTTTCTGATCCAGATTATGGCAGGCGAAGAGTTCGGCGACATTGACGCTATCTTCCACGAAGGCGCGTGCTCTTCCACCACGGAGTGGGACGGCAAGTACATGATGGACAACAACTATCAGTACTCCAAAGAGCTGCTGCACTACTGCCTGGAGCGCGAAATTCCGTTCCTGTACGCCTCTTCGGCGGCCACCTACGGTGGACGCACCAGCGATTTCATCGAGTCTCGCGAGTATGAGCAGCCGCTAAACGTCTACGGCTACTCCAAATTCCTGTTCGATGAATACGTTCGTCAGATCCTGCCGGAAGCCAATTCGCAGATCGTCGGCTTCCGCTACTTCAACGTCTACGGGCCGCGCGAAGGCCACAAAGGCAGCATGGCGAGCGTCGCTTTCCACCTCAACACCCAGCTGAATAATGGCGAAAGTCCGAAACTGTTCGAAGGCAGCGACGGCTTCAAGCGCGACTTCGTCTACGTCGGCGACGTGGCTGACGTCAACCTGTGGTTCTGGGAAAACGGCGTTTCCGGCATCTTCAACCTCGGCACGGGCCGCGCGGAATCCTTCCAGGCCGTCGCCGACGCGACCCTGGCGTACCACAAAAAAGGCAGCATCGAGTACATCCCATTCCCGGACAAACTGAAAGGCCGCTACCAGGCGTTCACCCAGGCGGATCTGACTAACCTGCGTAAAGCGGGCTATGACAAACCGTTCAAAACCGTTGCCGAAGGCGTAACGGAGTATATGGCCTGGCTGAATCGGGATGCGTAAGAGATAACATGAAAATTCTGGTGGTAGGCCCGTCTTGGGTGGGCGACATGATGATGTCGCAAAGTCTTTATCGTACGCTCAGGGCGCGCTATCCCCAGGCGATTATCGACGTGATGGCGCCAGCCTGGTGTCGTCCGTTGTTATCGCGCATGCCGGAAGTGAACGAAGCGATCCCGATGCCGCTGGGCCACGGCGCGCTGGCTATCGGCGAACGCCGCAAGCTCGGCCACAGCCTGCGCGAGCGTCGCTACGATCGCGCTTACGTGCTGCCAAACTCGTTTAAATCGGCATTAGTCCCCTTCTTTGCCAACATCCCGCTACGCACCGGCTGGCGCGGCGAGATGCGCTACGGCCTGCTCAACGACGCCCGGGTGCTGGACAAAGACGCCTGGCCGCTGATGGTGGAACGCTACGTGGCGCTGGCCTACGACAACGGCGTGATGCGCTGCGCCAAAGATCTGCCGCAGCCGCTGCTATGGCCGCAGCTGCAGGTCAACGAAGGGGAAAAGTCGCAGGCCTGCAGCGCCTTTAACCTGTCCAACGATCGGCCGATCATCGGCTTTTGCCCCGGCGCGGAGTTCGGCCCGGCAAAACGCTGGCCGCACTATCACTATGCTGCGCTGGCGAAAAAGCTCATCGACGATGGTTATCAGATTGCGCTATTTGGCTCGGCAAAAGATAACGAGGCCGGCAAAGAGATCATCGCCGCCCTCAGCAGCGAGCAGCAGGCCTGGTGCCGGAATCTGGCGGGTGAAACCCAGCTGGAGCAGGCGGTGATCCTGATTGCCGCCTGTAAAGCGGTGGTGACTAACGATTCGGGGCTGATGCACGTCGCCGCGGCGCTGGACCGCCCGCTGGTGGCGCTGTATGGCCCGAGCAGTCCGGACTTTACCCCGCCGCTGTCGCATAAAGCGCGCGTGATCCGTCTGATTACCGGCTACCACAAGGTGCGCAAAGGCGATGCCGCGGAAGGTTATCATCAGAGCCTGATCGACATTACGCCAGAGCGCGTCCTGCAAGAGCTGAACGAATTGCTGACGGAAAAAACCGGGCACGAGGAAGCGTAGCGGATGCGGGTATTGATTGTAAAAACCTCATCGATGGGCGACGTGCTGCACACGCTGCCCGCGCTGACCGACGCCGCGCAGGCCATCCCCGGCATCCGCTTCGACTGGGTTGTGGAAGAAGGCTTCGCGCAGATCCCCTCCTGGCATGACAGCGTCGAGCGGGTGATCCCGGTGGCGATCCGCCGCTGGCGTAAAGCCTGGTTCTCCGCGCCGATCAAAGCGGAGCGTAAAGCCTTTCGCGAGGCCGTCCAGGCGGTCAAGTATGACGCCATTATCGACGCCCAGGGGCTGGTGAAAAGCGCTGCGCTGGTCACCCGTCTGGCGCACGGCGTCAAGCATGGTATGGACTGGCAAACGGCCCGCGAGCCGCTGGCCAGCCTGTTTTACAACCGCCGCCACCACATTGCGAAACAGCAGCACGCGGTGGAGCGTACCCGCGAGCTGTTCGCCAAAAGCCTCGGCTACGCGAAACCCCAAACCCAGGGGGATTACGCCATTGCGCGCCATTTCCTGCAGCACGAGGCTAGCGCTGCCGCCCCCTATCTGGTGTTCCTGCACGCCACCACCCGCGACGATAAGCACTGGCCGGAAAACCGCTGGCAGGAACTGCTCGATCTGCTGGCCGACAGCGGCGTCCGCATTAAGCTGCCGTGGGGCGCCCCGCACGAAGAGGCGCGGGCGAAGCGGCTGGCGGAAGGCCGGGAATATGTTGAAGTGCTGCCGCGCATGAGCCTTGAGCAGGTGGCGCAGGTTCTGGCCAGCGCCCGGGCCGTCGTCTCGGTCGATACCGGCCTGAGCCATCTGACCGCCGCGCTGGATAAACCGAACTTCACGCTCTACGGCCCGACCGATCCGGGGCTGATTGGCGGATACGGTAAAAACCAGCACATCGTGCGGCCGGAAAACAGCGCTAGCACCGGCGATATTACCGCCAGCCGGGTTCATCTTCTTCTGCAAAATCAGGGGCTGCTCTGATGGGATCCCTGTTTAAGCAGATCTATCGCTACACCCGCCCTCGCGCTTATCGTCACAATGAAAATCTGTGGCCTTTTACCCGCATCACCCGCGCGCCGAGCGGCGAAATCAGCGCGTTGCGCTATAAAGGGAAAACGGTGCCGCTGGTCAGCCTGAGCGCGCTGAAAAACAGCATGCAGGGCGAAGTCCTGCTGACCGCCACTGGCCCTTCGACCCGCAATATCGATTTTTCCCTGTTGTCGAAAACGATCCCGGTGATGGGCGTCAATGGCGCCTGGCATCTTGCCGACCGCCTGCACTTTTCGCTCTATACCATCGTCGACATGGAGTTTTTCGATAAGAAGCCGGACATTATCCGCGCCATCGTCAGTCAGCCGGACATTCTGCTGTTCACCACCATGCATGGGATCGCCAAAATCGTCGATCGCCATGCGGACGCGCTGCGCTGCCGTTTGGCGTTGATTGAGGACGGTTGCTATAAGATTTACCAGCCGAAAGTCGCCAGCGAAGCGATAAAGCGCACTTACCAGCAGAATCCGGCGATGTGCTTTCATCCCCAGCGCCCGGATATCTGTTTTAGCACCGATATTCGCCAGGGCGTCTTTGATGCCGGCACGGTGGTCTACTGGGCGCTGCAGATCCTCGCCTGGCTGGGCTTCAGCACTATCCTGGTGAGCGGTCTGGATATGACTAACTTCAACCAGCCGCGATTCTACGAAACACAACAAGAAAAATTGCCTTCGTACCTGGCAACAAAAGTGGATACCCTCGTCATGCCCTCCTTTGCGCATGCCGCGCAGGTACTGCAGCAACGCCAGATCCGGGTAATTAATTTTTCACCAGAAAGCGCTGTGCCGGACACTATTTTCGAAAAGGTTGCGTTTAATGAGTACTTTAAAAATGAGTAACTACGCCAGACAGGGTTACTCGATTGTTTTTCCTTTGTTTTTATTTTTCAGCGCGATTTTTTGCATGTCCACCCGGACCAATAACCTGCTGCATTTATCGATCCTGCTGCTCTTGCTCTCGCTGGTACGCCCGGAAAACCGCCAGGCGCTGGCCGGCGTGTTACGCGAACAGTGGCAGACCTGGGCGCTGCTGGCGGTCTTCTTTATCTATTACGCCCTCAGTAACCTGTGGGGCCATACGCCGCAGCATATCGACTCGCCGATCACCCACGGCGTGTACCTGACGGGCTATCTGTTGCTGATGGCGATGCTGCTCAGCGACGAACGAACCCGCCGCCTGGCCATGCTGGCGGTGGTTGGCGGGGTCACCGCGCTCTCGCTGTGGACGCTGATGTTCGACCACACCCTGGTCCTCACCGAACGAGCGGTCTCCCCCGAGAACCCCGGGCCAACAAACGTTATCGACCTTGCCGGATACTGCGGCATCGGCATCTTAATCTGCGGCATGCTACTGAAAGAAAAAGCCAGCCACTGGCTCTATCTGCCAGTGGCCATCATGCTGGTGATGATGCTGCTGACCCAAAGCCGCGGGCCGATCATCGCCTTGGTGCTGGCGGTCGGCTGTACGCTGCACCTGCATGTCTTCACCCGCCGCAACCTGCTGATCGCCGCTGCGCTGGCCGTGCTGGTGGCTCTGCTTTTGGTCATGACGCCGGTGGGCGACATGCTGCTCGCCCGTTTCGAAGAGCTGGGCACCCAAAGCGGGCTGCGCCTGAGCATCTGGCACCATACGCTGTCGGAGATGGCCAGCCAGCCCTGGCTGGGACGCGGTTTCAGCTATGAACTGGATTTCATCAACTACAGCGGCGAACACATCACCACCACCCACAGCGTATATATGGGCGCCCTGCTGAAAGGCGGCATCGTGGGTTTACTGCTGTTGCTGGCGGTCATTGCCTGCGGACTGTGGCAGGCGTGGCGCAAGCGCCGCTCCGACAGCCGCTACAGTCTGGCGATCCTGTTTTACGCGCTGGTATTTATGGCCTCGCAGGGGATGTTTATCATCAGCAACCCCCGGGAGACCTGGGTGCTGTTCTGGCTGCCGCTGGGCATTGCGCTCAGCAAAGGGCTGGCGGAAAAGCGTTAACAAGAAAGGGCCGCTGACGGCCCTTTTTTATATTCACTTTTCTATTAACTGCGGGCGGCGACCAGCCGGTCGGCCTGCTCTTTAATCACCGGCCATACCGACTCAATCGCCACATCGGCGACATTCGCTTCTTCACAAACGATCTGCCTCGCTTTGTCATAGCCCGGCGCCCAGATATGATAGCCGGGCAGCCCGGTATCCTTGAGTTTGCGTTTGTTATAGACCGCCACCATCGGTTTATCGAAAGCGCGGGCGATATGCACGATCGAGGTGTCCGGCGTAATGACTAAATCACAGCTGCGAATCACCTCCACGGCGGAGTTGATAGTGCTGTCGGCGACGTACAGCGCCATATCCAGCCCCAGCTGCTGAATTTTCTCGCTGCGACCCACCATCACGATACAGACCCGGTAAGGCAGAGCATGTAGCCGCTCGACCAGGGTCGCCACCTGATGACGACAGAAGTCTTTATCCTCAGAGGCGGTAAAAGGGTTAATGGCGATGCGCAGTGCGACCTCTCCGGCCTGGGAAAGCAAGCGCGCCACTTTCTCCCGCTCATGGCGACAGCCGGGGAGATGATAGTCGTATGGCTGGTCGTCAACGACGCCAAAAAGCTTCACCACCTGCTGATAGCGCAGGGAAATATGGCTGTTGCTGTCAAAAAAAGCGATCGAATGATCGTAAAGTTTATAGGGCTCTTTATTAAAGCCAATCACGCTGGTCGCCCGTAAATCGGCGAGTAATTTAAAGCGTTCATAGCTGGTCACGTCATCAAAATCGATAACCGCATCAAAACCCGCCGCCCGTAACGTATTTAAGGACATGCGTGGTCGATATAAATATACTTGCTCAATGAATTCTGAGCCGGCTAATATTTCGCAGCATATTGGTCCGGTTAACACCGAAACCTGATATCCCCGTTCGGCCAGTATTCTGGCGCAGCCGGTGGTCACCACCATATCGCCGACTTTATCGTCCAGGCGCAATAGCAGCACGCGGCGCACGGGGGCCGGGTCGAAGGGTTTGCGCGCCGGCTTATTTCTGTATCGATAGTTAATTAAATTAAATTTAATACCGCGGAAAAAAGCGTTCTTTTTCCGCGTCAATTGTTTAAGGATACGCATACGGTACCTTGAGCTGTGTTAGCGCTGTGTGATTTTCCGCTGGTAATATTCTGCCAACGTCATGCCCTTCACCTGCGGCGCCAGCCAGCTAAAAAAGGCTTCAAGGTCAGCGTATAAACGCTCAATATCCCGTTCATTCTGGAACGTGGGGCTGCCGCCGGGCATATATTCTGAAGAGTGGAGCATATATTCCACGTAGTCATTGCCCTGCGTCAACGTTTGTTCGACGACTTTTTTCATCGTCTCCACGTTGCCGCCCATCGGACGCAGCCAGTGCACGGAGGGGGAACGCACTTTGCCGCGCAGGCGGTCGTAGCCCTGCTTCACGCTGTTCATCCACGCGGAGTGCTTGTACTGAATGCTCATCGGCACTTCCAGCAGCGGCGAGCGGCCCTCGCGGCTGATGTCATTTTCATCGAGGAAATAGGCATGCTGCGGGAAGCGACGATAATCGGTCCCGCCATCGCCCTGCGGCGCCCCCTTGGCGGTCTTCCAGTTCACCCGCGGGGTCACCGAGCAATCCACCTGATACCCGTACTCCACCAGCAGACGCGCATAGCGCTCGTCAAAGGCCCAGCGCCCGGCGCGATGACTAACCATTTTGGTCTGGAAGGTGTCCTCCAGCAGACGCGTCATATAGTCGACCTTCTCACGCATCATGGCATCGCTGTATTCAATGAGATAAGGCTTATGCCGCCAGTCATCGGCGGTCAGCGGCTCGGTCGGCGGGCTGTTCCAGGCATGCAGATGCATACCGACTTCCGCGGTGCCGCGGGCAATCACGTCTCTGGCGAATTCGATATAAAAGGGATCGATGGCCATTTCATAATTGGTCAAATAGACCGGTTTAAAGCCATACTTTTCGCAAAGCTGCTGAAAACGCGGGAGATAACGCGCATTCTCGGTGGTGATGCTGTCATGTTTTTGCCAGAGGTTATCGCCCTCTGTATCAATCGTGATGAGAAATGCGGGATTGTGCACGAAAACGTCCTCAGGCCATACGTATCGGGTCATGGTAGAGCAATACAACGCTTCTCTCAATCTGTCTGATCCCCTAGAATCGGAACCCTTATCCTGGATGAAGAACAGAGTATGACGCCTGAAACCCTCTCCCGCAGCCCCTTGAACCCGGCGCGGATCCTGGTCATTAAGCTGCGCCATCATGGCGACATGCTGCTGATCACCCCGCTTATTCACGCGCTGAAACAGCAGTATCCCGCCGCCAGCGTGGATGTCCTGCTGTATGAAGAGACCCGGGATATGCTCGCCGCCAACCCCGATATCCACCATATTTATGGTCTCGACCGCCGCTGGAAAAAGCAGGGGAAAAAGCATCAGCTGAAGATGCAATGGCAGCTCATTCAGACGCTGCGCCAGCAGCGATACGATATGGTGCTCAACCTTGCCGACCAGTGGCCGAGCGCGATTATCAGCAAACTGACCGGCGCCGCGACGCGGATCGGCTTTGATTTTCCGAAGCGTCGCCACCCGTTCTGGCGCTATTGCCACACCGCGCTGGCCGCCACCCAACAGCATAATCAGCTGCATACGGTACAGCAGAATCTCTCTATCCTCGCTCCACTCGGTATCCAGTTGAACGACGCCCCGGCGCGGATGGGCTACAGCGAAGCAGACTGGGCCACCAGCCGCGCCCTGCTGCCGGAGGACTTCCGGGATAACTACATCGTCATCCAGCCAACGTCGCGTTGGTTCTTTAAATGCTGGCGCGAAGACAGGATGAGCGCGCTGATCAACGCGCTGTCCGCCGAAGGGTACGCGGTGGTACTCACCTCCGGCCCCGACGATAGAGAGAAGAAGATGGTGGAGACCATCATCGCCGGCTGCCCGCAGGCGCGGCTGCACTCTTTAGCCGGCCAGTTAACGCTGCGCCAGCTGGCGGCGGTGATCGATCACGCCCGGCTGTTTATCGGCGTCGACTCGGTGCCGATGCATATGGCTGCGGCTCTCGGCACTCCGCTGGTCGCCCTGTTCGGCCCCTCGAAGCTGACCTTCTGGCGTCCGTGGCAGGCGAAAGGCGAGGTGATCTGGGCAGGCGACTTCGGTCCGCTGCCCGACCCGGACGCCATCAACACCAACACCGACGAACGTTATCTCGATTTAATTCCTACCGACGCCGTGATCGCGGCGGCGAAAAAGGTACTGGCATGAGTAAATTCAGGCTGGCTCTGGTGCGGCAGAAGTACCGCCCGGACGGCGGCGCAGAACGGTTTGTCTCCCGCGCGCTGGAAGCCCTCGACAGCAGTCATCTGCAGCTGAACGTCATCACCCGCGAATGGCAGGGGCCGGTGAAACCGGACTGGCAGATCCATATCTGTAATCCGCGCAAATGGGGGCGCATCAGCCGCGAGCGCGGGTTTGCCAACGCCGCGCGGGCGCTCTGGCAGCGCGAATGTTTCGACCTGGTGCAGAGCCATGAGCGTATTCCCGGCTGCGATCTCTACCGCGCCGGCGACGGCGTTCATCGCCGCTGGCTGCAACAGCGCTCGCGCATTTTACCGGCCTGGAAAAGCCGCCTGCTGTTCGCCGACCGCTACCACCGTTATGTGATGCAAGCGGAACGGGAGATGTACGAAGACCCGCATCTGCGCGGGGTGATCTGCAACGCCGAGATGATCAAACGCGAGATCATCGAAGACTTTGGCCTGCCGGCGGACAAGATCCACGTTATCTATAACGCCATTGATAACCAGCGTTTCCTGCCGCCGGGCGAAGAAACCTTTGCCGCCTTACGCGCCAAATGGCAGTTGCCGCTGCAGGCAACCTGCCTGATTTACGTCGGCTCCGGCTTTGAGCGTAAAGGGCTGGCGGCGGCGATCCGCGCCATCGCCCCGACCGATCGCTATCTGCTGGTGGTTGGCAAAGATAAAGATCAGCCGCGCTATCAGGCGCTGGCGAAAAGCCTCGGCTGCGAAGCGCGGGTGCGCTTCTTCGGCATGCAGTCGGAGACGCTGCCGTTCTATCAGATGGCCGATGGCCTGCTGCTGCCGACCCTCTACGATCCGTTCCCCAACGTCATCCTTGAGGCAATGGCCTGCGGTCTGCCAGTGATCACCACCACCGGCTGCGGCGGGGCAGAGTTTGTCGTCAACGGCCACAACGGTTACGTCTGCGACGCCCTGGATATCCCGGCGCTGCAGCAGGCGGTGATGGCCCTGCCTGCCCGCGCGCTGGGCTCCGCGGAAGGCGACCGCGCCCGCGAGCGCATCATGACCTGCACCAGCGAGCGCCTCTCAACCCAGCTGCTTTCCCTTTATCAGGATCTGGTGAAATAACGATGCGCATCTTATTTGTGATTGACGGTTTGCCCGGCGGCGGCGCGGAGAAAGTGGTTCTCACCCTGGCGGCGCAGTTCCTGCGCGACGGCGATCGGGTCTCGCTCATTTCGCTACGCGACGTCTGCGAGTACCCATTGCCCGAGGGGCTCGACTACCAGGTGGTGGCCGATCGCTGCCGCAAACCGTGGCGCAAGCTGACCGAGCTGTCCCGCCGCGCCCGCCAGCTGGACGCCGCGGTCATCCGGGCCGAGCAGCAGGGACAATTTGACCTTGTGCTCTCCAACCTGCACAAAACAGACCGCATCGTCGCCCGCAGCCGGGCGCTGCGCGAGCGCAACGTCTGGTTCTGCCTGCACGGCGTCTTCTCGGCCTCTTATCTTGGTCACCGTACCGGCTTTGACCGCTGGATGAAGCAGCAGAAAATTAAGCGGATTTACCAGGGGCGCAACGTGGTAGCGGTTTCCGACGCCGTGGGGTGCGATCTGGTGGACGCCTTCGCCCTGCGCCCGGCGCAGCTGAAAACCATCTATAACCCCTTCGATATCGCCGCCCTGCGCGCCGGGGCGGAAGCCGACAGCGAGCGCCCGGACGGCGACTACCTGATTCACGTCGGCCGCTTCCATCCCGGCAAACGCCACGACCGCCTGCTCGAAGCCTACGCGCAAAGCGGCATCGACGCGCCGCTGGTGCTGTTAGGCCAGGGGAAACCGGAGCAAGAGCAGCGCCTGCGCCAGCTGGCCAAAACGCTGCAGATTGACGACCGGGTGTGGTTCAAAGGTTTTCAGGAAAACCCCTTACCGTGGATCAAAGGCGCGCGGATGCTGGTTTTGAGCTCGGATAGCGAAGGATTCGGCAATGTGGTGGTGGAGGCGCTGCTGTTGCATACCCCGGTCGCCAGCACCCGCTGCCCCGGCGGCGTCACCGAGATCCTCACCGGCGAACTTGCCCGCGGTCTGGCGGATCTCACCAGTCCGGCGCTGGCTCAGACGATGCAAAGCATTTACCATAACCCGCCGGCCATCGACGATGCCGCGCTGGAAAAATTCAGCGTCGTGTCCATTTGTCAGCAGTACCGTCAGCTGCAGCGCATCTGACGCCGTTAGTTAACCAGGATCGAAGATTTATGAGTCAAACGCCTTTACTGAGCATCGTGGCTGCCGTCTACAACGGTGAGAAATTTCTTGCGCAATTCTTTGAGTGCATTGAACAGCAGCAGCTGGACAGCTATGAACCGATCCTGGTGAACGATGGGTCGACGGACAACAGCCTGGCGGTGATCGCCGAATGGCGGGATCGGCTGCAGAACGTCCAGGTGCTGGAGCAGGAAAACCAGGGCGTCTCGGTCGCGCGCAATACCGGCCTGGCGGTTGCCAGCGGCAAGTACCTCGCGTTTCCGGACATCGACGATAAACTCTATCCGGGCATGTATCGCACGCTGCTGGAGATGGCGGAGAAAGCACATCTCGATGTCGCCACCTGCAACGGCACCTACGTGTACGAAAAGCGCCGCGAGAGCCACCCGATCTTTCCGCTGGATCGCTTGCCCTCGACCGGTGTGCTGCCGGGCCATGTCTGGCTCAAGCAGGCCCTGGACTCGCGGAAATTTCTGCACGTCACCTGGCTCAATATCTATCGCCACGATTTTATCCGCCAGCATCACTTCCATTTCGAGCCCGGCCTGCGCCATCAGGATATCCCGTGGACCACAGAGGCGCTGCTGGCCGCGGAGCGCGTGCAGTACACCAGTCAGCAATTCTATGATTACTACATCCACTCTGAGTCGGTGTCGCATAAGCCGGACAACGACGACACGCTGATGCGTTCGGCGCGCCATTACATGAAAATTCTGGAGATGCTGGAGGCGATCAACCAGCGTTACCCGGACAAAGTGCGCCATATCGCCGCCTGTCGCTGGCAGATCGCCAAAGAAGGCCTGGGGATCATCCACACCTTCGACAGTATGAAAGATGAGTCGAAAAAGCATGTTATCATTAAAGAATTCTTCGACCGCGGTATCTGGCGGTTAATCTGGAAAAACGCCTGTACTTTCCGTTTACGCTGGCGCCTGGGACGCCGTTATCTGCGTATTAAGCGTTATCGCCACGCGGGATAGACCAAAAACCCGCTGTTTCCGCCAAAGAGATAGCTTTACGCGGGCTAAATGCTTAGAATTTGCCCGCCAAAACAGAGAACGGATAAATAGTTTGGAATTGCTTTATACCACCCTACTTTACCTTATTCAGCCGCTGGTGTGGCTGCGGCTGCTGCTGCGCAGTCGTAAGGCTCCTGCCTACCGTAAACGCTGGGCGGAACGCTATGGCTTCTGTCAGAACAAGGTAGAGCCGGATGGCATTCTGCTGCACTCCGTTTCCGTCGGCGAGACCTTAGCCGCCATCCCGCTGGTTCGCGCCCTGCGCCACCGCTACCCTTCTCTGCCGATCACCGTCACCACCATGACGCCGACCGGCTCCGAGCGCGCCATGTCGGCCTTCGGCAAAGATGTCCATCACGTCTATCTGCCCTACGATCTGCCCGGCGCCATGAACCGCTTCCTGGACACCGTTCAGCCGAAGCTGGTGATCGTCATGGAGACCGAACTGTGGCCGAATATGGTAGCCGCGCTGCATAAGCGTAAGATCCCGCTGGTGATTGCCAACGCCCGCCTGTCCGAACGTTCCGCCAAAGGCTATGCCAAGCTGGGCGGCTTTATGCGCCGCCTGTTGAGCCGTATTACGCTTATCGCCGCGCAGAATGAAGAAGATGGCAACCGCTTCCTCGCGCTGGGACTGAAGCGCAACCAGCTGGCGGTCACCGGCAGCCTGAAATTCGATATCTCCGTCACGCCAGAGCTGGCGGCCCGCGCGGTGACGCTGCGCCGGCAATGGGCGCCGCACCGCAAAGTCTGGATTGCCACCAGCACCCACGATGGCGAAGAGCAAATTATCCTCCAGGCGCATAAAAAGCTGCTGGAGACCTTTCCGAACCTGCTGCTGATCCTTGTTCCTCGCCATCCGGAGCGCTTCCCTGACGCCCGCGACATGGTGCAAAAAGCCGGAATGAGCTTCACTCTGCGCAGCACCGGCGAGATCCCCTCCTCCAGTACCCAGGTGGTCATTGGCGATACCATGGGCGAACTGATGCTGCTCTACGGCATTGCCGACCTCGCTTTCGTCGGCGGCAGCCTGGTGGAGCGCGGCGGCCATAACCCGCTCGAGCCGGCGGCGCACGCCATTCCGGTGCTGATGGGGCCGCATACCTTCAATTTCAAAGATATCTGCGCCAAGCTGCAGCAGGACGATGGCCTGATCACCGTTACCGACGCTAACTCGCTGGTCAAAGAGGTTTCCACGCTGCTGACCGATGAAGACTACCGCCTGTGGTATGGCCGTCACGCGGTGGAAGTGCTGCACCAAAACCAGGGCGCGCTGTCGCGTCTGCTACAGTTACTGCAACCTTACCTGCCGCAGCGGAGTCATTAATGTCGAACCGGCTTTCCGTGGTGATGATCGCCAAAAATGCAGCGGACCTGCTGCCGGATTGTCTGGACTCCGTTAGCTGGGCGGATGAAATTATCGTCCTCGACTCCGGCAGTACCGACGGCACCGTCGAGCTGGCTCGCCGCCTCGGGGCGCAGGTCTATACCCATACCGACTGGCGAGGCTATGGCATTCAGCGCCAGCGCGCGCAGGACTACGCCACCGGCGACTGGGTGTTGATGATCGATACCGATGAGCGCGTCACGCCGGAACTCAGGCAGGCTATTCTTACGGTACTGGCAGCCCCGCAGCGCGGCGCCATCTACAGCATCGCCCGCCGTAACTATTTTCTCGGACGCTTTATGCGCCACAGCGGTTGGTACCCCGATCGCGTCCTGCGCCTGTACGAACGCGCCCGTTACCGCTATAACGATAATCTGGTCCATGAATCGCTGGATAGCCTGGGCGCCGAGGTCATTCCGTTGACCGGCGATCTCCTGCATCTGACGTGCCGCGACTTCGCTGGCTTTCAGCAAAAACAGCTGGCGTATGCCGCCGCATGGGCGCTAGAACGCCACCAGAAGGGCAAGAAGACCTCGATGGCGGGGATATTCAGCCACACGCTGGGCGCGTTCCTGAAAACGCTGCTGCTGCGCGGTGGGGTGCTGGACGGTAAGCAGGGCTGGTTACTGGCGATGGTCAACGCGCAGTATACGTTTACGAAATATACCGAGCTGTGGGCGCTGAGCCACGGCTACTCGGAGAAAGAGTCATCATGAGCACAAAAGCGATCTATCCGGGTACCTTCGATCCCATCACCAATGGCCATATCGATATCGTCACCCGCGCGGCGAGTATGTTCGATAAAGTGGTGCTGGCTATCGCCGCCAGCCCGAGTAAAAAGCCGATGTTCAGCCTTGATGAACGTATTGCGCTGGCGGAGCAGGCGACGGCCCACCTGGTGAATGTTCAGGTGGTCGGCTTCAGCGACCTGATGGCCAGCTTCGCGCGCGCGCAGCAGGCCAATATCCTGATCCGCGGCCTGCGGGCGGTGGCGGATTTCGAATATGAGATGCAGCTGGCCCATATGAACCGCCATTTGATGCCCACCCTTGAGAGCGTGTTCCTGATGCCGTGCAAAGAGTGGTCGTTTATCTCCTCTTCGCTGGTCAAAGAAGTCGCGCGCCACCAGGGCGATGTCTCTCACTTCCTGCCAGCCAACGTCCACCAGGCGCTGTTGAATAAGCTGAAGTAACGTATCTGCTGGGCATGAGCCAGGCTGGCGCTGCGCTTATCTGGCCTACAAACGTCCCCGGCCCACCAGATGCGCCCCCGCAGGTCCGCTGACCTGGCCGACAATCATTCCTGTTCCGGTGACTATTTCTGACACTGGCGGCAATAAAAGGTCGCCCGCTGGGCATGCTTGGTCCCGACAACCGGCGTGCCGCAGATCCGGCAGGGTTCGCCCTTGCGGCCATAGACCTGTAGCTCCTGGGCAAAATAGCCGGGCTTGCCATCGCTTTGCAGGAAGTCCTTCAGCGTGGTGCCGCCCTGCTCTATCGAACGCAGCAGGACCAGCTTAATCACCTTCACCAGCTGCTCGCACTCGTCCCGCGACAGTGAGGACGCCAGCCTGTCAGGGTGGATCCCGGCGGAGAACAGCGATTCACTGGCGTAGATATTGCCGACGCCCACCACCAGCTTGTTATCCATCAGCCAGGGTTTGATCGCGGTTTTCTTCTTCGCGCATTTCTGCTGGAGATAATCGGCGTTGAAGGCGTCGCTCAGCGGCTCCGGCCCCAGATGCGCCAGCACCGGGTGGCCTTCCAGCTCTTTGGTCCACAGCCAGGCGCCAAAGCGGCGCGGATCGGTATAGCGCAGGACTTTACCGTTACTCATAACCAGATCAACGTGATCGTGTTTTTCCGCAGGCAGCTCTTCGCTCAGGATGCGCAGGCTTCCCGACATCCCGAGATGGACAATGATCCAGCCGTTCGGGAGTTCCAGAAGCAGGTATTTGGCGCGACGACGCACGCTGAGCACCGGAACGTCGCTCAGGCGATAAATCTCTTCAGAAACCGGCCAGCGCAGCCGTCCGTTGCGCACGACGGCGTGCAGAATGGTTGCGCCAACCAGGTGCGGCTCAATGCCGCGGCGGCTGGTTTCAACCTCTGGTAATTCAGGCATGATTTTCCTCCATTTACCCGGCGTATTGTGCTTCACGGACAGGTGGCTGAAAAGGGAGTGTGTGAAAGCAATATGGGGGAGTTTTAAAAACAAAAAACCCCGCCGGAGCGGGGTTTTTATACAAGGAGGCTAAAATTATTTGATTTTAGCTTCTTTGTAGATAACGTGCTGACGTACAACCGGATCGTACTTTTTCAGTTCCATTTTTTCCGGTTTGGTACGTTTGTTCTTCGTGGTGGTGTAGAAGTGACCAGTACCAGCGGAAGAAACCAGCTTGATTTTCTCACGAATACCTTTAGCCATGATTTATTTCCTCTAAGTACTTAGTACTTTTCGCCACGGGCACGCAGTTCAGCCAGAACTGTATCGATGCCTTTCTTATCGATTACACGCATACCTTTAGCAGATACGCGCAGGGTGACAAAACGCTTCTCGCTCTCAACCCAGAAACGGTGAGAGTGCAGGTTCGGCAGGAAACGGCGTTTAGTCGCGTTCAGTGCGTGGGAACGGTTGTTACCGGTCACCGGACGCTTGCCAGTAACTTGGCAGACTCGGGACATGTCTATTCTCCAAAAATCAAATTAGCTCGAGCTTCGTATGGGGTATTGGCGCCTCGTCAGGCTTTACAGCCTGGTCATCGCAGTTCAATGTGAACTCTCGACTGCCAGGCCCAAATGCCAAACCCGAGATTCTCAAAGGTGGCGTAGTATACGCTGACTCGGCGATGTGCTCAAGTCCCGAACAGACAAAGATCCCGAAGGATCGCCAGTTCGGGGCTAAATCCAGCCACGTTCGGCAAAAGATACATACGCACCGCGGCCGATAACCAGATGGTCAAGCACACGTATCTCCATGAATCGACAACACTTTACTACCCTTTCGGTAATCAGCCTGTCAGCCTGACTCGGCTCCGGACTACCGGAGGGATGATTATGCGCAAGGATCACGGCGGCGGCGTTCACTTTGATGGCTTCGCGTACAATTTCTCGCGGATGCACCTCAACGTGGCTAAGAGTACCAGAAAAAAGGCGGCTATGTTTCAACACGCGGTTCTGATTATCTAAAAAGATCACCATAAAGATCTCGCGCTCCTCTTCCGTCAGCTGGCTTTGCAAAAATTCCCGCGTCATCGAGGGGGTGACCAGCGCGGCCTCCTCAACCAGCTGCGAGCTAAAATAGCGCCGCGCCAGCTCGGCAATCCCCTTCAGTTGCGCATATTTCGCCAGCCCCAGCCCGTCAACGGCAACCAGTTGCGCTTTATCAGCGGAAAGCAGAGCGTAGAGCGAACCAAAACGCTGCAATAACGCCTGGGCGTAGCTCAGCACATCCTGACGGCGTGTGCCAATGCGCAGAAACAGCGCCAGTAGCTCAACATCCGTCAGCGCCTCGATGCCGAATTGCAGCATCTTCTCCCGTGGCATCAGATTTTCCGTTCCGTCCATGCGCCCTCCTGCGTGAATCAGCCTATCCTGGCACAACCTGACGACGCTGCCGACCCGCCGCTTTTCACCCTGCGTAGCCGCTCGCAAAGTGAATGCCCGTCAGAGGCACGACGGCGGCAGGATTGTGATAAGATGCGCGGATTCTGGTCTACGGCAACAGGAATACATCATGATGACTCTGGCGGGTAAAAAAATCGTCCTGGGCGTCAGCGGCGGTATCGCGGCGTATAAAACCCCGGAACTGGTACGGCGACTACGTGAACGCGGCGCGGAAGTGCGTGTCGCAATGACGGAGGCGGCAAAAGCGTTCATCACCCCACTCAGCCTGCAGGCGGTATCCGGCTATCCGGTTTCCGACAGCCTGCTCGATCCGGCGGCGGAAGCGGCCATGGGCCATATTGAGCTCGGAAAATGGGCCGACCTGGTGATCCTCGCCCCGGCGACCGCCGATTTGATCGCCCGCGTGGCGGCAGGCATGGCCAATGATTTGGTGTCGACGATCTGTCTCGCCACCCCTTCCCCGGTTGCCGTCTTGCCCGCCATGAACCAGCAGATGTATCGCGCGCAGGCCACCCAGCATAATCTGCAGACGCTCGCATCCCGCGGCCTGCTGCTGTGGGGGCCGGACAGCGGTAGCCAGGCCTGCGGCGACGTCGGCCCGGGGCGAATGCTCGATCCGTTAACCATCGTGGAGATGGTCGCACAGCATTTCGCCTCCCCTGTCAAAGATTTGCAACATCTCAACCTCATGATTACCGCGGGCCCGACCCGTGAGCCGTTGGATCCGGTACGTTACATCTCAAACCACAGCTCCGGTAAGATGGGCTTCGCGATTGCCGCCGCCGCCGCGCAGCGCGGCGCGAACGTGACCCTGGTCAGCGGACCGGTATCGCTACCGACACCGCCCTTTGTACAGCGCATTGATGTCACTACCGCGCTGGAAATGGAAGCGGCCGTCCAGGCCAGCGCTCAGCAGCAGCACATTTTTATTGGCTGCGCCGCGGTGGCGGATTACCGAGCCGCCGCCATCGCCGAAGATAAAATAAAAAAACAAGGTGATGAATTAACAATAAAAATGGTTAAAAACCCGGATATCGTCGCCGGGGTTGCAGCGCTAAAATCGCATCGCCCCTACGTCGTTGGGTTTGCCGCCGAAACGAATAATGTGGAAGAATATGCGCGGCAAAAACGTGCCCGCAAAAACCTCGACCTGATTTGCGCCAACGATGTTTCCCAGCCTAATCAGGGATTTAACAGCGATAGCAACGCATTACACCTTTTCTGGCAGGATGGGGAAAAGCGCTTACCACTTGAGCGCAAGGAACTCCTGGGCCAATTATTACTCGACGAGATCGTGACCCGTTATGATGAAAAAAATCGACGTTAAGATTCTGGACCCGCGTGTCGGCCAGCAATTTCCGCTGCCGACCTATGCCACCTCCGGCTCCGCCGGACTTGACCTGCGAGCCTGTCTCGACGACGCCGTAGAGCTGGCGCCGGGCGCAACCACGCTGTTGCCGACCGGCCTTGCGATTCATATCGCCGATCCCTCTCTGGCGGCGGTGATCCTGCCGCGCTCGGGCCTGGGTCATAAGCACGGCGTGGTGCTCGGCAACCTTGTGGGCCTTATCGACTCCGATTACCAGGGGCAGCTGATGGTGTCCGTCTGGAACCGCGGTCAGCAGAGCTTTATTATCGAGCCGGGCGAACGTATCGCGCAGATGGTCTTTGTGCCGGTCGTGCAGGCGGAATTTAACCTGGTGGAATCTTTCGATGCCACCGACCGCGGCGAAGGCGGCTTCGGTCACTCAGGGCGTAAATAAGCCCAGCAACACGGAATCTGCATCCCAACGCGCATAATGCAATAACATCACCGCAAACTCTGGTTTGCGGTCGCGTTGTGGATGTCTGCCTGACAAGTGCTTATTTTCAGGGGTATTTTAAAACATGGCAGAAAAGCAAACTGCGAAACGGAATCGTCGCGAAGAAATACTTCAATCTCTGGCGCTAATGCTGGAATCCAGCGATGGTAGCCAACGTATTACCACCGCGAAACTGGCGGCTTCCGTCGGCGTTTCTGAAGCCGCGCTGTATCGCCATTTTCCCAGCAAAACCCGCATGTTTGACAGCCTGATCGAGTTCATTGAAGACAGTCTGATTACGCGCATCAATTTGATTCTGAAAGATGAGAAGGACACATCCGCGCGCCTGCGCCTGATTGTTCTGTTGATTCTTGGGTTTGGCGAGCGTAATCCTGGGCTGACGCGCATCCTCACCGGACACGCGCTGATGTTCGAACAGGATCGGCTGCAGGGCCGTATCAACCAGCTTTTTGAACGCATCGAAGTGCAGCTGCGTCAGGTGATGCGCGAGAAAAAAATGCGCGAAGGCGAAGGCTATACTCTCGACGAAACGCTGCTGGCCAGCCAGCTGCTGGCCTTCTGCGAGGGCATGCTGTCGCGCTTTGTGCGCAGCGAGTTCAAATACCGTCCGACGGATGATTTCGACGCCCGCTGGCCGCTGGTCGCCGCACAGCTGCAGTAGTTTTTTTGCATTGCCCGGTAGCGCTCTGCTTACCGGGCATTTTCGTTACACGCCGTAGGCTTCGCGATAAGCGCGAACTGCCGCCAGGTGTTCCGCCATCTCCGGTTTCTCTTCCAGGTAAGCGATCAGCTCTTTCAGGGTGACGATCGAGATAACCTGGCAGCCGTAATCCCGCTCCACTTCCTGAATGGCGGAGATTTCGCCGCGGCCGCGCTCCTGACGATCCAGGGAGATCAGCACACCCGCCAGCTGCGCGCCGTTGGCCTGGATGATCTCCATGGATTCGCGAATCGCCGTACCGGCGGTGATCACATCATCCACCAGCATGACCCGGCCCTGCAGTGGGCTACCGACCAGATTGCCGCCTTCGCCGTGAGTCTTTGCCTCTTTACGGTTAAAGCAGTAAGGCAGGTCGCGGTCATGGTGTTCGGCTAGCGCCACCGCGGTGGTGGTGGCAATCGGGATCCCTTTGTAGGCCGGGCCAAACAGCAGGTCGAACTCAATCCCGGAATCCACCAGCGCCTCGGCATAAAAACGGCCCAGCAGAGCCAGATCGCGCCCGGTGTTAAACAGGCCGGCGTTAAAGAAATAGGGGCTCTTACGCCCGGATTTCAGCGTGAACTCGCCAAACTTAAGAACCTGCTTGCTAAGCGCAAACTCAATAAACTGGCGCTGATACGGCTTCATGGATTCGCTCCTCATCTTACTTTTTTACGGTCAAAAAAAAGGCGACTTCTCAGTCGCCTTAAAAACTAATCTGCTAACGCCGCCTTCTGCGTCGTAATAATGGATTCGATCCCCCCTCGGGCTAACGCCAGGAGAGTGAGGAGCTCTTCATGGGTGAACGGCTCGCCTTCTGCCGTACCCTGCACCTCGATGATGCGACCATCTTCGGTCATCACCACGTTCATATCGGTTTCCGCGGCAGAGTCTTCGATGTACTCCAGATCGCAGATGGCTTCGCCATTAACGATCCCAACAGAGACCGCCGCCACCATCCCTTTCATCGGGTTAGTTTTCAGCTTGCCGGCCGCCACCAGCTTATTCAGCGCGTCGGCCAGCGCCACGCAGGCACCGGTAATAGACGCGGTGCGGGTGCCGCCGTCGGCCTGCAGCACATCGCAGTCGAGGGTGATGGTAAACTCGCCCAGCGCTTTCAGATCAACCGCCGCGCGCAGCGCACGGGCGATCAGGCGCTGAATTTCCATCGTCCGGCCGCCCTGTTTGCCTTTTGCCGCTTCACGCGCGTTACGCGTGTGCGTTGAACGCGGCAGCATGCCATATTCAGCGGTGATCCACCCCTGTCCCTGTCCTTTCAGGAAACGCGGTACGCCTTCGTCAATGGAGGCGGTGCACAGCACTTTGGTATCACCGAATTCAACCAGCACAGAGCCTTCAGCGTGTTTTGTGTAATTACGGGTCAGGGTAACGGGGCGCACCTGGTTGGCGCTACGACCTGCTGGACGCATGATAGAAATCTCCGGCTTGAAACGAATGTAAGGGCGCATTATACGAATTTCATGGCGAAAAGCCTATGCCAACACCTGCCGGGCGCGCACATAATGTCAGTCCAGCGTTTTCCGATAAGATTTCAACCCTACGCCGATCACTATCACCGCCAGGCCAATCAGCGGCAACAGATCGGGTAATAATGCCGTCGCAGAATACCCTTTCAGCATAATGCCCTTTACCAACCGGATGAAGTAGGTCAGCGGCAAACAGGAGCCAATGGCTTTCGCCCAGTCGGGCATACTAATAAAAGGACTGATAAAGCCAGACAGCATAATGGAAGGGATAAAATAAAATGACGACATTTGCAGCGCCTGCAGTTGGTTTTGCGCTATGCCAGAAATACCAATGCCGATTGACAGGCAGAGGAAGACATAAATCAACAACACTAAAAAAAGCAGGAAAACGCTGCCATGAAGAGGAATATCAAATAACAGAACGGCGGCAATCAGAATTAACGTCGCCTGAAACAGGCCAATGATAACAAAAGGTGTTATCTTACCAACAATGACCTCAAGCCCGGTCAAAGGAGAAACCAGTAAATTTTCTAACGCACCGTTTTCTCTCTCACGAGTAATCGACAGAGCGGTCATCAGGATCAAGGTTGTACTGAGTATCGACCCCATAATACCGGGAATCGTATTAAACTGGGTGATCCCCTCCGGGTTAAACATGCGATGGATAATAAGTTCAAAATCATCCTCTTTTTGCTCTACACGCATTTCACCCGGCAAGTCTTGCTGAAACATCGATTTCGCAACCTGCACCAGAGCACTTAACGCATTTCCCGTGGTCATCGGATCGATAGCATCCCCCTGAATGAGCAGCTGAGGTTTTTCTCCACGCAGCATCTTGCGCGTAAACCCCTCAGGGATCGTTACGATAAAAGTGACATCACCTCGAACAAATGCTTTCTGAGCTGCCTCTTCAGAATCGACAGGTATCATCGAAAAATATCCGGTATTTTGCGCTCCTGTCACAAAAACCTGACTCATGCGTTCGCTATCGTAATTCAGTAATGCGGTAGGAAGATGATGCGGGTCCATATTTATCGCATAGCCAAGAATGATCAGCTGAAAAATAGGGGTAAGGAGTACCATGCTGATACTGACTTTATCACGACGTAATTCGTGGATCTCCTTAATAACCACACCGAACCAGCGGGTTAGAGAGAAGTTTAAATTAATTTTTTTCACAATTGTTTTTCATCAGATAGGTAAATGCGTCTTCCAGATTGGTATCGACCTGGCAGAACTCATAACCCTGTTGTTTAAAAGCAAATAGCGCGGATGCTAACTTCGCTTCATCTCTGGAAGTAACGTAAAGCTGATTGCCAAAAATGACCGTTTGTTCAATATCCGGCAAGCGCTGGAGCTGGCTTTCAAGCACCGTCAGCCCAGCGCCGCTGGTTCTCACGGTAATAAGATTCTGCGAAGCGATAATCGATGCAATAGTGCCATTCGCCAGTAGCCGGCCATAAGAGAGGTAAGCAACTTTATGGCAGCGCTCAGCCTCGTCCATATAATGCGTACTCACCAGCATTGAGATCCCTTTGTCAGAGAGCTGATGCAGCATTTGCCAGAACTCCCGTCGCGCTTTTGGATCCACGCCAGCGGTCGGTTCATCCAGAAACAGCAAAACAGGTTCATGCAACATGCAGGCGGCGAGGGCCATTCTTTGCTTCCAGCCGCCAGAAAGTTCCTTAGCCAGCTGGTGCTGTCGGGAAGTAAGACCTAATTCTGTAAGCGCATCTTCAACCCGGGCCTTACGCTGGTCGAGGCCATATAATCGTGCAATAAAAAATAAGTTTTCCCGAATAGTTAAATTTCCCCACATCGAGAAATACTGAGTCATGTAGCCTATCTTTTGTTTTATTTTATCCCGCTGAGTGAAGATGTCCATACCCAGACAAAAACCTTCACCTGAATCGGGCGTAATCAAACCGCACATCATCCGTATCGATGTCGTTTTTCCGCTACCGTTCGGACCAAGAAAACCATAAATCTCGCCTTTTGCCACCTGTAATGAGAAATCCTTTACGACATGATGTTCGCCAAAATGTTTATTAAGATTTTTCACATCAATACAAAGATTATTCATTGCCAATAATCTCCACATCAAACGGCTGGCCGATTTTCATCCGTTCAGCCTGCTCCAGGACAGGGATCGCCTCGGCCATAAAAATAAGTTTTTCACGGCGTTTCGTACTGTAAATAACCGGGGGCGTAAACTCTGCTTCAGGACTGATATAATTAATAACGCCAGAAATAGGTTCGGCACAACCGTCGCATAAAAGTCTTACCTTCGTCCCGATATTAAATTTACCGAGCATCGCCTCGGGTATAAAGAAGCGTACTTTTATATTCTCAGGTGGTAACAGACTGATTATTGGTCTGCCGGCTGAAGGACGCTCCCCAACACGATATATAATATCAAAAACTTTGGCATTTATTGGAGATACAATCGTCGTTTGCTGAACATCCCGAAGCGCTTTATCACGTTCGAGTTTTGCCGCGGCCACCATCGAGAGCTGTTGGCTAATCTCATCCTGACGGGCCGGTAGTTGCCGTGCCTTGAGTTGATTAATTAACTCTTCAACCTGTGCGCCTTTTTGCGTTAACTCATCCCTGATATCCTCCCATTCCGCCCGCGATATGGCATGGCTGGCATAAAGATGACGATATCGCCCAAGCTGCCGCTTTACCTGTGATTCTGCCGATTGGGCTTTTTTTAGCTGTGACCGTATAATATCCAGCTCTTCTGGCCGCTCTCCCGATTCCAGATTTCGTAATATTGCGCTCTCAGCTGAAAGTTTTTCTTCAGCACGCAGGAAAATATTTTGTGCATCGAAGGAGTCAATCTTCACTAACTCCTGTCCTGGAGTGACATTATCGCCCTTATTAATGAAGATTCGTTCTATTTTTTCATTACCAGAATAAGAAAGGTATACAAATTCACCATGTGAATAACCAGATAGCATGTTATCCGGTTTGTTATCACATCCCGAGAGTATTAGCATCGAAATCATGACAAAGCATTTAGTTACTGGTTTTTGCATTAAAACGTATCCATACGCATATCATTTCCCTTATTACTGACGGCTGGATTAAAGCATTATTACTCCAGTACCCGTTAGTCATCGTCAACTCAGTCTTTTAAATAATGTTTAACGTATACTTCATTCAATTTATCAATAGCGCTCAGATTTAACCCAGCTATCGAGTTAAAAGCCTCATCTTTAGTAAATGAAATAATCGACGACCCACCTGGAGAGAACCATTTAGCAGTCTGTTTAAAAGGCCAGGGCAGCTTATAACCTTTTTCTCTCAGAAGATGATTTAACATACTCCAGTCTTCGCTAAAATCGTTTCCGCTAAAAGGACTATCGCTTTGTGTAGTTTCTACCGTGAACAGGGCTATTGGTGTACAAAAATCAGTCGTGGTGGGAAAGTACATATTATAAAAACTCACAATCAGTTTCTGTACCTCTTCAGGAAAAGATCCTGGGATAGTCAACACACCTAATAAATATTTATAGTTGGGGTATCTTTTTATAAAATCGAATATACCTTGCCATAAATAATCAAGAACATTACCTTTTTGATAAGGTTTCTGGATAAAGCCACGACCTATTTCTACACACTGCTCTAAGCACAAATAGGCGCTATCATGATATTTAAATAAGCTATTACTATAGAGGCCAGCTATTCCATGGCGGGCGAGTTGCTCGCCAACAGGAACGAGACGGTACGCCCCCAGAATTTCTGTTTCAGCAGGATCCCACAATATAATGTGATAATAACTTTCATCAAAAATATCATTATCTCTATCTTTACCGGACCCTGAACCAATATCGCGATAACAGCGTTCGCGTAAGCGTCCTAACTCATCAATAATTGGTGAGAAACGGCCAGTTTTGCAGCGATAAATCAATAATTTTCTTCCATCATCAAACTGTCTTAATATTTCGCACTCATCTATCGCACTTATTAAATCCTCTCTATCTTCTTTTAGTCCTTGTGGCGAAATCGTATCGACAAGAGCTGCTCCATTCTTCCCTATGCTCTGGAGGTGCATCAAACATACATTAGCTGCTGCAGAAAGATCTTTATTGTATTTTTGCAATGAAGATAAGGTTATTTGCTGTCCGATATTGATTCCCATGGTCTTTCCACGATGGCGGAGAGCTTCACGAATAACCATTATATTCGACAGTTGCCGCCAGATCGTTGCAGTAAGATAATAAACGTTACTGTTTTTACCCGTAATATGAATAGGCACCAGCGCCGCATTATTTCTCATCGCCAGCTGTAAAAAACCGGGGTTCCACTTATGCTCCTGTAAACCTGAAAGAGACCAGTTAGCCAGTTTACCCGCTGGACATATAATTAATACACCTCCCTCTCGCAGATGATTGTTCATCTCTCTAAATTTTTTATGGCTCATCTTACCGGCCATATTTTCAATACCAATGGTCAGTTCTGCCACCTGTGGAAATATAATTGGCAAAATGTGGTTGGCAATTATTTTTATATCTTTCCTCACCCGGGAGACCGTATGTATTAAAGCAAGACCATCGATGACTGTTGGATGATTTGAAATAACAACCGCTGCCCCATTTTCGGGTATGTTATTAAATTGATGTTGTTCGGTTGCACATTGCAATTCAAGGAGATCGACGACCGAATTAACCCATTCGACTCCACTTTGATTAACTAACCGATCGTTATATATTATGCGAGTAAATTTCTTATTGCCGAAAGCGGACCTGAAAAGCCATTTTTTCCAAAAGGGTATATTTGTATTTGGGAAAAATTCTCTAATGACTTTATCAAAGATAGTGCCCATATTAAAATCCTTTTTATAGAACTCATCTAAAATGACTATACTCGCGATCTTGCTGCCGGACAATACTACATAAAGTTAAATCATTGCCATTACAAAACAAATAAATATAATTAAATTGATTATATTCATGAAGAGAATGCACCCAACAGAGATATTAATACTTTTGTCATATTGAATTCAGAAAAAGCATACATAATAGTTAAAGGTAATACCCCATAACATTTTTGGCGGTTATACTTTGTAAAAAATACCACGATATAGCTTTAAGACGATACAAAAACATGTGGATGATCATACTCACATTCAATAATAAAAATAGGCCTACGATTTTTCACTCTTTTTTATTCTGCCTGAAAGCAGGGAGAGATAGCTTTACTGCGAATAGACAGAATTCATTTGATAAAAATTAACAGCATAATGATGCTTAAGCCGCGAAAGAATCAAAGCTTATTTCCTATCCGCTATAAAAGGATAGATTTCACTAAGCAAAGTAATCGCATTAAATACAGCGAAGCTATGTCCCTTAAAAAATCAGTCTTGAAGTATTTCATCACTATTCCTGTTAAGTCACCGCCGGCATAGCTATAATCCTTGCATTCATTATTACGAAAACAGGAACGTCTATGATCCGCAGTATGACCGCCTATGCCCGCCGTGAAATCAAGGGTGACTGGGGTAGCGCCGCATGGGAGCTGCGCTCGGTAAACCAGCGCTATCTGGAAACGTACTTCCGCCTGCCGGAGCAGTTCCGTAGCCTGGAGCCCGTGGTACGCGAGCGCATTCGCGCCCGCCTGACTCGCGGTAAAGTCGAATGCACCCTGCGTTTTGAACAAGACCCCAGCGCTCAGGGCGAACTGATTCTCAACGAAAAGCTAGCTAAACAGCTGGTTAACGCCGCCAACTGGGTAAAAATGCAGAGCGATGAAGGGGAAATCAATCCGGTTGATATCCTGCGCTGGCCGGGCGTGATGGCCGCCAAAGAACAGGATCTTGACGCCATCGCCGCCGACATTCTGGCAGCCCTTGACGGCGCGCTGGATGACTTCATCGTCGCTCGCGAAACGGAAGGCCAGGCGCTGAAAGCGCTTATCGAGCAGCGTCTTGAAGGCGTGAGCGGCGAAGTGGCGAAAGTTCGCGCTCATATGCCGGAAATTCTCCAGTGGCAGCGCGAGCGTCTGGTCGCCAAGCTGGAAGATGCGGAAGTGCAGCTGGAGAATAACCGTCTCGAGCAAGAGCTGGTGCTGATGGCGCAGCGTATCGACGTTGCCGAAGAGCTGGACCGCCTCGAAGCCCACGTAAAAGAGACCTACAACATTCTGAAAAAGAAAGAGGCTGTGGGTCGCCGTCTCGACTTTATGATGCAGGAGTTCAACCGTGAGTCGAACACCCTGGCGTCAAAATCGATCAATGCCGAGGTCACCAACTCTGCGATTGAGCTGAAAGTGCTGATCGAGCAAATGCGCGAGCAGATCCAGAATATCGAGTAATCTCAGATACCTTTCTGAAGGCCGGTTTACCGGCCTTTTTTCATTCATTTCAAAAGCACTATTTTTTATCCAGTACCCGGCAGGTCAAAAACGCCCCTGCCGCGCACAGCAGCGTCGGGGCCAGATAGCTGTGATCCATGTGGGTGAACTCCATCACCAGCACCACCGCCGTCAGCGGCATCTGCATGGAGGCGGCGAGAAAAGCGGCTGCCCCCACCAGGGCGAAACTGCTTTCATCTCCGCCAGGGAACCCTGATTGCCAGAGCGCGCAGAGCAGCAGGCTGGCCAGCCCGCCCACCGCCAGCCCCGGGGTTAACAACCCGCCTTCCGCGCCGCCGCGCAACACCGCCAGGATCACCACCAGCTTCAGCCCTAACAGGATCGCGACCATGGAGTGAGGCAGCCCGTCGCTGAGCGCCAGCTGCATCGGCCCCTTGCCATTGCCCGGTAGCGCAGGGAACCAGAGGCTAAGGACGGCCAGAAGCGAAAACGCTAGCAGACAGAACACCGGCATCTGCCAGTTACTTCGCACGCGTGAACGCGCTGCGCTGGTCGCTTTGCGAAAGAGCCAGGCGCCGGCGCCAAGAATCGGGCCCGCCAGAATCGCCCACCAGAGAAAGGTGTGCGGAAGCGCGCTGGAAACAAAATGGTATTGCGATTCATCCCCTAACCCGAGGGTGGCCGTCCAGGCGGCAATCGCCGAGGTCATTATCGCCGCCAGCGTTTTTTCCCAGCTAAACGACAGCAGCATGACCTCGAGGGTGAACAACGCCCCTGCCAGCGGGACGTTATACACCGCCGCCAGGCCCGCGCCCGCCCCACAGGCAATCAGCGTACGGGTTTCATCCTCCAGCAGGCGCAGCTTACGCGCCACCATCCCCGCTCCCAGCGCGCCCATTTCCCGAGGAGCCACTTCGCGGCCAAGCGGGGACCCCAGCGCTACGGTGACGATCTGCAGCAGAGCGTGGATCGTCGTGGTGCCCGCGGGCATGGGGACGGAAGGGTTAGCCACCGCCGCGGCAATGGAAACCCGCTTCTGCCCATAGCGACCAAGCAGCCACCAGCCAAATCCGGCGACGATGCCGCCGGCCACGATTGCCGCGATGCGACGTGGCCAGGGCGACGCCGTGACGCCCTGTAAAAATGATACCGAACCGACGATATGCGCTGGACTGTAGCCAAAAGCCAGGTGCTGAATGGCATGTAAAATCAGCGCCAGCGCCATACCGGACAGACCGGCCAGAATCCCGGTTAATACCACGGCCATCAGGCGAGTCAGAGATTGTTTTTTCCCGGCGGCGACACGCATTTTCTCATCTCCTCGAGAAAGAAAATAAAAGGATAAAGGTCGGGACTTAAACATTAGGTATTCTTAGCGTTTTCAATATAGATAACCGATCGGGAATAAGTCATTACTTTTTCTAATCTGTAAAAATTCAAAAAATAATACTTAACCGCCAAATAAAGCCAATGTAAGCCATGTTGTCATTACTTTTTCCTGGCCTAATGACTTCACTTTAGAAAATATCAATCGTGATCCTGCGCACAAATCGTTAACCTGCCGGCCACTGTCTGGGGGGATCTATGCTGCTTCATGTTCTGTATTTAATCGGTATCACTGCGGAAGCCATGACCGGAGCGCTGGCTGCCGGTCGTCGGCGGATGGATACGTTTGGCGTCATTATTATCGCCACCGCGACCGCGCTGGGCGGGGGTTCTGTTCGCGATATCCTGCTGGGACACTATCCTCTCGGCTGGGTGAAGCATCCGGAATACGTCATTATCGTCGCCGTCGCCGCCGTCCTTACCACAATTGCCGCCCCGGTAATGCCGCACCTTCGCCGGCTTTTCCTGGTGCTGGATGCGCTGGGGCTGATCGTGTTTTCCATCATCGGCGCGCAGATCGCCCTGGATATGGGCGAAGGCCCGGTTATCGCCTCTATAGCTGCGGTCATCACCGGCGTTTTCGGCGGCGTACTGCGCGATATGTTCTGCAAGCGCATTCCGCTGGTCTTCCAGAAAGAGCTGTATGCCGGGATCTCGTTTGCCGCAGCGGTACTCTATATAGCGCTGCAACACTACGTCAGCAGCCACGATGTGGTGGTCCTGGCCACGCTGCTGTTCGGCTTTACCGCCCGCATGCTGGCGCTGCGCTGGAAGCTCGGGCTACCGGTCTTCCACTACACCCACGACGCCCACTAACCGCCTCAAAACCCGGGGATGCGCTGTCCGCTAAGCCATTGCGCCAGCGCCGCCACGTCAGGGTCATGCAGGAAAGCCACTAACTGTCGGGCTCTGATCGCCCCCACGCCCGGCAGCGTGCGCCATTGCGCTTCACTCTTTGCCGTGAGGAGGCGCCAGTTTTCACTGCCAGGCCGCGCCAGCACCCCCTGGGGCACCGGGATCCCCATCGCCAGCACCCAGCGTATAAAAGGCCGTTTACGAATAAGATCAAACTGATGCCAGAGGTGCTGCCCGCGGGCAGCCGAGATCCCCGGCATCGCCTGCAGCTGCTCCGGCGTGAGCGCCAGCCAGGAAAAAAGATGCTCCATCGGGTGCTGCTGCTGAATAACGCGCCATACGCTTTCCCCTACGCCATCGATATCCAGCGCCGACTTTGATGACAACCAGACCAGCCGGGAAAGAAACTGTTCGCTGCACTCGGGGGTGGCGAAATAGCAGGTTAGCGCATTGAATTTCGCCGCCGGCGGCGTCGGTTTATGGCGCTCGACCGTCCGCCAGACAACAGCGTCGATCCGTGGAATACCCTGGCCTGCCAGACTGATCTGCAGCTGATCGCCAACCCCAATATCCAGCGCCTGCCAGCGGCTCACAGAGCCAACGTTAACCCGCTGCACGCGTTTGTCATCCAGCCGCTGGGGCTCAAGCTCAGCCACTACGTTGAGTCTGCCGCTGCGGCCAGTACTGAAATGGATCGCCCGTACCTCCATCACCCGCGATGCCGGAGGATATTTCCAGGCTGCCAGCCACTCGCCCCTTCCCGGTGACCAGACGCGCCCCGACGGTTCGCGTCCTTCACGCACAATCACGCCATCGCTGACGAAGGGGAGCGGCGAGCGATACCAGCGCTGGCGCCACTCCGCCACCTGCTCAACGCGCGTTATCGAATGGGTGTATTGTCCGCTATAGCCAAACCCCGCCTGCGCCAGCAGCTGCTGTCGACGGCGCATATCCGAGGGACCGTCTGGCCAGGCCCAGATAAAAACGTCCAGCTGGCTGAGCGGCGCCGCCGCCGCGTCAGCCCGCATCATCAACCCGGCGACTTTCGCCCGCGCGTTCATTCCGCCAGCCTGCTGCTGAATATGCCCCTCCCGACGCAGAAATAGCTCCCCCTGCAGCACGCTGTTGGCCAGTTCGCCGGTCGTCAACTTCGCCAGCGCCGGGATCTGCCGCGCTCGGGCGGTCCACAACTCACCGCGCAGGCCATCCCCGCGGCTGATAGCCTGAACCAGATGCCCCTGGCGATAGACCAGGGTGACCGCCACGCCGTCCACTTTAGGCTGTACCCACAGGTCGGCTTTATTTTTCATCCAGCGGGCCACGCTGGCCTCATCCGCCAGCTTGCGCACGCCAGTATGGGCGACCGGATGACGCGTATCGCCAGTCGGCGGAGGCAGATCGTCATCCTCAGGCGTTGCGCCCGGAAAGCATTGCCGCCACTGCGCCAGGCGCAGGGTGAGCTGGTCGTAAACGTCATCGCTCAACTCGCTGGCGCCCTGTCGCCAGTAAGCCTCGTTCCAGGCGTCAATCTGCTGATGTAGACGTGCGATCTCCTCTCTGCCTTTGGCCGGCGGCCAGTCCGGACACGTCGCCAGCGCGCTGGCGGAGAACATCCCTATCGCCAGCCACCCTCCTCCTTTACGCATTGCTGTCCCCTCCTTCATCACCTGGCGGAGAGTCTGCGGCAGAATGCCGGAAACCGCGACGGGCGCTTTTTCACCCTGCGAAGCGCCTTCCAGGATTTACACCTCGTTGCAGCAACGGCTGGCGAATTCAGGAAAACGGCAGGCAAAATGAAAGAAACAGCGGCAAAAAGTGTGACAAGGACTGCGTCACGCCGCGGCGACGTGTATAATAGGCTCGTATGTAGGACCTCTTTCGATAACCACATACAAAAGACACTCATGGCTCAAGGCACGCTTTATATTGTTTCCGCCCCTAGCGGCGCGGGTAAATCCAGCCTGATTCAGGCTTTATTAAAAACCCAACCGTTGTATGACACCCAGGTATCGGTTTCCCATACCACGCGGGCGCCGCGTCCGGGTGAAGTGCACGGCGAACATTATTTCTTCGTGAATCACGACGAATTCCGCTCGATGATTGGCGAAAACGCGTTTCTGGAACATGCAGAAGTCTTTGGCAACTATTACGGCACGTCGCGTAAAGCGATCGAGCAGGTGCTGGCGACCGGCGTTGATGTCTTCCTCGATATCGACTGGCAGGGCGCGCAGCAGATCCGTAAAAGCATGCCTGGCGCACGCAGCATTTTTATTCTGCCGCCGTCAAAAGATGAACTGGACCGTCGCCTGCGCGGCCGCGGCCAGGACAGCGAAGAGGTGATCGCGAAACGAATGGCCCAGGCCGTTGCGGAAATGAGCCATTACGCCGAATATGATTACCTGATTGTGAACGATGATTTTGACACCGCCCTGAGCGACCTGAAAAATATCATCCGCGCTGAACGTCTGCGCATGAGCCGCCAAAAGCAGCGACATGGCGCTTTAATCACCAAACTATTGGCAGACTGAACCCACATTCAGTATCATGCCCAGTCATTTCTTCACCTGTGGAGCATTTTAAGTATGGCACGCGTAACTGTTCAGGACGCTGTAGAGAAAATTGGTAACCGTTTTGACCTGGTACTGGTCGCCGCGCGTCGCGCTCGTCAGATGCAGGTAGGCGGAAAGGATCCGCTGGTACCGGAAGAAAACGATAAAACCACCGTAATCGCACTGCGCGAAATCGAAGAAGGTCTGATCAACAACCAGATCCTCGACGTACGTGAGCGCCAGGAACAGCAAGAGCAGGAAGCCGCTGAATTACAAGCCGTTACCGCGATTGCTGAAGGTCGTCGTTAATCACACAGCGGGTCGCCCTTGTATCTGTTTGAAAGCCTGAATCAGCTGATTCAAAACTACCTGCCGGAAGACCAGATCAAACGTCTGCGGCAGGCGTATCTCGTTGCACGTGACGCTCACGAGGGTCAGACACGTTCAAGCGGTGAACCTTATATCACGCACCCGGTCGCGGTAGCCTGTATTCTGGCCGAGATGAAGCTCGACTACGAAACGCTGATGGCCGCGCTGCTGCATGATGTGATTGAAGATACTCCCGCCACCTACCAGGACATGGAACAGCTTTTTGGTAAAAGCGTCGCCGAACTGGTAGAGGGGGTATCGAAACTTGATAAGCTCAAGTTCCGCGATAAGAAAGAGGCACAGGCCGAAAACTTTCGCAAAATGATCATGGCGATGGTGCAGGACATCCGCGTCATCCTCATCAAGCTTGCCGACCGCACCCACAACATGCGTACCCTGGGCTCGCTACGCCCGGATAAACGCCGCCGCATCGCCCGCGAAACGCTGGAAATCTACAGCCCGCTGGCGCACCGTTTAGGTATCCATCACATCAAAACCGAGCTCGAAGAGCTGGGCTTTGAGGCGCTGTACCCGAACCGCTACCGCGTCATTAAAGAGGTGGTCAAAGCGGCGCGCGGCAACCGTAAAGAGATGATCCAAAAGATTCTCTCGGAAATCGAAGGGCGTTTGCAGGAAGCGGGGATCCCCTGCCGCGTCAGCGGTCGCGAAAAGCATCTGTACTCGATCTACTGCAAAATGGTGCTCAAAGAGCAGCGTTTTCACTCGATCATGGATATCTACGCCTTCCGCGTTATCGTCCATGATGCCGATGTCTGCTACCGCGTGCTTGGCCAGATGCACAGCCTCTATAAACCGCGTCCAGGTCGTTTCAAAGATTACATCGCTATTCCGAAAGCGAACGGCTATCAGTCTTTGCACACCTCGATGATCGGCCCCCACGGCGTCCCGGTCGAGGTACAAATTCGTACCGAAGACATGGACCAGATGGCGGAGATGGGGGTCGCGGCGCACTGGGCTTATAAAGAGCACGGCGGCGAAAGCAGCACCACCGCGCAAATCCGCGCCCAGCGCTGGATGCAAAGCCTGCTGGAGCTGCAGCAGAGCGCCGGCAGCTCGTTTGAATTTATCGAGAGCGTTAAATCCGATCTGTTCCCCGATGAGATTTACGTTTTCACCCCGGAAGGGCGCATTGTCGAACTGCCCGCTGGCGCCACGCCGGTGGACTTCGCCTATGCGGTGCATACCGATATCGGCCATGCCTGCGTCGGCGCGCGCGTCGACCGCCAGCCCTATCCGCTGTCGCAGCCGCTCTCCAGCGGTCAGACTGTCGAAATTATTACCGCGCCGGGCGCACGTCCGAATGCCGCCTGGCTGAACTTTGTCGTCAGCTCGAAGGCGCGCGCCAAAATCCGTCAGCTGCTGAAAAACCTCAAGCGCGATGACTCGGTCAGCCTTGGCCGTCGTCTGCTTAACCACGCGCTGGGCGGTAGCCGCAAACTCGCCGAGATCCCGCCGGAGAATATCCAGCGCGAGCTCGACCGGATGAAGCTGGCCTCGCTTGACGATCTGCTGGCGGAGATCGGTCTGGGCAACGCCATGAGCGTGGTGGTGGCGAAAAACCTGCAGCAGGGCGAAGCCGCTGCGGCGCCGGTGCCGGCCAGTGCCTCAAACCACGGCCATCTGCCGATCAAAGGCGCCGATGGCGTGCTGATCACTTTCGCCAAGTGCTGTCGCCCGATCCCCGGTGACCCGATTATCGCCCACGTCAGTCCCGGCAAAGGGCTGGTTATCCATCATGAATCCTGTCGTAACATCCGCGGCTACCAGAAAGAGCCGGAGAAATTTATGGCGGTTGAGTGGGATAAAGAGACCGCTCAGGAGTTCATTACAGAGATCAAGGTGGATATGTTTAACCACCAGGGCGCACTGGCTAACCTGACGGCGGCGATCAACACCGCCTCTTCCAATATCCAGAGCCTGAATACGGAAGAGAAAGATGGCCGCGTATACAGCGCCTTTATCCGCCTGACCGCCCGCGACCGCGTGCATCTGGCGAATATCATGCGCAAAATACGCGTCATGCCGGACGTGATTAAAGTCACCCGTAACCGAAATTAGCTTTTAGACAAAACATTCGAATTGCATCAAGGCGGCAAGCGAATGACAAATCTGCCGGGAGCAGATTTGAACGCTGCCTGCAGCGCCCCCGTCAGGGGCGAGGCCCAGGGATGGGCCGCGTGATCCGCAGCGGCTAAAGAGGTAATTCGAAGGATTAAGAGTAATGAATTCACAGCGTTATGCGCGTATCTGCGAGATGCTCGCCAGGCGTCAGCCTGACCTGACGGTCTGCATGGAGCAGGTCCATAAGCCCCATAACGTCTCTGCGGTCATCCGGACCGCAGACGCCGTTGGCGTACACGAGGTGCACGCGGTCTGGCCGAGCAGCCGGATGCGCACCATGGCCTCCGCCGCCGCGGGCAGCAACAGCTGGGTGCAGGTGAAAACCCACCGTACCATCGCAGATGCCGTCGGCCACCTCAAAGGCCAGGGTATGCAAATCCTCGCCACCCATCTTTCCGACAAAGCCATCGATTTCCGTGAAATCGACTATACGCGCTCAACCTGCATCCTGATGGGTCAGGAGAAAACCGGCATCACTCAGGAAGCGCTGGCCCTGGCGGATCAGGACATTATTATCCCGATGATCGGCATGGTGCAGTCGCTGAACGTCTCCGTCGCCTCGGCGCTGATCCTGTATGAAGCCCAGCGGCAGCGACAGAATGCCGGGATGTACCAACGCGCCAACAGCATGCTGCCGCCGGAAGAGCAACAGCGCCTGCTGTTTGAAGGCGGCTATCCGGTGCTGGCCCGCGTCGCGAGACAAAAAGGGCTGCCTTACCCCCACGTTAACGAGCAGGGCGAAGTGGAAGCCGATGCCGCGTGGTGGGCCACCATGCAGGCTGCGAGGTAAACCCGATGTCAGGCCGCCTGTTAGATGCCGTTCCGCTCAGTTCACTCACCGGTGTCGGGGCTGCGCAGAGCAGCAAGCTGGTGAAGATCGGCCTGCATACGGTACAGGATCTGCTGCTGCACCTGCCTTTGCGCTACGAAGATCGCACCCATCTTTACCCGATAGCCGATCTGCTTCCCGGCGTTTATGCCACCGTGGAAGGCGAAGTGCTCAACAGCAATATCACCTTCGGCGGTCGCCGAATGATGACCTGCCAGATCAGCGACGGCACCGGCATCCTCACCATGCGCTTTTTCAACTTCAACGCGGCGATGAAAAACAGCCTCGCGACCGGTCGACGCGTGCTGGCCTACGGTGAAGCCAAACGCGGGAAGTACGGCGCCGAAATGATCCACCCGGAATATCGCGTCCAGGGCGATATGAGCACCCCGGAGCTGCAGGAAACCCTAACGCCGGTCTATCCGACTACCGAGGGCATTAAGCAGGCGACCCTGCGCAAGCTCACCGATCAGGCGCTCGAGCTGCTGGAGACCTGCGCTATCGGCGAACTCCTGCCGCCGGAGCTGGCGCAGGGGATGATGAGCCTGCCGGAGGCGCTGCGCACCCTGCATCGTCCGCCGCCATCGTTATTGCTTAGCGAGCTGGAAAGCGGCAAGCACCCGGCGCAGCAACGCCTGATTCTGGAAGAGCTGCTGGCGCACAACCTCAGCATGCTGGCGCTGCGGGCAGGCGCCCAGCGCTATCATGCCCTGCCGCTCGGCGCCAACGATACCCTGAAAAATCAGCTGCTGGCCTCCCTGCCCTTTAAGCCCACCGGCGCGCAGGCGCGGGTCACCGCCGAGATCGAGCGCGATATGACGCTGGACGTGCCAATGATGCGCCTGGTGCAGGGCGACGTCGGCTCCGGTAAAACGCTGGTCGCCGCCCTGGCCGCGTTGCGCGCTATCGCCCACGGCAAACAGGTGGCGCTGATGGCGCCCACCGAACTGCTCGCCGAGCAGCACGCCAATAACTTCCGCAGCTGGTTTGCACCGCTGGGCATTGAAGTCGGCTGGCTGGCGGGAAAACAGAAAGGCAAAGCCCGCCAGGCGCAGCAGGACGCGATCGCCAGCGGCGAGGTGCAGATGATTGTCGGCACCCACGCCATCTTCCAGGAACAGGTGCAGTTTAATGGCCTGGCGCTGGTGATTATCGACGAACAGCACCGCTTCGGCGTACACCAGCGGCTGGCGCTGTGGGAGAAAGGTCAGCAGCAGGGTTTTCATCCGCATCAGCTGATCATGACCGCCACGCCGATCCCGCGCACCCTGGCGATGACCGCCTACGCCGACCTCGATACCTCGGTTATCGACGAGCTGCCGCCGGGCCGAACCCCGGTGACCACCGTCGCCATCCCGGACACCCGGCGCAGCGATATTATCGACCGCGTGCGCAACGCATGCACCCACGAAGGCCGCCAGGCCTATTGGGTCTGTACCCTCATCGAAGAGTCCGATCTGCTGGAGGCCCAGGCGGCGGAAGCCACCTGGGAGGAGCTCAAGCTGGCGCTGCCGGAGCTGAATATCGGTCTGGTGCACGGGCGGATGAAACCGGCGGAAAAGCAGGCGGTGATGCAGGCTTTCAAGCAGGGCGAAATGCACCTGCTGGTAGCCACGACGGTCATTGAAGTCGGTGTCGACGTGCCGAACTCGAGCCTGATGATTATCGAAAACCCGGAACGTCTGGGCCTGGCGCAGCTGCACCAGCTCAGAGGGCGCGTCGGGCGCGGCGCGGTCGCTTCCCACTGCGTGCTACTCTATAAATCGCCGCTCTCTAAAACGGCGCAGAAGCGTCTGCAGGTGCTGCGCGACAGCAACGACGGTTTCGTCATCGCCCAGAAAGACCTTGAAATTCGCGGTCCCGGCGAGCTGCTCGGCACACGCCAGACCGGCAACGCCGAGTTTAAAGTGGCGGATTTACTGCGCGATCAGGCGATGATCCCCGACGTTCAGCGCATTGCGCGCCACATTCATGAACGCTATCCGCTGCAGGCCCAGGCGCTGATCGAGCGCTGGATGCCGGAAACCGAACGCTATTCCAACGCGTAGCGCGCTTTTGCCGCGCTGCGGGCAATTTTTCTACACAATGAGTGGATTATGAAACGAGAACTGGCCATCGAATTTTCGCGTGTCACCGAAGCCGCCGCGCTGGCGGGCTATAAATGGCTGGGCCGCGGCGATAAAAACTCCGCCGACGGCGCAGCGGTGAACGCCATGCGCATTATGCTTAACCTCGTCAATATCGACGGCACCATCGTCATCGGCGAGGGCGAAATCGATGAAGCGCCGATGCTCTATATCGGCGAAAAAGTGGGCACTGGCAAGGGCGATGCGGTGGATATCGCCGTCGATCCCATCGAAGGCACCCGGATGACGGCGATGGGCCAGGCTAACGCCCTGGCGGTGATGGCGGTCGGCGATAAAGGCTGCTTCCTCAACGCGCCGGATATGTATATGGAAAAGCTGATTGTCGGCCCGGGCGCTAAAGGCGCTATCGACCTCAGTCTGCCGCTGGAAGAGAACCTGCGCAATATCGCCCGCGCGCTGAACAAGCCGCTGGGCGAGCTGACCGTCACCGTGCTGGCGAAACCGCGCCACGACGCGGTGATTGCTCAGCTGCAGCAACTGGGCGTGCGCGTGTTCGCCATTCCCGATGGCGACGTCGCGGCCTCCATTCTCACCTGCATGCCGGATAGCGAAGTCGACGTGCTGTACGGCATCGGCGGCGCGCCGGAAGGGGTGGTTTCCGCCGCGGTGATCCGCGCGCTCGACGGCGATATGCAGGGCCGCCTGCTGGCTCGTCACCACGTGAAGGGCGACAGTGAAGAGAATCGTCGCATCGGTGAAAACGAGCTGGCGCGCTGCAAAACCATGGGCATCGAAGCGGGTAAAGTGCTGCGCCTTGATGAAATGGCGCGCAGCGATAACGTCGTCTTCTCCGCCACCGGCATCACCAAAGGCGATCTGCTGGACGGCATCACCCGTAAGGGCAATATGGCCACCACCGAGACGCTGCTGATCCGCGGCAAGTCGCGCACCATCCGTCGGATCCAGTCGATTCATTACCTCGACCGTAAAGATCCGGACGTCCAGCAGCACATCCTGTAATACCGCTTTCTCTCCTCCAGGCAACCGTCCGCGGGCGGTTGTCCTGTTCTTCGTTTATATTTGATCAATAGAGCTTTCTTGCGCCTGCGGGGTGGAAATCTTGCCCGTCTGGGCCGAAGATAAAGCATCGCTTGGCAACAGGAGAAGACGATGGCGGACTGGGTTAGCGGCAAAGTGACAAAAGTGGAGTACTGGACGGACGCCTTGTTCAGTTTATACGTGCGGGCGCCGGTTCAGCCGTTTACCGCCGGGCAATTTACCAAGCTCGGGCTGGAAATCGACGGCGAACGCGTGCAGCGCGCCTACTCCTACGTCAACGCTCCCGGCAATCCCGATCTCGAGTTCTATCTGGTCACCGTCCCGGAAGGCAAACTGAGCCCGCGTCTGGCGGCGCTGAAGCCGGGCGATGAGGTCCAGGTGGTGAGCGAAGCGGCTGGCTTCTTCGTCCTCGAGGAAGTACCGGATTGCGATACCCTGTGGATGCTGGCGACCGGCACCGCGCTTGGGCCTTACCTGTCGATTCTCCAGGAAGGCAAAGATCTTGAGCGCTTTAACCATCTGGTGCTGGTCCATGCCGTGCGCTACGCTGCGGACCTGAGCTATCTGCCGCTGATGCGCGAGCTTGAGCAGCGCTACGCCGGCAAATTACGCATCCAGACGGTGGTCAGCCGCGAAACCGTGGCAGGCTCGCTGACCGGCCGGGTGCCGTTCCTGATTGAAACCGGGGCGCTGGAGGAGGCGGTCGGCCTGCCGATGACCAACGACACCAGCCATGTGATGCTGTGCGGCAACCCGCAGATGGTGCGCGATACCCAACAGCTGTTAAAAGAGACCCGGCAGATGACCAAACATCTGCGTCGCCGGCCGGGCCACATGACGGCGGAGCACTACTGGTAATCAGGCGTCCGCTTTCCAGCGCACGTCCTGGGTCTCCTTGCCGAACTTATTCTCGCCCTGGGTGCCGACAAACGCCCCCAGGTCGATCAGCATCATGACGATAATCAGCGTCGGCACAAAACGCCCGACGCCCCACTGCCAGACCTGCGGCAGCATCGCCCAGTTCCCCGCCAGCAGCATCCACGCCAAAATCATCAGCAGCGCCCACAGTCCGGATTTGCCGCGATCGTGCAGTCGCTTCACCACCACCGCCGCCGTCGGCCACAGCAGGCAGACGATAATAAACGCCGCCGTCTGCAGATTAAGCAGATTGCTCCCTGCCAGGGTGAACAGAGCGCTCATGGTCACCAGCCAGATGGCAATCCAGATCCAGAAATCGCGGCGGCCAATGCGCCCTTTAATTGAGAATAACCACTGCTGTAGGGTCATGCGTTTTTCCTTATCATCATCGTCTGCGTAGTTTACCCTGGCGTCGTGACTTTTTGACAAGCGCCGCGCTTCCCGATTTAATCGTCAGCAGGAAAAAAAAGGAACGACGGGCATGAAGAAGTGGACAATCTTGTGTTTCAGTGGGCTGATGGGTCTTGCCGTCGGCCCGCACGCGTTGTCCGCAGAAAGCGAATCGACGACCGCTGCCCCCTACCTGCTCGCCGGCGCGCCGAGCTTTGACCTGTCGATCAGCCAGTTCCGGGAAAAATTTAACGCCGATAACCCGAAGCTGCCTCTGAATGAATTCCGTTCCATATCAACCAGCCGCGATCGGGCTAACCTGACCCGCGCCGCCAGCAAGATAAACGAAAATCTCTATGCCTCCACTGCGCTGGAGCGCGGCACGCTGAAGATCAAATCCATGCAGATCACCTGGCTGCCGATCCAGGGGCCGGAGCAAAAAGCGGCGAAGGCCAAAGCGCTGGAGTATATGAGCGCCATGATCCGCGCCTTCGTGCCCACCCTTAGCCCGGCGCAGAGCCAGCAAAAACTGCAGAAACTCCTGACCGCCGGCAAAGGCAAACGCTACTTCGCCGACACCGAGGGCGCCGTGCGCTATGTGGTGGCAGATCATGGCGAAAAGGGTCTGACCTTCGCTATTGAACCGATTAAGCTGGCGCTATCTGAAACGCTGGAAGGTAACAATAAATGACAAAAAGCAAAGCCTTTCCAGTGACGAGTCTCTATACTGTTTCACAGACCATGCTGCCCTCGGGGGCGGCTATATTCCTTAATTCGCTTAAGTAGCGTGGAGAATTAAAATGCGACATCCTTTAGTGATGGGTAACTGGAAACTGAACGGCAGCCGCCACATGGTAAACGAACTGGTTGCGAACCTGCGTACCGAGCTGGCTGGCGTAAGCGGCTGTGCAGTTGCCATCGCCCCGCCGGAAATGTATCTGGACCTGGCTAAGCGTGCGGCAGAAGGCAGCCACATCCACCTGGGCGCGCAGAACGTTGACGTGAACCTGTCCGGCGCTTTCACCGGTGAAACCTCCGCCGAAATGCTGAAAGATATCGGCGCGCAGTACATCATCATCGGCCACTCCGAGCGTCGTACCTACCACAAAGAATCCGACGAGCTGATCGCGAAGAAATTCGCCGTGCTGAAAGAGCAGGGTCTGACTCCGGTACTGTGCATCGGTGAAACCGAAGCGGAAAACGAAGCGGGCAAAACGGAAGAAGTTTGCGCGCGTCAGATCGACGCGGTACTGAAAACGCAGGGCGCTGCCGCTTTCGAAGGCGTGGTTATCGCTTACGAACCCGTATGGGCTATCGGTACCGGCAAATCCGCGACCCCGGCTCAGGCTCAGGCGGTGCACAAATTCATCCGTGACCACATTGCTAAAGCTGACGCCAAAATCGCTGAGCAAGTGATCATCCAGTACGGCGGTTCCGTTAACGCTGGCAACGCAGCAGAGCTGTTCACCCAGCCGGACATCGACGGCGCGCTGGTTGGCGGCGCTTCCCTGAAAGCAGACGCTTTCGCGGTGATCGTGAAAGCTGCAGAAGCGGCGAAAAAAGCCTAATCCGCTTTTCCCGGTGGCGACACGCGACCGGGATGACTGATAACTCTCTGAAGCCCGGCTTCGCACAGCGCAAGCCGGGCTTTTTTTGCCGCTACAGTTTCCCCAACAGCTGATACCAGGCGTAGTCCAGCGGCAGCAAAATCAAATAGCTCACCGCCGCCAGCGCCAGACACAGCAGCATCCCCGCCCTCGCCGGGACCTTGCCTAACCCCATCGCGACCACGATCGGCGACGCCTGATACGGCAGCAGCGGCGTGGAATAGCCCAGTACCTGAATCATAATTACGCTCAGCAACGGGAAGCCGGTGGCGTCGGCAAAGCTCTGGGCAAAGGTGGTGTAGAGCGCCGGCACGCCGTTGGCGGTCATAATAAAGTTCAGCGCGCTGGTTATCCCGGTCAGAGCGAGAAAGCTGGTGAAAGGATTGTCTTTATCCAGGGGCATCACTTCCAGCAGCGCATTGCCCACCACGCCGCCAATCCCGGTTTGGGTGACGGTGATCGCCAGCCCCAGAATCCCGGCGACGTAGATGCAGGTGCGCATATTCACGCCGCTGGCAAACTCCTCGCCGCTGATAAAGCCCACCCGCGGCAGCAGCGTTACCACCGCCGCCGCCAGGCCGGTCCACGCCGGGCCGACGCCGTGCCAGCTCTCGGTCACCCACAGCGTGAGGACCACCGCCAGCAGCCACGCCAGACGCTTCTCGTCGCGGCTCATCGCCGGCAGCGGCGCCAGGTCGCGCGGCGGATGCGGCTTACCAGGAAACAGCCAGCAGATTAGCGCCACCAGCGCCGCCCCTTTCAGCCAGCCAAGCACCGGCGTATGCAGCAGTAAATAGGGGACATAATTCAGGTGGATACCGTACGAGCCTTCCGCCGTGCCGCTCATCACCAGATTCGGCACGTTGGCGGGCAGAATGGTCGCCGACAGCTGAAAGGTGCCGAACCCCACCGCCAGCGCCAGGCCGAACCAGCCGCGGCTACCGTCGGCAATGCCCGCCCGGCGGGCCATCGCCGCCACGATCGGCATCAGCAGCGCGATGCGCCCCATGTTGGAAGGCATCACGAACGCCAGGGCGTAGCTGAGGAGTACCACGCTGGCGACCATCCGCGGCCAGGAGTCGGTTAGCCGCGCCGACAACGCCTGCGCCGCCCGGTCCGCCAGCCCGGTTTTACGGATCGCGATGCCGAGCACAAAGCCGCTGAACACCAGCCAGAAGGCCGAGGAGGCAAAGCCGCCAAAGATCACCTCCGGCGGGGCGATTTTCGCCATCATCGCCGCAGCGAAAAACAGCAGCGCGGTGATAAACTCCGGCAGCAGCGACGTCGCCCAGAGCACAATGGTGACGCCGACAATCAGTGAAGGGAGGAACAGCGGGTGGGTAAGCCAGAGCGACATGCCTGTCTCCTGTCGTTTTTTTCAGCAAGAATACGACGACAGGTAAGACAGGTAAACGCCAGAACTAGTGGTTTGCGTTAAGGATGGCGCAGCGATGATCCTGAATCTCTTCCGCCGAGGCCCGGTTCAGGGAGAGCAGGTTACGCTCCGTCGCCAGCAGCACCAGCGAGCCGTCGCTCTGCTGGGCCATCGCCAGCGCGAAGCGTCCCATATGCTGACGCGCCTCCGGCACCTCTTCCGCCAGCATCAGGAATGGGCTGCGCTGGGCCAGCTCCGCCTCCGTCACCCGGCGCGCCAGGTATTCATGGCCCTCAAGCCCACCCGGTAGCGGCAGCCAGCGGCTGCTGATCGCCGCCGCATCCTTATCTAACTGCGCGCGCACATCGGGGCGCAGGCAAGAGATATGAATATGGAAATGGTTTTGCGTGCGTCCGCTGCGCGAGTTGATTGCCAGCGATACCGCGTTATCCGGGACCGGCGCGCCGTGGCGCTGGCTCATGATTTCACGCCCCTGCCAGGCCTGCCAGAAGAAGTTGGGCGTCAGCGGATCCAACAGCAGCGGGCTTTCGGTGCCGTTAATGCGGTAGGTCGGCATCAGCAAATACTGCAGCGGGCCGTTACGGTCTTTAAACAGCACATAGCCGCCCTTGAGGTTCACTTCGGCGCACGGCGACGGGTTTTGCTGCTGTTGCTGATGGGGAACGCACTGCTGCAGAACAATCTTGCGCAACGCGTCCGGGTTGCCAGAGTGCAGCCAGTAGTAGCCGCCGGCCAGCGCCGCGAGGATCGCCACCAGCAGCGCCAGCAAAAAGTATCTTACTCTTCTCATTTTCATTCCCTGTTAAGCCTGAAGCGGAAGAGTAACGTAATTTGATGACTAAATGAAAACAGATGACGGGCGGGGCGCTTTTCCGGATGGCGTCTGGCGCGTTGCCCGGGCTACGCTGGCAGCCTGTAGGCCTGCGCAAGCACAGCCACTGCAGGGCGATGGCAGCAAGCCCCGCCGGAGCGGGGCTGGAGAGGTTTAACGCTGGCTAATCTGGTCGAAGGTGCCGCCGTTGGAGAAGTGCGCTTTCTGCGCTTTCGTCCAGCCGCCGAACTCCTGATCGATGGTGAACAGCTTCAGTTTCGGGAATTCATTAGCATATTTCTTCGCCACGTTCGGATCGCGCGGACGGTAGAAGTTCTTCGCCGCAATCTCCTGGCCTTCCGGCGAGTAGAGATACTTCAGGTACGCTTCCGCCACCTGGCGGGTGCCTTTCTTATCCACGACTTTATCGACCACCGAAACGGTCGGCTCAGCCAGAATCGACTCACTCGGAGTCACGATTTCAAACTTGTCTTTGCCCAGTTCGTTGGTCGCCAGCAGCGCTTCGTTTTCCCAGGCGATCAGCACATCTCCGATCCCGCGTTCTACGAAGGTATTGGTCGAACCGCGCGCGCCGGAGTCCAGCACTTCCACGTTTTTATACAGCGCCTTGACGAACTCCTGGGCTTTCGCCTGGTCGCCATGGTTCTGATGCAGGGCATAGCCCCAGGCCGCCAGGTAGTTCCAGCGAGCGCCGCCGGAGCTTTTCGGGTTCGGGGTAATGACCGACACGCCCGGTTTGATCAGGTCGTTCCAGTCATGGATCTGTTTCGGGTTGCCCTTACGGACGAGGAACACGATGGTGGAAGTATAGGGCGCGGAGTTATCCGGCAGGCGCTTCAGCCAGTTTTTATCGATACGGCCGCGCTCGGCGATCGCGTCGACGTCGTAGGCCAGCGCCAGCGTAACCACATCCGCTTCAATACCGTTAATCACCGAGGTCGCCTGCTTGCCGGAGCCGCCGTGCGACTGGCGGATCACCACGTTGTCGCCGGTCTCCTGCTTCCAGTGCGCGCTGAACGCTTTGTTGTACTGTTCGTACAGCTCGCGCGTTGGATCATAAGATACGTTTAATAGCTGAATGTCTTTTGCCAGAACGCTGGCGGATGCCAGCAACAGAGTTAACCCTACGCCCCACTTATTCATCGCACCGCTCTCTTTATGTCGTGTTGTGATGGGCTAAGCGTGCCAGAAAGCGATTCAATGATTAAAGAATAAAAAAAGATTGGCTATAACTTGCGAGAATAAAGGAAGGGATAAGGATCACCCCCTCCCTGGCGGGAGAGGGCGCGAAGCGATTAGACTTCTTCCATGCGGCCCAGGAGCGCCTGCAGACGCTCCTGCCAGCCCTGCTGCTGCTCTTTCAGCTGGCTGTTTTCGCGCTCCAGCTCTTCACGACCATGCTGCGCGCTCTGAACTTCCTGCGCCAGGGTGTTGTTCTTTTCTTTCAGCTCTTCGATTTCCATCTGCAACAGAGTGATGGTATCAATCGCCTGCTGAACCTTAGATTCTAATTTCTCAAACACTTCTAATGACATCGTCATACCTCTCCTGAACTTGCAAGGCGTTGATAGAAACTGGTGTTTCGTATACGCGGTCCCGCCTTAACGAAAATTAGCGCACATAGCGGTGTTATCGTCGATTGTATGAATCCCCGCCTCCCCTGTCCAGCGGCAAGCCGCGCAGATTGCGGTTTGCAACACTTTTCAGTCTTTACCTGGTACTTTCAGCGCAGTTCGCTCGTACTTCATGAGCCATTGTTAATTTTATGGTTAACAAAATGCGAGGTGAAACGCTCCGGCAGCGCGCTCAATGCGCGCGAATGGCGCGAAAACGCTCATTTTCTTGACGTGGTACACACATTTGAAGTTCGATATTTCTCGCTTTTGCTCGTTAACGATAAATTAACACTATGCCTACATGGCAATATGGTCGTCTGTGACCGCCCTACATACAATAATCATCACCACGCTTCAGGATTCGATTATGAGCCAAACATCAACCTTAAAAGGCCAGTGCATCGCAGAGTTCCTCGGTACCGGGTTGTTGATCTTTTTCGGCGTTGGGTGCGTGGCTGCGCTCAAGGTCGCGGGAGCCAGCTTCGGACAATGGGAAATCAGCATCATCTGGGGTCTGGGCGTCGCCATGGCGATCTACCTGACCGCCGGGGTATCCGGTGCGCACCTTAACCCTGCGGTGACCATCGCGCTCTGGCTGTTCGCCTGCTTCGATGGCCGCAAAGTGGTTCCTTTTATTATTTCGCAATTCGCTGGCGCCTTTTGCGCTGCGGCATTAGTTTACGGGCTTTATTACAATCTTTTCCTCGATTATGAAACCACTCACCATATGGTACGCGGCAGCGTGGAAAGCCTTGATCTGGCTGGCATCTTCTCCACTTACCCGAACCCGCATATCAATTTTGTGCAGGCCTTCGCGGTAGAGATGGTGATTACCGCTATCCTGATGGGCGTCATCCTGGCGCTGACCGACGATGGCAACGGCGTGCCGCGCGGCCCGCTGGCGCCGCTGCTGATCGGCCTGCTGATCGCGGTGATTGGCGCCTCCATGGGCCCGCTGACCGGCTTCGCCATGAACCCGGCGCGTGATATCGGCCCGAAAGCCTTCGCCTGGCTGGCCGGCTGGGGTGATGTCGCCTTCACCGGCGGCAAAGATATTCCTTATTTCCTGGTGCCGCTGTGCGCACCGGTGGTCGGCGCGGCGCTGGGCGCGTTCAGCTATCGTAAGCTGATTGGCCGCCACCTGCCTTGCGACACCTGCGTGGACGAAGAGCAACAGAGCCCCTCCTCTTCCACCACTCAACATAAAGCTTCGCTGTAATCTGACTACGGGACACCGACTATGACCGACAAAAAATATATCGTTGCGCTTGACCAGGGCACTACCAGCTCCCGGGCCGTTGTGATGGATCATGATGCCAATATCGTCAGCGTCTCCCAGCGAGAATTCGAACAAATTTATCCTAAGCCAGGCTGGGTCGAACACGACCCGATGGAAATCTGGGCGTCCCAAAGCTCGACGCTGGTCGAAGCGCTGGCCAAAGCGGATATCAACTCCGATCAGATCGCGGCCATCGGTATCACCAACCAGCGTGAGACCGTGGTGGTGTGGGAGCGTGAGACCGGCAAACCGATCTATAACGCCATCGTCTGGCAGTGCCGCCGCACCGCAGAGATCTGCGAGCAGCTCAAGCGTGACGGGATGGAGGAGTATATCCGCAAGGCCACTGGCCTGGTGGTGGACCCCTACTTCTCCGGCACCAAGGTGAAATGGATCCTCGACCATGTCGAAGGTTCCCGTGAGCGTGCGAAGCGCGGTGAGCTGCTGTTTGGCACCGTGGACACCTGGCTTATCTGGAAGATGACCCAGGGTCGCGTGCACGTCACCGACTACACCAACGCCTCGCGCACCATGCTATTCAACATCCACGACCTGGACTGGGACGACAAGATGCTCGACGCGCTGGATATTCCGCGCGCCATGCTGCCGGAAGTGCGCAAGTCGTCCGAAGTGTACGGCCAGACTAACATCGGTGGTAAAGGCGGGACCCGTATTCCTATCGCCGGGATCGCCGGTGACCAGCAGGCGGCCCTGTTCGGCCAGCTGTGCGTCAAGGAAGGGATGGCGAAAAATACCTATGGCACTGGCTGCTTTATGCTGATGAACACCGGCGAAAAAGCGGTGACCTCCACTCACGGTTTGCTGACCACCATCGCCTGCGGTCCGCGCGGCGAGGTGAACTACGCTCTGGAAGGGGCGGTGTTTATGGCTGGCGCCTCCATTCAGTGGCTGCGCGACGAGATGAAGCTCATCAGCGATGCGTTCGACTCCGAGTACTTCGCCACCAAAGTGAAGGACACCAACGGCGTGTATGTCGTGCCCGCGTTCACCGGTCTTGGCGCGCCCTACTGGGACCCGTATGCCCGCGGCGCGATTTTCGGCCTCACCCGCGGCGTGAACTCGAACCACATTATCCGTGCGACGCTGGAGTCCATCGCCTATCAGACCCGCGACGTGCTGGAAGCAATGCAGGCTGATTCCGGTATCCGTCTGCACGCCCTGCGCGTGGACGGCGGCGCGGTGGCCAACAACTTCCTGATGCAGTTCCAGTCCGATATCCTCGGCACCCGTGTGGAGCGTCCGGAAGTGCGCGAAGTCACAGCCCTGGGCGCCGCCTATCTGGCCGGGCTGGCGGTCGGCTTCTGGCAGAACCTTGATGAGCTGCAGGAGAAAGCGGTGATTGAGCGCGAATTCCGCCCGGGCATTGAAACCACCGAGCGCAACTATCGCTACAGCGGCTGGAAGAAAGCGGTGAAACGCGCCCTGGCGTGGGAAGAGCACGACGAAGCGTAAGATTGTTGAGGTATTCCCGGCTGGCGGCGTAAACGCCTTGGCCGGGATACAACCAGCAGGCCGCACACCCCGTAGCCCGGCTAAGCGCAGCGCGAGCCGGGGAGAAGCCGCGCCAACGCATAAATCCCGGGGTATCCGCGGGTTGCGGCGTAAACGCCTTACCCGGGCTACACAGCCCGCAGACCGCATAATCAGGTAGCGCACCGCCTCCGGGTTTTTATCAGCCAAACACCGGCAGCAGCAGAAACAGCTTAATCACCAGCGCGTTGACGATATCGATAAAGAACGCCCCCACCATCGGCACCACCAGGAAGGCCATGTGCGACGGGCCAAAACGGTCGGTAATCGCCTGCATATTGGCAATCGCCGTCGGCGTTGCCCCCAGACCAAACCCACAGTGGCCCGCCGCCAGCACCGCGGCATCGTAGTTTTTGCCCATCATCCGGTAGGTGACGAATACCGCATACAGCGCCATCGCCAACGCCTGGACCGCCAGGATAATAATCATCGGCAGCGCCAGGGAGGCCAACTCCCACAGTTTGAGGCTCATCAGCGCCATGGCGAGGAACAGCGACAGGCTGACGTTGCCCAGCACCGACACCGCGCGATCGAACACCCGATACAACCCCGCCAGCGCCAGGCTGTTGCTAAGGATCACGCCGATAAACAGCACGCAGACGAAGGTCGGCAGCTCAAAGACGCTGCCCGCCAGCAGTTGCGCAACCACCTTGCCCAGCGTCAGACAGATGGCGATCAGGGCGATACTCTCGATCAGCACCAGCGACGTGATCACCCGCCCTACGTCCGGCTTTTCAAAGGCGGTCGGCGCTACCTGATCGTCCGGCGTCCCGTCAGGAGAGGAAGAGTGCTTCACCAGGTAACGCGCCACCGGGCCGCCGATCAGACCGCCGAGCACCAGGCCGAAGGTCGCGCAGGCCATCGCCACCTCCGTGGCATTGGCAAAACCATAGCGCTCAATGAACAGCTTGCTCCACGCCGCGCCGGTGCCGTGGCCGCCGGAAAGGGTGATAGTGCCGGCCAGCAGACCCATCAGCGGATCCAGCCCCAGCAGCTTCGCCATGCCGATACCGAGGGCGTTCTGCAGCAGCAGCAGACCAACCACCACAATCAGAAAGGTACCCAGCACCTTGCCGCCCGCCCGCAGGCTGGCGAGGTTGGCGTTAAGCCCGATGGTGGCGAAGAACGCCAGCATCAGCGGATCTTTGAGGCTCATATCGAAATCAATTTCGATATCCATACTTTTTTTTAGCACCAGCAGCGCCAGCGCCACCAGCAGACCGCCGGCAACAGGTTCAGGAATGGTGTATTGCTTGAGGAGGGGAACGGTTTGGACGAGTTTTCTGCCGAGTAACAGCACAAGCGTTGCGGCAACGAGCGTCGATAAGGTATCGAGATGAAACATAAAAAGCTCCTTATGGCGCATGATCCATTCACACGCGACGATATTCCTGGTGTCTTTAGCTTCTCATCATGAGGAGTCAGAGGGGGATTTTACGCAGAACGGCGGAAAAAATGACAGAAAAACATATTTTGTATCCTGAATGATGCGATTTAGCATACAAAATGTTAATTATCTCGTTGCGCATATTCACTGCATAAATTTTTATGGGCAAACGCTGGCAAACGTTTGCTTTTGGTCTACAGTCCGATAAAATTCCCGCTTTGCCACCTTGGGATTGCTTGTGATGTCCGTTAACACCGCAGAGTCAGAAAATGCGCAACCGGTTGCGCATAAACCAGCCAGCGAATTAATCTACCGCCTCGAAGATCGCCCACCGCTACCGCAAACCCTGTTCGCCGCCTTCCAGCACCTGCTGGCGATGTTTGTCGCGGTGATCACCCCGGCGCTGTTAATCTGCCAGGCTCTCGGTCTCCCGGCGCAAGATACCCAACATATCATCAGCATGTCGCTGTTCGCCTCGGGCGTGGCCTCCATTATTCAGATCAAAGCCTGGGGCCCGGTCGGTTCCGGACTGCTCTCCATCCAGGGCACCAGCTTCAACTTTGTCGCCCCACTCATCATGGGCGGCACCGCGCTGAAAACCGGCGGCGCCGACGTCCCGACAATGATGGCCGCCCTGTTCGGCACCCTGATGCTGGCCAGCTGCACGGAAATGGTTCTCTCCCGCGTCCTGCATCTGGCGCGCCGCATCATTACCCCGCTGGTCTCCGGCGTGGTGGTGATGATTATCGGCCTGTCGCTGATTCAGGTCGGATTGACCTCCATCGGCGGCGGCTACGCGGCGATGGCCGACCACACCTTCGGCGCGCCGAAGAACCTGCTGCTGGCGGGCATCGTGCTGGCGCTGATCATCATTCTCAACCGCCAGCGTAATCCCTATTTGCGCATCGCTTCGCTGGTGATTGCCATGGCGGCGGGCTATCTGGCGGCGTGGTTCCTCGATATGCTGCCGGCCAACACCGCCCCGACCAACAGCAGCCTCATCACCGTTCCGACGCCGCTGTACTATGGCCTCGGCATCGACTGGAGCCTGCTGCTGCCGCTGATGCTGGTGTTTATGATCACCTCCCTGGAAACCATCGGCGATATCACCGCCACCTCCGATGTCTCCGAGCAGCCGGTCTCCGGTCCGCTGTATATGAAACGTCTGAAAGGCGGCGTGCTGGCTAACGGCCTCAACTCCTTTGTTTCCGCGGTCTTCAACACCTTCCCGAACTCCTGCTTCGGCCAGAACAACGGCGTGATCCAGCTGACCGGCGTCGCCAGCCGCTACGTCGGCTTTGTGGTAGCGCTGATGCTGATCGTCCTCGGGCTGTTCCCGGCGGTGAGCGGTTTCGTACAGCATATCCCTGAGCCGGTGCTCGGCGGCGCCACGCTGGTGATGTTCGGCACCATCGCCGCGTCCGGCGTGCGCATCGTCTCCCGCGAGCCGCTGAATCGCCGGGCGATCCTGATTATCGCCCTGTCGCTGGCGGTGGGCCTCGGCGTGTCGCAACAGCCGTTGATCCTGCAGTTCGCGCCGGACTGGCTGAAGAATCTGCTCTCCTCCGGCATCGCCGCCGGCGGTATCACGGCGATTGTTCTGAATTTAATTTTCCCGCCGGAAAAAGCCTGATTTAACGCGCCCCCGGTCGTGCCATCGGCCGGGACGCCCCCCTGTTGTCCTCCACCGCCTGCTCCGTCACGGAAATAAACCACGCCTGCCTTGAGAAGTGCGCCTAAATCGGGCATAACACGGTTATGTGCATCTCACAGAATGGAAGACCATGAAATTTCTTGGAAAGCTGATTCTCTGGCTGCTAGTCGCTCTGCTGCTCGTCATGGTTGGCGCGTGGTTCCTGCTGCAAACCCACTGGGGCGCCCGCCAGGCCAGCGCCTGGCTCAGCAATGGCACCGGCTGGCAGGTCTCCTTCGATGCGATGGATCATGATTTCTCCTCCCCTCTGCATGTGCAGTTGCAAAACGTCACCTTTGGCCGGGAAGGCAAGCCGGCAACCCTGGTGGCGAAAACGGTCGATATTGGTTTCAGCACCCGCCAGTTTAGCGACCCGCTGCATGCGGATGAGATTGTCCTTAACGACGGCACCCTGAATCTGTCCCCCCACTCTGCCGACCTGCCGTTCGCTGCCGACCGGCTGATGTTGCGCAATATGGCTTTCAATAGTCCGGAAACCGGCTGGACGCTCAGCGCGCAGCGCGTCACCGGCGGCGTCAGCCCATGGGCGCCGGAGGCAGGCAATGTGCTGGGGAAAACGGCACAGATCCAGATGAGCGCGGGTTCAATGACGCTCAACGGCGTCGAAGCCAGCAACGTCCTGATTCAGGGCAAGATTGATCAGGGCGAGGTCACCCTCTCCACCCTCGGCGCCGATGTCGCCCGCGGCACCTTAACCGGCAATGCGAAACGCAGCGCCGACGGCAGCTGGCTGGTGGATAACCTTCAGCTAAATGAGATCCGACTGCAGAGCGCCGCCTCGCTGGCCGACTTTTTCGCGCCGTTAACCACGGTCCCCTCTCTGCAGATTGGCCGCCTGGATATCACCGACGCCCGCCTGCAGGGGCCGGACTGGGCGGTAACCGACCTCGACCTGAACCTGCGCAACCTGACGCTCAGCCACGGCGGCTGGCAGAGCCAGGACGGCACGCTGTCGATGAATGCCAGCGAATTTATCTACGGCTCGCTGCACTTTTTCGACCCGATCGTGAATGCCGAATTTTCACCCCAGGGGATTGCCCTGCGCCAGTTCTCCTCGCGCTGGGAGGGCGGCATGGTGCGAACTTCCGGCAACTGGCTGCGCGCCGGTAACGCGCTGGTGCTCGACGACACCGCCTTCGCCGGGCTGGAGTACACGCTGCCGGCGAACTGGAAGCCGCTGTGGATGACGCCGCTGCCGGCCTGGCTGCAAAGCCTGACGCTGAAAAAATTCAGCGCCAGCCGCAACCTGATCATCGATGTGGACCCTGCCTTCCCATGGCAAATTACCGCTCTCGATGGCTATGGCGGCGAGCTTCAGCTGGTGAAAAACGGCAGCTGGGGGGTGTGGAACGGTAGTGCGACGCTGAACGCCGCGGCGGCGACTTTTAACCGAATTGACGTGCGCCGCCCTTCACTCAAGCTGAGCGCCACGGCGTCGACGCTCAATATCACTGAGCTCAGCGCGTTCACCGAGCGCGGTATTCTGCAGGCCACCGCCGCGGTATCCCAGCTGCCGCAGCGCCAGGTCAATCTGAGCTTGAACGGCCGCGGCGTGCCGCTGAATATTCTGCAGGCCTGGGGCTGGCCTTCGCTCCCCATCAGCGGGGATGGCAATCTCCAGCTGACCGCCAGCGGCAGCGTGCAGGCCGATGCCCCGCTCAAGCCGACGGTCAACGCACAGCTTAGCGCCGTGAACATGGAGAAACAGCAGGTGGCGCAAACGATGCGCAACGGCGAGGTCAATACCGCCCCCGCCGCGCCAGCGCCCGCTCCCGTCACGCCATAGCGATATCCCATCATCCTCTCCCCCACGGGAGAGGGAAAGCTTCTCAGCAAAAACGCCGCTCTGGCTACGCCCTCTCCCTGTCAGGGAGAGGGTCTGCAGGCATTCTGAAACCTGTGTGCAATAAGCGGCTATCTGTGCCTATTTACCGCTACTGGTTCCCTTCAAATATCAGAGTTGCTATAACCAAAATACTGGAAGTCGATAAAAAACCGCTCCCTGTCCCTACAAAAATATAAAAGGATCAATCATGCCTGAAATACGTCAGCGTATTCTGGAGAATATGCAAAAATTCTCCCGGGCCATGATCGGCGCCGTATTGTTCTTGCCGGTCATTGGCTTAATTCTGGCCCTCAGTTCAGTATTAACTAATCCGACATTAATTGCTGAAACCAGTTTCCTGCACCAGCTTGGGCAGATGCTCGGCGACACCTTTTGGCCTTTATTTGGCAACCTTGGCTTATTATTTTGCGTCGGCATTAGCTATGGTCTGGCAAAAGATAAAAAAACCGAAGTCGCGCTGGTTGCGGTGATGTGCTTCATTATGTTTCTTGGCGCCAACCACTCCTGGCTGGAACACACCCACGGACTCGCCGAAAAAATTAACGGTGAATATTATGGCACCGGGCAAACCCAGCTGCTGGGCTTTGTGGTGGTGGATATGGGCGTTTTCCTTGGCATTATTCTCGGCTGCACCATCGCGTGGGTGCACAATAAAGTCTCTACCATTGACCTGCCCGGCGCGCTGTCGATGTACGGCGGCGCCAAGCTGACGCTGGTGGCGATGACGCCGGTGGTTATCTTCTACGCCATCGCCTTTACCTGGATTTGGCCGTTTATGACCCACGGCATCTCCGCCCTCACCGGCTTTATGAAAAATGCCGGGGTCGCCGGGGTCTTCGTCTATGGTTTCTTTGAAAAATTTCTTATCCCGACCGGCCTGCACCATTTTGTCTGGTCCCCCTTCCAGCTCACCCAGATTGGCGGCACCCTGAACGTGGACGGCCAGGTGGTCTCCGGTACCCAGGCCATTTTCCTCGCCTATATGCGCCACCCGGATCTGACCCCGGTGATGAATGAGGCCCTACGCTTCTCACAGCAAGGGATGACCACCATCTTCGGCCTCGCCGGCGCCTCGCTGGCGTTCTACCACACCGCGAAGCCGGAGAAAAAAGTAATGGCTAAGGCGATTCTGCTGCCGGCGATTATCACCTCCATGCTGACCGGCATCACCGAGCCGATTGAGTTCACCTTTTTGTTTGTCTCGCCGCTGCTGTGGGTGATCCATGCGACGTTAACCGCCGCCTCGCAGGCCATTTGCGACCTCTTCACCGTACGCCCCTGGGGCGCATCGGGCCTGATCGAATTTCTGATCTATAACCTGCCGCTGCCGGTCTCCTTAACGCGCTGGCCGGGATATGTCCTTATCGGGATCGGCCAGTTCGCCGTCTACTACGTGATTTTCCGCACCCTGGTGGTGAGGCTGAATCTGAAAACACCGGGCCGGGAAGATGACGAGAGCGTGAAGCTCTACAGCAAAGCGGAGTACCGCCAGAAAGTCGCGCAGCCGCAGTCGGTTACCGATGACATTATCCGCGGCCTCGGGGGCAAGGAGAATATTCTCTCCGTCGATAATTGTTTTACTCGTCTGCGCGTAGCCGTGCGCGATATGGCGCAAGTTGATGACGCGCAATTAAAAAATACCGGCGCCAACGGCGTGGTGCGCAATCGTAATGAAGTTCAGGTTATTTATGGCGTAAAAGTGGGACAGGTACGTTCCCGGGTTGATAACTGGTTAGCAGAAAATTAATGAGGAGTTTGTATGAAATTAACCGTATTAGGCGGGGGCGGCGTTCGCTCTGCATTTTTAGCGAAATCTCTGGCATATAATGCTCACCGCATTGGTTTAACGGAGGTGGTTTTTCTCGATAACTCTGCGGATAATCTGGCGATATTCGGCGAAATTGCCCGCTATGTATTTACGACCATTCGCCCGGATATTCATTTCACGACCACCACCGACCCGGTCGCGGCGCTGCAAAACGCCAATTATATTATTACCACCCTGCGGGTCGGCGGCGATGAAAGCCGCATTCGCGACGAGCGCATTGCGCTGCAACATAACACCCTCGGCCAGGAGACCACCGGCGCCGGCGGCTTCGCGATGGCCATGCGCTCGATCCCGGCGATCCTCGACTATTGCCGGCTGATCGAGGCCCATGCCGCCGAAGACGCCATTCTGTTTAACTTTACCAACCCGTCAGGCCTGGTGACGGAAGCGATCGTCAAGTCCGGCTTTAAGCGTCGGGTCTATGGGATCTGCGATGCGCCTTCCGAGCTGATTCGTGAACTGCCGGCGATCCTCGGCTGTGAGGAGCGCGACCTGAGCGTGGAATGCTATGGGCTGAACCATTTCTCCTGGTTTACCCACTTCACCGTGCGCGGGGAAGCGGTGACCGAGCGGCTGATCGCCAGCCCGGCGCTGTACCAGAAGACCGCGATGCAGTACTTCTCACCCGAGCTGGTGCGGCTGTGCGATAACCAGTTACTCAACGAATATCTCTATTATTACTACTATCGCGACGAGGCGCTGAAGGCGATTCAGGGGGCAGGCGAAACGCGCGGGGAGCAAATCGCCCGTATCAATCAGGAGATGCGCCAGGCGCTGCGCACCGTGGATGCCAGAACGCAGCCGGAAGCCGCCTTCAATATCTGGATGCAGCACTACCTGCGCCGGGAAAACAGCTATATGCAGAACGAATCCCGGCAGGAGAAATTTCATACCCGCGAGCCGCTGACGCTGCGGCAGTTTATCGAAGAGCCGGACACCGGCGGCTATGCCGGGGTGGCGCTGGATATTCTGGAAGCGGTGAACAGCACCACCACCAAGCGGATCGTGGTGTCGATCCAGAATAATGGCACGCTCGACTTTTTGCGCCCTGACGACGTGATTGAGATCAGCTGCGACCTGAGCCGGGAGGGCCTCAAGCCGGTCACGCCGACGAAGGTGCCGACGGCGCAGAAGAATATGATTTCCTGCGTGAAAGAGTATGAGCGGCTGGCGGTAGCGGCGATCCTGCAGCAGGATAAGTCGCTGGCGGTGCGGGCGCTGATGGCGCACCCGCTGATCGGTTCCTGGTCGCTGGCGAAAACCCTGGTCGAAGCTTATCTCGACGATAAGCAGTTCGCCGCCTGGCGGTAAATCACTGACCGGACCTGGAGGCGTAGGCCGGGTAAGGCGCAGCCGCCACCCGGCAACATGGTGGCGCGGCGCCTGATATATTGCCCGGCGGCACTGCGCTTAGCGGAGCTACCTGTTGCCAGGTGCACGGGTAAACCACATCTTCAGTAGCCGCTCAAAGCCTAGGATGCAGTAGCCGAAAAACGGGTTGCTCCAGTAAATATCATCGTCGAACTTCTGCGGATCGTGAATGATAAACGCCGTATCCGCAGCCTGCGCCAGCGGGCTCTGATAATCGCCGGTAAAGCAGACCAGGTTGATCTCCTTCCCCTCCATGGCCTTCACCCAGTTGAGCGCCGAGCTGCTGCGCCCGGATTTAGAAATGATCCAGATGGAGTCGAAGCGAGCGGCGTTTTTCTGCTCAAGGATTTCGTAATCCGGCCACAGCGCCAGGCTGGCATTCACCCCAGTGACGAGGAACTTGTTATAAATATACTGGGCAATCAACTGCGAAAAACCGCTGCCGTGGATCAGGACGCGCTGCTGCGCGAGGCTTGCCAGCAGCGGCGTCAGCGCCTCCGCCGGCTGAATGCTCATATAGTCGATATCGTTGGTGACATCGAGCTTCGGCATGGTGATATTGAACTTGATGAAATAGACCAGCTCCAGCCAGCCGCTGAACTTAAGCTTTTTCGCCAACCGCACCAGCGAGGAGGGGTTACTGTAGCACTGCTCCGCCACGGCGCGGATCCCCTGGCGGATACACAGCTCCGGGTCGTTCTGGATAAAGCGCAGCACGGTCATTTCCGTTTTGCTTAGCTTCACGTCACGAAAGATATTTTCTAAGTCCATGGCGGGCTCCTCTCAGCGGCAGCATACGCTATCACCGTTCAGGAATAGCGTCTGCGGCCTGAGTCACCAGACTGAAATGAATGTTACTTTTTGTACAAAAATGGAATAAAAAAACCCTCTCCGCCGGAACGAGGGTGAACAAGGCGAGAATAATGGTGAGGGTGGCGCCGTCGCCCATGCCGTAGCCAATTTTCTCTTTGACGGACAAAACAGGATCTTTCATATGGGCACAATTCCCTTGGCGGCACCACAGATGGGTACCGGTTACATTTTTTATCAGCCTTTGCCGCAGGAAGATGAATTAGGTCATTATCAGAATATGTTTCATGTATTCTGCGATCGCGTTAGCCTGAAAGAGCATGAAAAAGTGTAACTCATGGATTTTGAACGGATTTGTCTCAGACTGTTCTGCAAAGTCCAGTTTTAACAGTAAAAAAGTGCGTTCAGGTATGTGGTAAACGGCTGAAAGTAGCTATAATGCGCCCCGCCTCCATGTAGCAATCGAGGCGCGGAAGATCGTCATCTCCGGTGAGGTGGCTGGACTTCAAATCCAGTTGGGGCCGCCAGCGGTCCCGGGCAGGTTCAACTCCTGTGATCTTCCGCCAAAATTGCTCCGCCGCTATCCGAGAATGTCTAAAAATCCCTTTATTTTCAAAGTACATAGTTAATCACTCATCCGTAACTGTCCGACAAGTTCTCCCTGAATCCATGAAAAATATGTATAGTGATGTGTATAGATTTTTTATACACATTTTTGACTTATACACATGGCACTGACAGACATACAAATCAAACGAGCAAAGCCCCAGGACAAGCCATATACATTGAACGATGGGCAAGGCCTGTCATTGCTTATTAATCCCGATGGTTCGAAGGGCTGGCGGTTCCGTTTCCGCCTTGCTGGGAAAGCGCGGTTAATGTCATTTGGCAGCTACGACTTGATAAGCCTCGCTGAAGCTCGTGAAAAGCGCGAGGTCGCCCGCAAGCAAGTTGCTACTGGCATTGATCCGGTTGAGAAACGGAAAGCGCAAAAACTGGCACAGCAGCTTTCAACAGAAAACTCATTCGAAGCCATAAGCCGCGAATGGCATGCAAACAAAGCTGACCGCTGGACAGTGGCATACCGTGACGAAATCATTAAGACTTTCGAACAAGATGTTTTCCCGTTCATCGGCAAACGTCCTATCGGTGAGATCAAACCGTTAGAATTGCTTGAAGTGCTGCGACGAATAGAGAAACGTGGAGCACTGGAGAAAACACGCAAGATACGCCAGCGGTGTGGAGAGGTTTTTCGCTACGCGATCATAACTGGCCGAGCTGAATACAACCCTGCCCCTGATTTAGCTATCGCATTAGCCGTGCCGAAGCAAAAGCATCATCCTTTTTTATCCGCCGAAGAATTGCCTCATTTTATCAGAGATCTTGAAGCCTATACCGGCAGCATCATCACTAAAAATGCGACTAAGATAGTCATGTTAACTGGTGTGAGGACGCAGGAAATGCGCTTTGCTACGTGGGATGAAATCGATTTAGAAAAGGCAATTTGGGAAATCCCAGCAGAAAGGATGAAAATGCGTAGGCCTCACATTGTCCCTTTATCTACTCAAGTGATTGAACTCTTTAAGCAGCTCAAGCCCATTACCGGTCATTATTCTTACATTTTTATCGGCAGGAATAACCGCAGTAAGCCAATTTGCAAAGAAAGTGTGACTCAAGTGATTGAGTTACTTGGTTACAAAGGGCGTGCAACAGGCCATGGTTTCAGGCATACCATGTCGACTATATTGCATGAAAAGGGTTTTAATAGTGCATGGATTGAAATGCAATTAGCTCATATGGATAAAAATACTATTCGAGGAACATATAACCACGCTCTTTACCTAGAGAAAAGAAAAAACATGATGCAGTGGTATTGTGATGAATTATACCCAAGAAAATAACATGGTGGGAAATTATGCATTTTAAATTTTACACAACATTGAGATTCATGCATGTTACGGGCGATAACTTTGATGATTTTGATCTCCTTCCCGGTGTAACACTGATAAGAGATCGAAAGAAAATAAGAAAAATACTTAATAAAGAAATTAAATCCTTTACAGGCATTATTGAATACGAGCATTTATATAATGCAAACCACATAATTTATGCCGACCTTCAAGATGATTTTTTTTCCCCATCAACATCAAGTGGTGATGCAGTGATGAGTTGGCTTTTATGGATAGACATGCTTGTTAGTACCTCTTGGCTGATTAAAGATAATGGTATGCTTTGCGAGATAGCATACTGCAATAAAACTGATCGTAAAACATTCTCTGAATGGTCTAATAATAGTTTATTAAGCCTGTTTACGTTAGCTGGGGGAAATAGACATACTGATATTGAGTTTAGCAGAGATGATTTAATTAAATGGGAAGATACAAATCACAAAATTCAAACTCATCTATACAAAAATAATTCTACTGTGTTTAATTCCTTTGTGGATTCAAAATATTCTCGATATGGTAGAGCTTTCAGTTTCATTAAGTCAGCAAAACGAGAATTTGATCCTGCAATGAAAATATCGCATTACTGCAGTGCACTAGAGAGTTTATTTTCAACAGATAACTCTGAACTCTCACACAAATTATCTGAGCGCGTTTCTATTTTCTTGAAACCATATGATTATGATCCCATCAAGACATTTGATGATATTAAATCATTCTATAATATTCGCTCTAAAGTTACCCACGGTGATAGTTTGAAGTCTGATAGAGTAGGGAAATTACCAGAAGAAAGCATTAAACTAGATAATTATCTTAGAGTGATCATGAATATAATATTAGATTCCGATGAACTTATGACAATATTTAACGGTAACAAAGATAGCTTTGAAAAATATTTCAAGGAAAAATTATTACTTGGCGTTCAAGTATAGTAGTTGTGTTACTAGAAATGCGTTCGTCACCTGACCGCCTCATTGGGCGGGCAGGTGCTGAAGTGCTAAATTATTGAAGCCAACGAATTATAGCTTCACAATTTCACTCATATTTAAGTTCACCAAAAAGACCGACCATCAAGTCATCCTCAAGAATGTGAAACGGCAACTCAACATACTCGCTAGGATGTCGAGGTTTAGCTTTTCCATCATGAGGGGCATTTTTAGTATGTCCCTGAACTTTTTCTCCATTTTCTTTAATGTATGGGAAAACTACGATCCTTCCATGGTTTTTTGATATAATTGTCCCATCATGCCAAATGCTTTCACCATTTTTGATCGATTCATTGCTATTAGTAGTTTTTACTGTCCATCCAATATCACCATTTTCCTCGTACCAAAATACATATCCCCCTGCCATTAAAACTTTATGCCCATGAGAATATGCCTCTGCAAGCATTCTTTTTACACTCGCAAGTTGTAAAAGCTCATTTGCTCGTGGTAATAGTTTCAGTCTAATTTCAGACTTAACTTTCCCCCAGTGCTCACGGCCTGAAAAACCGAAAGACCTTGAAATCTTTTCTCTAAATGCTACTTGGGTGGTCCGTTCGTTGTAATAGAGATAACGCCCCCACTCACCTTTTTCATTTTTTCCAATAACCATCCTGTTTTCTTTCAAATGAGCAATTTCAATTAAGGGGTTAATTTTAATCTCTTTTAGCAATTCATCTTTTATGGAAATATCTGCTCGCCTATATGCATTAATTTTAATAATGACTTCACTATCTTTAGGTCGCGGCAACGAAGAAGTAATTCTTAACGCTTCATTAAACATTAGATCTTCTTCATTTTTGAGTCTCCCCCTAGACATTATTGCCTTTTCAGCCCTTAAAAAATATGAGTGCTTAATTTCTTGAGGAGCGTCTAGTTGGTTAATTGCATCTCGAATCACTTTATTTATTTTATCGGCTGCACTTAATGCTTCTTGATAAGTACTAAAAACTAACCCATAGTCAAATGGCTCAAAAAAATCCACCTTTTTTTTCCATCTAAAAGGCTCTTTATGTTCACTTATATACGTATGCAGAATCCAATCACTATTCAAATACCTCGGATATGGATGAACTGCAATCACTATACCATGGGGGTATTCATTATTACGCATATTCTAATCCCTCATCGTGATGCTTTGATTATCACTGATTTCAAGCTAAACCAGCTTCCCAGATACCCTATCAGGATATTTGTACCCCAGATCTTGCGGAAGCACAAACTACGAAAGGCTCATACATATTCGGCCTATTCCTCGTCAGTCAAGTTATGACATTAGCGCGCAATACTCTCCCCGCCAAGCCCGCTTCATGCGGATGTAGGGAGGTTACATGCCGCTACAGGCACATAAAGATCAGGAAAGTATTGAGCCGCTTCATAGCCCTCACCTGAAACACCGAAATGACTAATTTCCCTCATCCTCCTGACGGCCTTTTCTTGCACTTCACCTGACCGCCTCAGAGGCTCGCCACGCTCTCGAACAGCACCGCACCACCCACCGACTCTCCCGCGAATCCGCGCAGCGCAGCGACGCGCTCAGGCCGCGAAATTAAATATCATTAAATAAATACTTTACCGCTGGCGCGCAGTGCTTTCCCCGCCTCGCCTGCCCGCTTCGTGGGTCGGTTTTAATGCAGGTGCATGGGCAGGCTCAGGCCGCGCCGGGACAGGGTTGCGAAGGGAGTGACGGGACGGAGGAACGCATGCAAAACCATGCACCCTGTGGATGCATGGCTTAATTCGGGAAAAATAGCGGTATTTTCGGGGATTTTTTGCGGAGCTACTTACTGGCCAGTTCCGCGCGCCGGCGGGCATAAATCAGGCTCTGTGCGGGGGTGTATTTTTCCTGATTATCCACCCGCGAAGCCGCGTCAGGCCTGAATCCGATGGCCGTTAAAATATCGCTGTCTTCTGCCGAATAATTAATTTCTTCACCGGTACTCAGCCACACGGACAGCGCTTCGCGCAGGTAATGCGCCGAACGGTCGAGCGCATGGCCGGTCAGGAGTGCGGGCTGCTGGCTGAGCCCCATCAGCTCCGGGGCGAGCGTGGCCGCCAGTTCAGCACCGTGTGCCTGCATAAAGTCATTCAGCCGGTTGCGGATACTGATGCGCTGCACCGCTTCATGGGAGCGGATATAGCGCCCGGCGGCCTGATTTATCTCCCATTTTTTGACATCGATAATATCGCGCAGTGTCTGCATTCTGCCCGGTATACGCTCATCCCCGGCCAGCACCTGCTCGCGGTATTCCTGCTCTGCGGCCGCCAGTTCGGCTTTACAGTTCAGCCAGGCGGTTTCGTTCTTCTGACAGGCCTCAAAAGCCTGCTGTAGCGTGAGGGTGGTCATGGTCAGTTCTCCCCTGATTAATGACGGTATGGCGAGCTGTAGCAGCCCTGCACTTTACGGGGCGCCGGGGGTGTGACCGGCTCCGCGACAGGCGGCGCTTTCTCCGCTGGAGGACGGATAACCTCGTCGATGGCTTCAGTGGTGCGGAACGTCGCCGAGCACTCAATATTGGTGCACTGGTGATAGCGCTGTTTGACGTTCTCCGACAGATAGCGGGAGGTGCGGGCATGCGCCGACTTTTTGCAGAACGGACAGTGCATCATGGCAGCAACCCCCGCGCTTTCAGGTCAGCCTCGCGCTGACGCATTTTCTCCTGCCAGACCTTACGCTCGCCGGGCGTGCTGGCGGCGTCGTGGTCCATATGCGCAAGCGCGACGGCCGGGAAGCCGGTCAGGGAGAGCACCGGCTCATCGGCTGGCGTGACGGAGAAGGCGCTCACTTTCCTGGTCAGGAAGGTCACCACCTGATGCATGACCTCTTTCTCCGGCTCGATATACCCCTGATGGCCGGTGGTGTTGGCCAGCGGATTTTCCATCACCTCTGCTTTCAGCACCATCGCCCGGACCAGTGGCCCGAGGGTGTCATTCAGCGCGCGGTTAAGCTCTTCCTCAGCGTATTTACTCAGCACAGCATGATGCGCCTGGCGGAATGCCCGCGCGGTGCTGTTGCAGGTGGCTTTCAGCTGGTCACGTTCAAAGGCCAGCACTTCGGTCAGGTTGTGGCATTCCTGCGCCAGCTCCCGGCGGGCCACGCGTTCGATATGGCCGCTTTTCAGCTCATCGGTCAGCATGGCACCCCCGGCACGGAAAGCGGCGCGCCAGGTGCGGGTATCGCTCCCGTTGTCCTCCTCCAGCTCCGCTTTCTGCTCCTCCGCGCGGGTGATGGCCGTCAGGGTGTCCTCCATTCGGCGGGCCTGTTCAAGATGGGCCGCTCTGGCGGCGGCCAGTCGCTCCAGCGCCGGTTTCAGGTAATCAGGGATAAAGGTGTTGTCGGTCATGGCAGATTTCCTCGTGGTTTCAACATGAGGTGATTCTGCCGGGGCACACACAACAACACGACCTGTTGCGGTTGTGGCAGTGCTGGCACAAACAAGACTTTAAAACCCGGCTTGCCAGAGAAAGGTCTCAGGAAAAGCATACTCACCGTTTGTTTTTTTACATATAACTGTTCACTACTGTTCACTTTAAATAAAAGAATAAGTAATACAGTAAGTTAAGTGGTGAACAGTTGAGGTCGGAAGTGTTCACCGACTGTTCACTACTGTTCACTTTTCTTTGTGGCAGGACGGGAAGAAAAAAGGTTTATTAAATGTTTCTCCCTGTTAATTATCCCGCTATCCATTGATATTAATGATTTTACTTTCTCAGGATGGGCGAGGATGTACCACATTGCCCCATATTGCCCTTTATTTACCATGTGGGTGTTTTTTGACCTGCATTGTGTCAATGACAGGCACATCCCGCCTTGTTGCAATGCCCCGTTTTATGCTGAAAATAGAGCGCTACCCGAGGCCGGACGGACACGACCGGCACTGTATGGACTTTATGAGGTAGCCCGATGCACACCGCTTTTTCTTCCCCGTCTTCTGCCCCTGCCGCGCCGCTGATGCCGGTCTCTGACGCCGTTCACGAGCGCTTTATCCGCCTGCCCGAAGTGATGCATCTGTGCGGGCTGTCCCGCTCCACGATTTACGACCTCATCAGCCGGGAGGCTTTCCCGAAACAAATCTCCCTCGGCGGAAAAAATGTGGCGTGGGCGCAGTCGGAAATCACCGGGTGGATGGCTGACCGTATCGCCGAACGCAACCGGGGCTATGACGCATGATGATGCCCGTTCCGCAAAAAGCCCCTTTTTCTGGCTTGCTTCCCTTTGCCGTTTCCAGGTATAGTTTCGCCGCTGTCGCAAAATCGGCAGCCGGGATTTGCAGCCCGTGTAACTTATTGGCGACACAACACGCGCCATGCGTGTTTTTTTATGTCGTTGCTCAGACACACCTATTTTTCGGGCTGTGGTGTTTTCACCGTGGCTCCTGTCAGATAATGGTGGTCCGGGTGGGGCAGCCTTCGGGCTGGCCGGTTTCCAATAAGGCCGGTACTGCAAACCCCGTCCGGGCTACCACCCATGAGATTTGCAGCTCTGGTGGTAGTGATAACCGCTACTTATTGGAGGTTGCCGCTATGGCTACGACCCTCACCCCGTCACACCCGCAGTTTGTCTTTGCATTTGCCGCCGTTCGTCGCGCAGACCGTCAGCTCCGCATCTGTATGCTCCGCGCCGTCGCCGGGGATGAACACGCTGCACGCCAGTCCCTCGTTCGCGATTACGTCCTCTCGTTTGCCGGGCGTCTGCCGGTGGCGGAGGTGCGTGCATGAGACACTCCACGATTACTGCCCGTGACCTCGAATGCCTTGAGCATATGCGCAATGTCGGCCAGCTCGTCAGCGACCTGATGCAGGTGCAGGACTGTACCTCCCTGCGTCGTGACCCGACTCAGCAGTTACAGCTCACCTCCGTGATTTACCTGATGACCGCCCAGCTCGACGGCGTGGTCGAGCGCTGCAACCACCGCTGGTTCACCGGGGAGGGCAACGTATGAAAACGCCTCTGCCGCCTGTATTGCGTGCTGCCCTGTATCGCCGCGCCGTGGCCTGTGCCTGGCTGACCCTGTGCGAACGTCAGCACCGCTATCCCCACCTCACCCTCGACGCGCTGGAAAGTGCCATCGCCGCCGAGCTGGAGGGCTTCTATCTGCGCCAGCACGGCGAGGAAAAAGGCCGTCTGATTGCCTGTGCATTACTGGAAGATTTGATGGAGGCCGGGCCGCTGAAAGCCGCCCCGTCGCTGTCCTTCCTCGGACTCGCCGTGATGGATGAGCTCTGCGCCCGCCATATCACATCGCCTGTACTGCACTGAGGGAGAAAAAAACAATGAAAATGAACGTAACGGACACCGTAAAACAGGCGTGCGGCCACTGGCCGCGTATTCTTCCGGCGCTGGGAATGAAGGTGATAAAAAACCGCCATCAGGCCTGCCCGGTGTGTGGCGGCGCTGACCGGTTCCGCTTTGACGATAAAGAGGGGCGCGGCACATGGTTCTGTAACCAGTGCGGCGCCGGTGATGGCCTGAAACTGGTTGAGAAGGTGTTCGGCATATCGGCATCCGAGGCCGCCGGGAAGGTGAGCGCCGTCACCGGCCATCTGCCACCAGTGGCCCCGGAGGTGGTGGCGGCCGCAGACGCCGGAACGGAGGCCGACCGCAAAGCAGCGGCCGCGCTGGCCGTCAGACTGCTGGAAAAAACCAGCCCGGCCACCGGCAACGCTTACCTGACCCGCAAGGGCTTTGCCGGTCGTGAGTGTCTGACGCTGACCGCGTCTCACAAAACCGGCGGCGTGGCTTACCGTGCCGGTGATGTGGTGGTGCCGCTGTATGACGAAACCGGCGCGCTGGTTAACCTCCAGCTTATTAATGCTGAGGGGCTCAAGCGCACCCTGAAGGGCGGGCAGGTCAAAGGGGCATGCCATCTCATCGACGGGCAGAAACAGGCCGGAAAACGTCTGTGGATAGCGGAGGGCTTTGCAACGGCCCTTACCGTGCATCACCTGACCGGGGAAACCGTCATGGTGGCGCTGTCGTCCGTGAACCTTCTTTCTCTGGCGAGCCTGGCCCGTCAGAAACACCCGGCCTGTCAGATTATCCTCGCCGCCGACCGTGACCTGAACGGCGACGGCCAGACAAAAGCCGCTGCGGCCGCTCAGGCCTGTGAGGGCGTTGTCGCCCTGCCGCCGGTGTTTGGTGACTGGAATGATGCGATGATGCTGAAAGGGGAAGACGCCACGCGGAAAGCCATTTATGCCGCGATCCGGCCAGCGGCACAAAGCCCGTTTGACACCATGAGCGAGGCGGAATTTACCGCCATGGGCCCCAGCGACAAGGCCTGGCGGGTGCATGAGCATTACGGCGAAGCGCTGGCCGTGGACGCCAACGGCCAGCTCCTGTCCCGCTATGAAAACGGCATCTGGAAAAATATCCCGGCCGCCACTTTTTCACGGAGTGTGGCTGATTTATTCCAGCGCGTACGCGCCCCGTTCTCGTCGGGGAGAATCACCTCTGTGGTGGAGACGCTGAAGCTGATTATTCCGCAGCAGGAGGCACCGGCGCGCCGTCTGATTGGTTTTCGCAACGGCGTACTCGATACCCAAAGTGGGATATTCAGCCCGCACAGCAAATCGCACTGGCTGCGCACCCTGTGCGATGTGGATTTCACCCCGCCGGTAGAAGGGGAAACGCTGGAAACCCATGCGCCTAACTTCTGGCGCTGGCTCGACCGGGCGGCCAGTGGCAACCCGACAAAACGTAACGTGATCCTGGCCGCGCTGTTTATGGTGCTGGCGAACCGCTACGACTGGCAGCTCTTTCTCGAAGTGACCGGCCCCGGCGGCAGCGGGAAAAGTATTCTCGCCGAAATCGCCACGATGCTGGCCGGAGAGGATAACGCCACATCAGCCGATATCGACACGCTGGAAGACCCCCGTAAGCGTGCCTCCCTGATTGGCTTCTCGCTCATTCGTCTGCCTGACCAGGAGAAATGGAGCGGGGACGGTGCCGGGCTCAAGGCCATCACCGGCGGCGATGCGGTGTCGGTCGACCCGAAATACCAGAATCCGTACTCGACACATATTCCGGCGGTGATTCTGGCCGTGAACAATAACCCGATGCGCTTTACCGACCGCAGCGGCGGCGTGTCACGTCGCCGGGTAATCATCCACTTCCCGGAGCAGATAGCCCCGGAAGAACGCGACCCGCAGCTCAGGGATAAAATCGCCCGCGAGCTGGCCGTCATCGTGCGCCAGTTAATGCAGCAGTTCAGCGACCCGATGAGTGCCCGTTCACTGCTTCAGTCGCAGCAGAACTCCGATGAGGCACTGAGCATCAAGCGCGACGCTGACCCGACGTTTGATTTTTGCGGCTATCTTGAAGCGTTGCCGGAGCCTGACGGGATGTATATGGGGAACGCCAATATTATCCCGCGCCAGCCGCGTCTGTACCTGTATCACGCCTATCTGGTGTACATGGAGGCCCACGGCTACAGGAATGCGCTCAGCCTGACCATGTTCGGCAAGGGGCTCTCAGCCATGCTGAAAGAATACGGTCTGAATTACGATAAACGCCGCACAAATCAGGGCATGCAGACCAATCTCGCCCTCAGGGAGGAAAGCAACGCCGACTGGCTGCCGAAGTGTGACGAACCCACCGCAACATAACCTACCCGGACCGGCATTGCCGGTCTTTTTTTACCTGCACAACGGGCAGAGTGAACAGTAAAGTGTTCACTGTTCACTGAGTGTTCACCAGATAACATAATGAAATTAAACAATAAAAACACCAAGTGAACAGTATGAACAGTTTTTCCAGAAAAAACTTTTTACCCTCGAGACTTATCAGTCTACTCAGAGCCAAAAGCGGGCGATGAGAATATCAGTCTGTGTTAATCAATGGAGAAATGGTTATTGCACAGTGAATGAAATAGATCGATAGCTATGTATCTGCAATTACGATGATTATTAACACCATAACTCCAAGATGGATGTAGCGGAAAAATGAAAGCTGCTTTTGTAAGCATATCCAATACGGAAGTGACTGTCTGGACGGGAGTTTATTTTTTCCACTGTGAAACCTGCATAAAATTCCTTGCCGCACCTTGATACACTGAAGGTGTGAGAATTTCCCCTAGCAAGTGGCAAGTGAATTGTTGACCTCTGACAAATCCTCGCTCGGAAAGATCCGCTATTTATGTTCTTGTGGTTTGTACCTGATGGCGGAGAAGCCCATATTGAAAGGCATCACCCAACGAATGTGGAGCACCAGTGAAATGATGAAGAACAAAACGCCTACATACGAAGATTATCAGAACCATACTGGACTCCATTACCATAGACTATGGAAAGCAACGGGAGACGACTGGATCTGCCCTGGGTGTGGGCGCAGTAAATTTCAGATTATGAGATGGACACTCAGATTCCCGAAGACACAGAATGCTTCCATGGACTGGGTTGCAGCTTTACACAAACACCACGACCATTCTGCTGACTACAGGGGTTTAGATGTCCCCCGATTTCCTGAGACGCTAATCTGTGATCAGTGTAATTCAGCGGATGGTGCAGTAAAGAGAAAGCTTGGGCTACCGAAAAATTTCTCATTTTCTCCGCAAGAAATGCGCATATTCATCAAGGCGACACCGCATGGAAAACATGCAATTGATTATAAACGAGCTCTTGCTCTCTTTCAGGGTACAGCAATCCTAACTTAACGCATTGATATTAAAGGAAACAAAAATGAAAATGATTTCGTACTGGAAAAATTCTAAGCCATTCCATGAAGACGACGGAATGGTATTAATTTATGGTTACTATGACCATAAACACGAATACAACGGGGGCACTAAAGAACTTGGAGTTCATTGGGATGGATACCCACAGTCGCGTGGAATACTCAGTCCCTGCGTCATACCAGCTGAAACACGTAATGCTATGCTCTCTGGCCTTTTGCATCAGGCGGTAACAAGCGGTAATAAGCAGATGATGAATAATATTACAGAAGCAATTGAGTTCTTTAGCATTTGACATATGCTCCTTCTCTACATTCGATGGCAAACCTTAGAGGTGAACAGTAAAGTATTCACTGTTCACCAACTATTCACCACATAACCATATGAATAATAAAGATAAAAATGCATAGTGAACAGTGTGAACAGTTTTTCTAAAAAAAAGTTTTTTGATAAGAACAGTCACTGGTGCTTTATCTATAGATAGCTTTTCAGTCAAGCAAATGCGTATAAGTATATGTATAAAAAATAATTTTATATTTATAAATCCAAACAAAAACAACAAGATACAACAATAATATTACTCCTGTGATCTTCCGCCAGTTTGCCTCTGCTCGCCCACAGCCACGCCCAACCAAACTGAGTCGCAAAACCCATCATCTCAGCCAATCATTTTCATCCAAACCCTGCGTTATTTTGTCTCCTGCAAACCCGTTACACTGGCGCAAAGGCCGCGTGCCGTTGCTAACCGAAACAGGAGAGCCATGATGACCCCCGAACTGAGACACTGTTTTTCCATTACCATCCAGGTTGATAAACCGGTGATAGTCTCCCGCAGTCCGCAGACCGGCAAGCGCCAGCTGATCCCGATTCTCGGCGGCAGCGTCTCGGGTCAACTGCGCGGCCACGTGCTGCCCGGCGGCGTCGATAGCCAGATTATCGGGCCCGACGGCACATGCAGGCTATCCGCCCGCTATGCCCTGCAGGTGGAGGAAGGGACGGTGTACGTGGAAAACAACGGTATCCGCCGGGTGCCGGCCCACTATCATGACCAACTGTTCGCCGACGATATGCGCTTTTTTAGCACTATTCCGCCGGAAGATATCTATTTTCGCACTGTCCCCACCTTCGAGGTGGATACCCCCGCGCTCAGCTGGCTAACCACCTCGCTGTTTATCTGCGCCGGCGGGCGTACTCAGGATGGGGTGATGCTCGATTTCTATCAGGTGGGCTGATTTTCACTTTCTGCATATAACTGTTATTGCCGTTAACCCGTTTTTCCCCTCCCGGCACCGGTCTACTATCGCGTCATCGCTTTATTCACCCGATTCACAGACCGGAGCAGTTATGAAAGCTATCGCCATTACTCAAGCCGCCGCTGACGGCGACAATATCCCTTTTTTAACCGAGATCGACCTGCCGGTCCCCTCCGCCCACGGGCGTGACCTGCTGGTTGCCGTGAAGGCGGTCTCGGTCAATCCGGTAGACACCAAAGTGCGCGCCGGCTTCCGGGGCGACACGCCGCGGGTGCTGGGCTGGGACGCCGTTGGCGTGGTGCAGTCCGTCGGCGAGGAAGTGACGCTGTTCGCGCCAGGCGATGAGGTCTGGTACGCCGGCGCCCTGGGCCGGGCCGGTAGCAACAGTGAATATCAGCTGGTGGATGAGCGCCTGGTGGCGCACAAACCGCGCACCCTCGATAATGCCTCCGCCGCCGCGCTGCCGCTGACGGCGATCACCGCCTGGGAGCTGCTGTTTCACCGTCTCGGCGTCGCGGAAGGCGGTAACGCGGGCGACACGCTGCTGATCGTCGGCGCGGCGGGCGGCGTGGGCTCGATCCTGACCCAGCTGGCCAGCAAACTGACCGCCATGACGGTGATCGGCACCGCTTCGCGTCCGGAGAGTCAACGGTGGGTCCGCGAGGCGGGCGCGCACCATGTTATCGATCACAGCAAGCCGCTCGCCGACGAGCTGGCGCGTATCGGCATCAACGCGGTGACCCATGTCGCCAGCCTGACCAACACCGACCAGCACTTCAACGCGCTGATTGACGCCCTCGCCCCGCAGGGCAAGCTGGCGCTGATTGATGATCCGGAGACCCTGGACGTGGTGCCGCTGAAAGCCAAAAGCCTCTCCCTGCACTGGGAATTTATGTTCACCCGCTCAATGTTTGAGACGGATGACATGATCGCCCAGCATCAGCTGCTGACCCGCGTGGCGGCCCTGATCGACAACCACACGATTAAAACCACCCTCGGCGAACACTACGGCGCCATCACTGCCGACAATCTGCAGAAAGCGCATCGCCAGCTGGAAACCGGACGCGCGGTGGGCAAGATTGTGCTGGAGGGATTTTAAGATGATAACCCTGCTCGCCGTGCTCAAGGCGAAACCAGGCCAAACGGACGCGCTGCGCCAGGCCCTGCAGAAGCTGCTCCTGCCGACGAGACAGGAGCCGGGCAATCTCGACTACGCGCTGTTCCAGCTGCGTGACGCGCCGGACACTTTCTACATGCGCGAAGCGTGGCGTGGGCAAGACGCCCTCGATGCGCATGTAGAGATGCCCTATTTTCAGGCGTTTATTACGCAGATGGAGCGTCTGCTGGCTGAGCCGCTGCGGCTGGACTACCTGACGGCGATTGAGCCCTAAGCGGACCAGCAGGTGGGGGGCGACAAATCACGCCCTTCGCCTGCCAGGCTCAAAAATTGGCGGGAAGCGGTTGGGCGATAGTCATCAACACCCCGCGGTGGATAATAATATAACCGCCTTTGCGCAGCTCCGACAGAATCGACATAATGCGGCTACGCGACAGGTTGGTACGCCGCTGGATAAACCTTAATACATTGATCTGTCTACGATACGTCTCCGAATAGACCGCCAGCTCCATTAACAGGATGCGCACCATCTGGTAAGAGTCCACCCCCAGCAGCTCCTGCTCGCGCATGCTCAACACCATCAACCGCTGCGTCAGGATATGGGCCATCTCCTGCCACAGGTTTTTCTCATTCAGGATATTGACCGCGGCCTGATGCGCTATCCAGCGCCCGCTTAAATCCGTCTCAGCAAACAGAGAACAGTGGCGTTTATCCGGGAGCCCGTTAAACACGCCATAATTATCAATTAATCCCAATATAGCCGGGGCGAGGACCGTCGATATCACCAGTTGATTTTCCGCAAAGCAAACTGAAGCCACGCCTTCTTCGAGGAGAATGAAGCCGGATTCGCTTTGGGCCAAGGGAAAATGGTAATAGTTTGACTGCGCCAGTTCAAAAGGGGTGCTGACAGGCCGGAACGCGGATAATAAGGATTCCACCGCAGGTAACGGTTTTGTTCGTCGTCCATAAAAAAAAGAGGGTAATGACCGGGAATTCTGGCCGTTGGCGTCAGGTTTCGACATCGTGTTGTGTCATTAAGTCAGGTTGAAGGGCATGATTTTCAGCGGTAATAGTATCAACACGCGCAATCATGAATAAAAACCAAGTCGTTTCCATAATAAAAAGAGTGTAAGCATTATTATCGGCATAAGCTGTTTACCTCGATTTTACATCACTAAAAAACAATAATTTTCGTAAATATTTATACGGCTTAGCCGCTTAAATGATAAACCTGTCTTATAAATTGCGGCTCCGGCGACTCGCTCGCTTACGCCGTGCCTGATGCCGCTTTCCCCCTCGCATCTCTCCCAGTCCAGGCTACCCTTATCGATGCCACTGACCACCCGCATCCATCTCCCGCTCTATTCGATCAAGAGGTTTCGCTATGCTGATCAACGCTATAGGTACCTACTCCGCCAGCCAGCCGCTGGAATCAATGGCCATCACCCGCCGTGAACCGGGGCCGCAGGATGTGCAGATCGCCATCGCCTACTGCGGCGTCTGCCACTCCGATCTCCACCAGGCGCGATCGGAATGGGCGGGAACGCTCTATCCCTGCGTGCCGGGGCATGAAATTGTGGGCCGGGTCACCGCGGTCGGCGACGCTGTCTCGCGCTACGCCGTCGGCGATCTGGTGGGCGTCGGCTGCATGGTCGATAGCTGTCAACAGTGCGAGGAGTGCGCTGAGGGGCTGGAGAACTACTGCGACCATATGGTGCTGACCTACAACGGACCGACCCAGGACGCGCCGGGCCACACCCTGGGCGGCTATTCACAGCAGATCGTGGTTAAAGAACACTACGTGCTGCGGATAACCCATCCCGAAGCGCAGCTGGCCGCCGTCGCGCCGCTGCTGTGCGCCGGGATCACGACGTACTCGCCGCTGCGCCACTGGCACGCCGGGCCGGGTAAAAAAGTCGGCGTGGTCGGCATCGGCGGCCTTGGGCATATGGGAATCAAGTTGGCCCACGCCATGGGGGCTCACGTGGTGGCCTTTACCACCTCCGAATCCAAGCGTAATGCGGCCAGAGCGCTGGGCGCCGATGAGGTGGTGGTGTCGCGTAACGAAGACGAAATGGCGGCCCACGTCAAAAGCTTCGATTTCATCCTCAACACCGTGGCGGCGCCGCATAATCTCGATGCCTTCACCACGCTGCTGAAGCGCGATGGCACCATGACGCTGGTGGGCGCTCCGGCCACGCCGCATCCGTCGCCGGAAGTGTTCAATCTGATCATCCGCCGCCGGTCGATTGCCGGGTCGATGATTGGCGGGATCGCGGAAACTCAGGAGATGCTCGACTTCTGCGCTGAACACGGCATCGTCGCCGATATCGAACTGATCCGCGGCGATGAGATCAACGAAGCCTGGGAAAGAATGGTCAAGGGCGATGTGAAATACCGCTTCGTGATCGACAGCGCGACCCTCGCCGGCTAAGCGCCGCGGCGAAAGGTGCGCCGCCATTCGGTCGGACTGACGCCAAAGCGCGCTTTAAACTGCTGACGCCAGGTGACGGCAGAGAGATAACCCACCGCCTCCGCCACCTGCTCAACCGGCAGATCGCCCGCCTCAAGCAGGCTCTGGCTGCGGCGCAGGCGTTCGGCGGTCAGCCAGTCGGTAATGCTCATCCCGGTCGCCCGGGCGAAGTGGCGGGTCAGGCTGCGGCGGCTCATCGCCACCACCCGGGCCAGCGAATCGAGATTATGCGGCTCGGCAATATGCTGCTGCAGATAATCCAGCAGGCAGTTGATTCGCGCATCGCGGGTGTTTTTCGGCACCGGCTGGGCGATGAACTGCGCCTGGCCGCCCTCGCGGTGCGGTGAAACAATCAGCCGCCGGGCGATCTGGTTGGCCGCGAGGCTGCCGAAACGCTGGCGGATGATGTAGAGGCAACAGTCCAGCGCCGCCGCGGTGCCCGCCGAAGTAATGATCCGCTGGTCGTCGACATACAGGGCGTTGATATCCAGCCGCACCTGCGGAAACCGGCGCTGAAAATCCTGCTCAAACTCCCAGTGGGTCGCCGCGCGTTTCCCGTCCAGCAGCCCGGCGTAGCCCAGGACGAACGCGCCGAGGCACAGACCGACGATTTCCGCGCCGTTATTCCGGGCCCGCACCAGGCTATCAAGCAGCGCCTGCGGCGGGCGGCGGTCAACCTCGCCCCAGTAAGGCACCACCACGATATCCGCCTGTTCCAGCACGGCGTAATCGCCGCTGGCGTACAGCGCAAAGCCGTCGCGGGCGCGCAGCAGCCCCGGCCGCTCGGCGCAAATGTGCAGGTTAAAGCGTTTGCTTTCAGAGACCGAATCGCCAAACAGCATGCAGGGAACGGCGTAATGAAACGGGCTAAAGCCCTCTACGGCAACAATCGCCACGTCGGTGAGTTTCATCGTTCCTTCCCCTTGCGCACGTTAATAAACCACAGTTTCCCCATCCTGCGGGATACACACTACCTCGGCTATCTGATTATCCAGCGCATACTGGCGCATCTCTTCCCGGCTCACCAGGCAGTGGTTGACCGCTTCCAGGTGAATCGCCATGATTTTCGCTTCCGGCAGGGTGAAGTGTACGTTCAGGAGATCCTCTTTGCCCATGATAATCGGGCCAAAGCCGATGACGTGGGCGTAGCCGGCGTTGAGGACCACCACGTCCGGGCGCAGCTTCAGCAGGTCGGCTGCAATTTCATCACGCCAGATGGTATCCCCCACCAGCCACAGCGTCTTCTCCTGCGGATGGCGAAACAGCACGCCGCAGGCCTCGCCCAGGCGTTCGGCCATCGCCGGCACCGCGTAGGTGCGATCGCTGCCGTGCTGGCCGGAGGTGGTTTTCAGCAGGCGCACGCCGGCAAATTCGCTGTCTGCCGTCAGCAGGCGGATATCCTGGAAACCCTGGCTGCGCAGCAACGCGCCGTCGGCTTCGTGCTGGACGAACACCGGCAGGGTTTTCGGGATCGCGGCGATCGCCGCCTCGTCCCAGTGATCGTCATGGGTATGGGTGACGATCACCGCGTCAACGTCGATGATTTTATCGCGGGAAAAAGGCAGCGCCACCAGCGGGTTGCGCAGCTCGCTGCGCGCGGTGCCCGGAAAACCCGGCCAGGCGCCCTTGTCCGCCAGCATCGGATCGATCAGAAACTTTTTCCCGGCGTATTCAATAATCTGGGTCGCGTTACGGATATGGGTGATGTTCATGTTGGCGTTCCTCAGGGGGGGTGATTTGACGAACATCGTACTGAGTACCAGCCTGGCGCAATAGGGGCATTTGGGCAAGGATCGATGAAATCGGGCCAACCTGCGGCGATTGCTATCCGCCTCCGGCTATGTTGTTCTGAAGGCTCCATTTTTGACAGGAGTGGCAGGATGAAGAAAAAACTGACCGCCGCCGATATGCACGACCCGCAGGTCATCGCCGAGACGCCGTGGTTCAGCATGCGCAAGGTGGGTATTGATATCGCCCCCGGCGAGCGCCGCGACTTTTACGCCATTCACTATCCGCGCCCGGCGGTGGGGATTGTGGCTATCCAGGATGACAAAGTGCTGCTGATTCGCCACTACCGCTACCTGATCGACAAGGTGGTGTGGGCCATTCCGTCAGGCGGCGTTGACGAAGGGGAAGATCCGGCGGCGGCCGCGCTGCGCGAGCTGCGGGAAGAGACCGGCTGGCAGGCGCAACGCGTCGAGGAGATCATGCGCTTCAACCCCTCCTACGGCAGCAGCGACCAGCTGTTTATCACCTGGCTGGCCACCGGTTTACGCTGGGTGGGGATGGATGCGGATCAGGATGAAGTGATGGAAACCGGCTGGTTTACCTTTGAGGAGATAAACCAGCTGATCGCCCGCGGCGAAATGCCGGACGGGCTGTCGCTGGTGCCGCTGCTGCAATTGATGGCGCAACCGCGCACCGGGCAGGCTACGGCTTAAGCATCCGCCAGCGGAACCACAGCTGGGCAACCAGGATCAGTACGCCGCCGATAATCTTCTGCAGCGGCAGCTGTTCGCCATACCACAGCGCGGCGGCAATGACCGTCAGCAGCGGTTCGAGCACCATAATGATCGCCGCGCTGGCCACCGCCGCGTACTTCTGCCCCTTCATCTGCAGACCGAAGCGCAGGCTGGTGGCGATGACAATGCTGGCCACCAGCCAGCCGAAGGTCGGCAGGGTCATCGGCTGGTCCCAGCGTTCAACGGCAGCGGAGAGGGTCAACCCAACGATACCCGTGATCGCCAGCTGGACGGTGGTCAGGGGGATCAGCGGGACTTCACGCGCGCAGCGGCTGGTGTAACAGAACCAGATGGACTGCACTAGCGCCGTCAGCAAAAACCAGCCCTGGCTGGGATGGAAGACTATCGGCATGTGCAGGCTGAGCAGGCCCAGGCCCACCACCGCGATCGGCAGGCACTCCCACCAGGCCCGCGGCGGACGCACCTTCATCATCACCCACGCGGTCAGCGGGACGAACATCATCGACAGGCTCATGATAAACGCCCCTTCGCCGAGCGACGCCGTCGTGGAGACCGAGTAGATCCACAGGCAGAGGTTGAGCGCAAACCATAGCCCGCTGATGATGAGCTTTGGCCAGTGCTGCTTTTGCGGGCGAAACCCGCGGCAAAACGGCAGCAGCAGCAGCGCGGCGAAGAAAAAGCGCAGCCCAAGGAACGCGAATACCGGCATGCCGGCGATCGCCTCGCGGGAAAAAATCCAGCCGCAGGCGGCAATCACCGTCGCGGCAATCAGCAGCAGATCGGCCTGCCGTTGGCGTACCATACGCGCCTCTCCCTGTAAGTTGGCTTACCAGCCCGGCACCGCGCCGCCGTTGAAGATAGTCTCTGCCGCCTTCGCCACCTCCGGCGACTGGTACGACTGCATAAACTCCTTCACGTTTTCCGCGTCTTTATTGTCTTCACGGGTCACGATGATGTTCACGTAGGGCGAGTTTTTATCTTCGATAAAGATGCCATCGCGAACCGGCGACAGCCCGGTTTGCTGCAGGTAGGTGGTGCTGATGATGGCCACGTCGACTTTAGGATCGTCGAGTACGCGCGGCAGTTGCGCCCCTTCCAGCTCCATAATTTTCAGATGATGCGGGTTGTCGGTGATATCCACCGCCGTCGGCAGCAGGCCGGTACCGGCTTTGAGGGTTATCAGCTTCTCTTTTTGCAGCAGCAGCAGCGCCCGCCCGAGGTTGGTCGGATCGTTGGGGATAGCGATCGTCGCGCCGTCTTTCAGTTCGGCGACTGACTTTATCTTGCGCGAATAGCCGGCCATCGGGAAGACGAAGGTATTGCCTACCGCCACCAGATGGTAGTTATGCGCTTTGTTGTCCTGCTCAAGGAAAGGCCGATGCTGGAAGACGTTGGCGTCCAGATCCCCGGCGTTGGTCGATTCGTTAGGCAACAGCGAGCCGCTGAACCCCACCAGCTCAACCTCCAGACCATACTTCTCTTTGGCCACTTTCTTCGCCACTTCCGCCACATCCTGTTCAGCGCCGTTAATCACGCCGACCTTAATGTGCTTCGCTTCATTACCCTTTTGGTCGCAGCCGACCAGCGCCAGACCCGCCAGCATTACCGCGGCGGCGGCACGTAAACGTAATCTCATCCTCTTCACCCTGTCCGTCCTGACTGTCGTTGTTTTTTTCGTGCAAAACTATAGCGACTTTCGGGTGGGGTAATAAACAGCAAACCACGCAACCGGAAATAAAATCATCTTCGCCCGGCGCGAAGCGCTAGCCCCGTCGCCACTCGCCCGGCGTCACGCCATAGCGCATTTTGAAGCGCTTCGAGAAGGACGCCAGCGACTGAAAGCCGCAGCGTTCGGCAATGACCTCGAGGTTGGTCTGACGCTCCAGGCGCAGCAGCCGGGCGGCCAGCGCCATTCGCAGCTGCGACAGCCACGCCTGCGGCGTCAGGTGATAAACGCGGGCAAAATGGCGGGCAAAGGTGGCCCGCGACAGAAAGGCACGGGCGGCCATGGTTTCCAGCGTCCACGGCTGCTCCGGGGTCGCCATCACCGCCAGCACCGCCGGCATCAGGCGCTCATCGCTCATCAGACGCAGCAGCCCGCCTGGCGGCTGCTGCTCGCCAAGCAGCATGCGCAGCAGCAGCACCAGCAGCGTATCGCCGAGGCTGCGCACGATAGCGCTGCCGCCGGGACGCTGCGCCAGACTTTCGCGGACCAGTATGTTAAGCAACGGCTGCAGCTCCGGGCAGTCTTCGCGCGCATCGGTATGGAGATGGATCAGCGTCGACGCCTCAGTGAACAGCCAGCTGACGTGCGGACCAAAATAGAATTCGCCGCACAGCATCTCCAGCGCTCCCTCCGCCGGGCCGGCGCGCATTTCCGTCACCGTGCCGTTAAAGCGATGCGCCACCGGCAGCACCTGGCCCCACTCCACCAGGCTCTCCATCAGGTGCGGCGAACCGTGCGGCAGGAGGACCACATCTCCCGCGCGCAGGTGATGGGTCTGGCCGCCGACGTTGAGCCGCCCCTCGCCGCGCAGCACCACGTGCCATGGCACCACGCCGCTGCGCATTTGCTGGTGCCCGGCCTGCCAGCGGCCGCCGAAGCGACAGTGCAGGTTCACTTCGCAGCGCGGCGCCAGCAGCGCCAGCAGATGACTGAGACTGTCCATGCTTCTCCTGAGACGATAAGACAAAAAGGTGAGACGAAGACCGCCAGTCTAGCATGCGGCAACCGCCTAAGATGACCCCAATGCCAACACACACCCTCGAAAACAACAGGAGTTAACCATGAGCCGTTTAGCTGATATCCGTGAACAAGACGCCACCGGCAAAGCCGCCGATATTTTCGCCGGGATCAAAAAAGCAATGGGCAAAGTGCCGAATGCCTACCTGGCCATCGGCGGCCACTCGCCGGCCGCGCTGCAGCAGGCGCTGGCGCACAATGCGATGCTACATAAAGGCAGCCTCAGCGCCCAACAGCTGGAAGCCATTAACCTGTCGGTCAGCGAAGCCACCGGCTGTGACTACTGCCTGGCCGCACATACGCTGATGGCGAAAAAAGCCGGCTTCAGCAGCGAACAGATCCACGCCCTGCGCCGCGGGGAGTATGCGGAAGAGGCACAGCTTGATGCGCTGGTGAAATTTGCGCAGACGCTGGTGACCACCACCGGCACGCTGCCGGAAGCCGACGTCGCCGCGCTGCGCAACGCCGGTTTTAGCGACCAGCAGGTGATTGAGATTATCAGCGCCATCAGCGCGATCCTGTTCACCAATATGGTGAACCGGGTTAACGACACGGTGGTCGACTTCCCGAAAGCCGATTAATCCGTCGCGCAGCGCCGGTTTTACAGCCCCAGGTCGCTGAGCCCCGGATGATCGTCCGGGCGACGCCCCTGGGGCCAGTGGAACAGGCGCTCGCTTTCGGCGATCGGCAGATCGTTGATGCAGGCGTAGCGCGTCTGCATCAGCCCGTGCTGATCAAACTCCCAGTTTTCATTGCCGTACGAGCGAAACCAGTTGCCGCTGTCGTCGCACCACTCATAGGCGAAACGCACGGCGATGCGATTTTCCTGCCATGCCCACAGCTCCTTAATCAGCCGATATTGCTGCTCCTTACGCCATTTTCGCTGCAGGAATTCGACAATTTGCCCCCTGCCGTGGACAAACTCGCTGCGGTTGCGCCATTCGCTGTCCATGGTGTAGGCCAGAGCGACCTTTTCGGCATCGCGGCTGTTCCAGCCATCTTCCGCGGCGCGGACCTTCTGAATAGCGCTGTCGCGGGTAAACGGCGGTAACGGGGGACGTTGTTCGGTCATGCTGACTCTCCTCTGCGGGCTAATTGCTGCTGCAGGCGCTGATTCTCCTGCTCCAGGTCATGAATACGTTGCTGCAGGTTCTGGCTGTACTCCGCCACCTGCTGCGCGCTGTAGCGCGGCGTAATGTGCTGCGGGCAGTTCCAGTCAAACGCCTGCAGATGAAAAAGAAACAGGCGCTCGATGCGGGCGCGATAGTTGGCCGGCGCCACCTGCGCCAGCAGCGGCGGGTGGTTCTCTGCCGCCACGACCTCGACGGTGGCGTAGATTTTCAGCCTGGCACGGCGCGGATAATCCATCAAAAACAGGCAGGCCCGGTCGCTGCCGCGCAGGTTGCCGGTGGTGATGTACTGACGGTTGCCGCCGAAATCCGCCATCGCCAGGGTGGTATCGTCCAGCAGATGCAGAAACCCCGGCGGGCCGCCGCGATGCTGAATGTAGGGCCAGCCGCTCTGCGACACCGTCGCCAGATAAAAGCTGTCGCGGGTGGCGATCATCCCCGCTTCGCTGTCGCCGAAGCGGTCGGCCTGGCGGCGGCTGTGCGGCGTTTGCCACAGCTGGTCGCTGCCCATTTCATGCTGCACATCCATCACGTCCGGGGTGATGGCGATATCGAGAAAGGTTGCTGCCATAGCGCCTCCTGTTGTCTGGCGCCATCATGGACTGTACTGCGAAAAATGATAATACTGGTTTCGTGGCAATCATCTTTCCAAAAATCGGGAGAATAATGGATCGATTAAGCGCGATGGCGCTGCTGGTGAAAGTGACCGAGCTGGGGAGTATGTCGGCGGCGGCGCGGGCGCTGAATATGCCGTTGACCACCGTCAGCCGCCATATCGGCGAGCTGGAGAACGCGCTGGGGGTGCGCCTGCTGGCGCGGACCACCCGCAAACTGACGCTCACCGACGCCGGGGTCGATTATGTCGCTGCCGCGCGGCGGATCCTTGAGGAGGTGGAAAACGCCGAACGCCAGGCGACGGGCGAGTATCAGGAACCGAAAGGCGAGCTGGTGATCTCTGCGCCGACAATGTTTGGGCGCCAGCACGTTCTCCCGGTGATCGCTGAATTCATCGCCCGTTACCCGCAGATTCACGTCCGTTTGCTGCTCAGCGATCGTAACGCCGACCTGGTGGGCGACCATATCGATCTGGCGGTGCGGATAGGCGACCTGGCGGACAGCAGCATGGTGGCCACCCGCCTCGGCAGGATGCGCATCGTGGCCTGCGCCCATCCGGCGCTGCTGGCGAAATACGGCGAGCCGCAGCGGCCGCGCGATCTGGCGGCGCTGCCGATCATCCGCATTGAATCGCCGATGCCCTATCGCGGCTGGCGCTTTCGCGCCGCTGAGCGCGAGGACCAGTTGATTAACCTGCCGCCGGCGTTATCGGTCACCACGCCGGAGAGCGCTGCCGATGCCGCGCGGCTGGGGGTGGGCGTAGCTCGCTTACTGCACTATCAGGCGCTGGACGGCCTGCGACAGGGTGAGCTCCGTCTGCTGCTGGAGCGCGTCGAGCCGGAGCCGGCGCCGGTCCATTTGCTGTATACCGCCCGGGACCTGGCGCCGCTTAAGCTGCGAAAATTTATCGATTTTGCCGCGCCGGCGCTGCGTCAGGCGCTGCTGCGCATCGCCGGGGCCGCTTAGTGCGTCGCGGTCTTCAGCGGCGCCTCCTTTAACAGCCAGGAGAGGACAAACGCCACCGCCATAATGCAGGCCGCCATGAGGAACGCCGCGTGGATCGCCGCGCCGAAGGCGTCGAGATAGTCAAGGCGGATATCCGCGGGCAGGTGCTGCACCGCCACCGGATTCATTCCCGGCGGCAGTACCGCGCCTTCCGGCAACAGCTTTTGCAGGTTGCTCTGCAGCACGTGCGTGAACACCGCGCCAAAAAGCGCCACGCCGATGGAGCCGCCGATCGAGCGGAACAGGGTCACGCCGGAGGTGGCGACGCCGTAAAGCTTCGCCGGCATCGCGTTCTGTACCGCCAGGACCAGCACCTGCATCACCAGCCCCAGACCCGCCCCCAGCACGCCGGTAAACAGGTACAGCTGCCACAGCGGTGAGTGAATGGTGATCCGGGTCAGCAGCACCATGCCGGTCACGCCAAGCAGGGTACCGAGGATCGGAAACAGGCGATATTTACCGGTACGGCTGATAATCCGCCCGCTGATAATCGAGGTCAGCAGCAGGCCGCCCATCAGGGGGATCAGCTGCAGTCCGGCCTCGGTGGGGGTCGCCTCCTTCACCACCTGCAGATAGAGCGGCAGGAAGGTGACTGATCCAAACAGCGACATGCCGATGACGAAGCCGATCAGACTGCACAGCAGGAAGCTGCGGTTGCGGAACAGCGACAGCGGAATAATCGGCTCGGCGGCCATTCGCTCTTCGTAGATAAAACCGATGACCCCCACGATGCCGAAGGCCAGAATGCACCACAGCTGCGGGTCATTCCACGCATGAACGCTGCCCCCTTCCGAGGTAAACAGGATGATGCACAGCAGCGCCATGCTGAGGTAAATCGCCCCCAGCCAGTCAATCTCATGCTGGCTGCGTTTATTGCTGCTGTGGAATACCGCGCCGATCACCAGCAGCGCGAAGAGGCCCAGCGGCAGGTTGATGTAGAAGATCCAGCGCCAGGAGGCGTGCTGCACCAAAAAGCCGCCGATCAGCGGGCCGATCACCGTCGCCAGGCCAAAAACGCCGCCGAACAGCCCCTGATAGCGGCCACGACTGGCGGGCGGGATGACGTCGGCCACCGCCGCCATGCTGATGACCATTAGGCCGCCGCCGCCGAGCCCCTGCAGGCCGCGCATCAGCACCAGCTGGGTCATGTTCTGCGCCAGCCCGCAGAGGGCGGAGCCGACAAGAAACAGCCCAATCGCCACCTGCAGCACGATTTTGCGGCCGAACAGATCGCCGAATTTACCGTACAGCGGCACCGCGATGGTGGAGCTGAGGATATAGGCGGTAACCACCCAGGAAAGCTTGTCCAGCCCGCCCAGTTCGCCGACAATCGTCGGCAGCGCGGTGGAGACAATGGTCTGATCCAGCGCGGAGAGGAGCATCACCAGCAGCAAGGCGCTAAACAGCAGGCGTATCGACTGCACCGGTGGGTTCGCGACTTGAGAAGTCATCACAACACTCGCTTGATATTAATTAAATGCATAATTAATATTTAGTGAAAGAATGAGTCGGGTCAAGAGATCGCCATATCATGACAGCACAAAAGGATCAGGATACCCCCCGCCGCCCGGGGCGGCCGCGCGGTAAAAAACCGGGTACCGCCAACCGCGAACAGCTGATGGACATCGCCCTGACGCTGTTTGCCCGCGACGGCGCGGCCCGCGTGTCGTTGAACGCCATCGCCAAAGAGGCCGGGGTGACGCCGGCGATGCTGCATTACTATTTCAGTTCGCGGGATGCGCTGGTGACGCAGCTGATCGAAGAGCGCTTTATGCCGCTGCGCAACCACATCAGCCGCATCTTTGTCGACCATCCGCAGGACCCGGTGCTGGCGCTGACGATGATGGTCGAGACGCTGGCGCACATGGCGGAGAAAAACGCCTGGTTCGCGCCGCTGTGGATGCAGGAGATCATCGGCGAGATGCCGATCCTGCGTCAGCATATGGACGCCCGCTTCGGCGAGGAGCGTTTTCAGGTGATGCTGGAGGCGGTGCGCCGCTGGCAGCGGGAGGGCAAGATTAACCCGGCGCTGTCGCCGGAGCTGCTGTTTACCACGGTGATTAGCCTGGTGCTGGTGCCGTTTTCGCGCATCCACAGCGATCCGCGTTTACAGGCGGTTGACCGCCAGACCATCGTCAGCCACGCGCTGGCGTTAATGGGCCATGGCGTCGGGGGTTAAGGCGTGGTTTTGACGCTTTTGTAGCCCGGATAAGGCGCCACGCGCCGCCATCCGGGATTTTCCCTGCTCGCGCTACGCTTAGCAGGGCTACAACTTCTATGTTATGTCCGGGCAGATTGCGCTCCCGATATTTCTTCTGCGTTATGCCTGGCATGGCGCAGGGAGCGCACAGGGGGCGGCCAGTCGCCGCCGCCCCCTGTACCCCCGGGCTCCGGCCAGCAAAATCGCCGCTACGCGGTACCTTCGACTTATCCCTGCAGGCTTCGGGTCGGGCCGAGGCAGCATCCATGCAAAACACGGCCCTCAGCCCGCATCCATGCGGGCTGCCCCGGCCTTCCGGGAACGTCTCAGCGATTTTGAGGCCGCCAGCACCGGCAGTTTCAGTCGCGCAAGTGGGTAGCCGCTCGGCATCATGGCGGGCACAGCACGAACCGTAGGCCGGGTAAGGCGCAGCCGCCACCCGGCAAGAATACAGGTGCCGTGCCTGATATCCTGCCCGGCGGCGCTGCGCTTGCCGGTCCTGGGTGGGGCGAAACGACGGGAGAACTGTGTAGGCCGGATAAGGCATTTATGCCGCCATCCGGCACAATCACAGGTACGGTACCTGACCGCCCGGCGATATCAGGACCGTTACAGCGCCTTCGACAAATAGTGACGCTGCATCCCCGCATGCGGGAAGTCGGGCAGCGACATCTGCAGCTGATAGCCTAATTTCTGATAAAACGGCAGCGCCTGGAAGCTAAAGGTATCCACCAGCAGATGGCTGCAGCCCAGCGCCTGCGCCTGCCGCTCCGCCTCCTGCATCAGCTCGCTCCCCAGTCCGCGACCGCGCGTCGCTTCGCTGACCCACAGATACTCAATGCACAGCCAGTTACCCTTACGTTTGGCAATCAGCCCGCCCTGCATCACCCCTTGCGCATCGCGGGAGTAAACGCCCAGATCGCCAAACTGCGCCGCATCAAGATACTGCTGATTATAGTGCCGCAGACCGGCAAACAATTCTTGTTGGTCGTCGGGATTAATGCTTTTTGTAATAATTAACGCCATTAACTATCTCCAGTATCGCTGTGCCGAAAGGTTATTTTTCCTCTCCACTTTCACAAAAAATTCTTATTTTCTCCATGATTATTTGCCTTAATTTTTTGCGTTCTAAAAGTAAGCAAAAAAACCTTTCCATTATCGCGGCGGATCGTATAATGGGAAAAAATGAGAATGATCATTCTCACCACAAAACCAGAGGAGATGCGCTTTTCACCTCCTGAAGGCCGAAGAGGTTGGCTTCAGCGGAGACACAATAACAATCACGTTCAGGAACATCTGTGTTCCTTTTTTGTCATTTTCGCTTAGCCGAAAATGCCTCAGCGCCCAACCTATTCCCTCGTTTTTAAATAAACGGGGCGGACGTCTTATATCTTGAGAAAATATAATGAAATACATCATAGCTCCCATCGCGACAGCATTATTTCTCCTCAGCGGATGCGATAATGCGCAGACATCTGCCCCGCAGCAACCCACGCCGGAAGTGGGCGTGGTCACTCTGCAAAGCCAGCCGGTTCCGGTAGTCAGCCAGCTCACCGGCCGCACCACCGCCTCGCTCAGCGCCGAAGTACGCCCGCAGGTGGGCGGCATCATCCAGAAGCGCCTGTTTACCGAAGGCGATATGGTGAAGGCCGGGCAGGCCCTTTACCAGATCGATCCCTCCAGCTATCGCGCGACCTGGAATGAAGCGGCGGCGGCGCTGAAACAGGCCCAGGCGCTGGTGGTCTCCGATTGCCAGAAGGCTCAGCGCTACGCGTCGCTGGTCCGGGATAACGGCGTCTCCCGCCAGGATGCCGACGACGCCGCCTCCACCTGCGCCCAGGACAAGGCCAGCGTGGCATCGAAGAAAGCGGCGCTGGAGAGCGCGCGCATCAACCTGAACTGGACCACCGTCACCGCGCCGATTGCCGGGCGCATCGGCATCTCGTCGGTCACGCCGGGGGCGCTGGTCTCCGCCGATCAGGATACCGCGCTGGCGACGATCCGCGGGCTCGACACCATGTATGTCGATCTGACGCGATCCAGCGTCGATCTCCTGCGTTTACGCAAACAAAGCCTGGCCAGCAACAGCGATACCCTCAGCGTGACGTTAATCCTTGAAGATGGCAGCACCTACAGCGAAAAAGGGCGTCTGGCGCTCACCGAAGTCGCCGTCGATGAATCCACCGGCTCGGTAACCCTGCGCGCCATCTTCCCCAACCCGCAGCACGTCCTGCTGCCGGGGATGTTTGTCCGCGCGCGCATCGATGAAGGCATCATGAACGACGCGATCCTCGCCCCGCAGCAGGGGATTACCCGCGATGCCAAAGGCGACGCCACGGCGCTGGTGGTCGATGCCGACAACAAAGTTGCGCAGCGCGCCGTGGAAACCGGCGACACCTACGGCGATAAATGGCTGGTGCTGAGCGGCCTGAAAGCGGGCGACAAGCTGATCGTCGAAGGCACGGGTAAAGTGGCCCCAGGCCAGACGGTGAAGGCCGTTGCCGTCAACAATAACGGAGGCAACGCCTGATGTTCTCCCGTTTCTTCGTGCGTCGCCCGGTCTTTGCCTGGGTGATCGCCATTCTGATTATGCTCGCCGGCGTGCTGGCGATCCGCACTCTGCCGGTGGGCCAGTACCCGGACGTCGCCCCGCCGGCGGTGAAAATCTCCGCCACCTACACCGGCGCCTCTGCCGAAACCCTGGAGAACAGCGTCACCCAGGTGATCGAGCAGCAGCTTACCGGCCTCGACCATCTGCTCTACTTCAGCTCCACCAGCAGCTCCGACGGTTCGGTCAGCATCACCGTCACCTTTGAGCAGGGGACCGACCCGGACACCGCCCAGGTGCAGGTGCAGAACAAAGTCCAGCAGGCGGAATCGCGGCTGCCGAGCGAAGTCCAGCAGTCCGGCGTGACGGTGGAAAAATCGCAGAGCAGCTTCCTGCTGATCCTCGCGGTGTATGACAAAACCGACCGCGCCACCAGCTCCGATATCTCCGACTGGCTGGTCAGCAACCTGCAGGACCCGCTGGCGCGCGTAGAGGGCGTCGGTAGCCTGCAGGTGTTCGGCGCCGAATACGCGATGCGCGTCTGGATGGACCCGACTAAACTCGCCTCCTACTCGCTGATGCCTTCCGACGTCCAGTCGGCGATTGAGGCCCAGAACGTGCAGGTCTCCGCCGGTAAAATCGGCGCCCTGCCATCGTCCAGCGCCCAGCAGCTGACCGCCACCGTGCGCGCGCAGTCGCGGCTGCAAACCCCTGACCAGTTCAAAGCGATCATCGTGAAAAGCCAGGCCGACGGCTCGGTGGTGCGCCTGAGCGATGTCGCGCGGGTGGAGATGGGCAGCGAGGATTACACCGCTACCGCCAATCTCAACGGCCACCCGGCCGCCGGGATCGCGGTGATGATGGCCCCCGGCGCCAACGCGCTGGACACCGCGACCCTGGTAAAAAGCAAAATCGCCGAATTCCATCGTCAGATGCCGCAGGGCTACGATATCGCCTATCCAAAGGACAGCACCGAGTTCATCAAAATCTCGGTCGAAGACGTGATTCAGACCCTTTTCGAAGCGATTATCCTCGTGGTCTGCGTGATGTATCTGTTCCTGCAGAACTTCCGCGCCACGCTGATCCCGGCGGTGGCGGTGCCGGTGGTACTGCTTGGCACCTTCGGCGTGCTGGCGCTGTTCGGCTACTCGATTAACACCCTGACGCTGTTCGCCATGGTGCTGGCGATCGGCCTGCTGGTGGACGACGCCATCGTGGTGGTGGAGAACGTTGAGCGCATTATGCGCGACGAAGGGCTGCCCGCCCGGGAAGCCACCGAAAAATCGATGGGCGAAATCTCCGGCGCGCTGGTGGCGATCGCCCTGGTGCTGTCGGCGGTCTTTCTGCCGATGGCCTTCTTCGGCGGCTCGACCGGGGTCATTTATCGCCAGTTCTCGGTGACCATTATCTCGGCGATGATGCTGTCGGTGGTGGTGGCCCTGACCCTCACCCCGGCGCTGTGCGGCGCGCTGCTCAGCCACTCCAGGCCTCATACCAAAGGGTTCTTCGGCGCGTTTAACCGCCTGTGGGGGCGCACGGAAGTGGGCTACCAGCGCCGCGTGCTCGGCGGCCTGCGCCGTGGCGCGGTGATGATGGGCGCTTACGTCCTGATTTGCGGGGCGATGGCGCTGGCGATGTGGAAACTGCCGGGCAGCTTTCTGCCGGTGGAGGACCAGGGGGAGATCATGGTCCAGTACACCCTGCCCGCCGGGGCCACCGCGGTGCGTACCGCCGAGGTGCGTCGCCAGGTCACCGACTGGTTCCTGACCAAAGAGAAAGCCAATACCAACGTCATTTTCACCGTCGACGGCTTCAGCTTTAGCGGCAGCGGTCAGAACGCCGGGATGGCCTTCGTGTCGCTGAACAACTGGTCGCAGCGCAAAGGCGACGACAATACCGCCCAGGCCATCGCCCTGCGCGCCAATAAAGAGCTGGGGACGATCCGCGACGCCACCCTGTTCGCCATGACCCCGCCGTCGGTGGACGGTCTCGGACAGAGCAACGGCTTCACCTTCGAGCTGATGGCCAGCGGCGGTACCGACCGCGACAGCCTGATGAAGCTGCGCAGTCAGCTGCTGGCGGCGGCCAACCAGAGCGGCGAGCTGCAGTCGGTGCGCGCCAACGACCTGCCGCAGATGCCGCAGCTGCAGGTGGATATCGATAACAACAAAGCGGTCTCGCTGGGGCTGTCGCTGAGCGACGTGACCGATACCCTCTCCAGCGCCTGGGGCGGTACCTACGTGAATGACTTTATCGACCGCGGCCGGGTGAAGAAGGTGTACATCCAGGGCGAGAGCGACGCGCGCGCCGTGCCCTCCGACCTCGGCAAATGGTTCGTTCGCGGCAGCGATAACAGCATGACGCCCTTCTCCGCCTTCGCCACCACCCACTGGCAATACGGTCCGGAAAGCCTGGTGCGCTACAACGGCTCCGCCGCCTTTGAGATCCAGGGCGAAAACGCCGCCGGCTTCAGCTCCGGCGCGGCGATGGACAAGATGGAAAAGCTGGCCGACAGCCTGCCGGCGGGCTCCACCTGGGCGTGGAGCGGCATTTCGCTGCAGGAAAAGCTGGCCAGCGGCCAGGCGATGAGCCTGTACGCCATCTCGATTCTGGTGGTGTTCCTGTGCCTGGCGGCGCTGTATGAGAGCTGGTCGGTGCCGTTCTCGGTGATCATGGTCATCCCGCTCGGCCTGCTCGGCGCGGCGCTGGCGGCGACGCTGCGCGGCTTAAGCAACGACGTCTACTTCCAGGTGGCGCTGCTGACCACCATCGGCCTGTCGTCGAAGAACGCCATCCTGATCGTGGAGTTCGCTGAATCCGCAGTGGATGAGGGTTATTCGCTCTCCCGGGCGGCGATCCGCGCCGCGCAGACCCGTCTGCGCCCAATTGTCATGACCTCGCTGGCGTTTATCGCCGGGGTGCTGCCGCTGGCCATCGCCACCGGCGCCGGGGCCAACAGCCGCGTGGCGATCGGCACCGGCATCATCGGCGGCACCCTGACGGCCACCCTGCTGGCGGTGTTCTTCGTACCGCTGTTCTTCGTGCTGGTGAAACGCTTCTTCACCCGCCAACGTCCTTCTCAGGAGTAAGGTATGTTTCGTTTGAGTTTTATGTTTATAGCGCTCCTGACCGCGGGCTGCGTCTCGCTTGACCCGCATTATGATCGCCCGGCCGCGCCGGTGCCGGCTACCCTGCCCGGGGCGCACGGCGAATCGACGGCGGTGGTCGGCGACTGGCAGAAAGTGGTCAATGACGCGCGGCTGAAAAAAGTGGTCAGTATCGCGCTGAACAGCAACCGCGATGTGCAAAAGGCGCTGGCCGATATCGAGGCCGCGCGCGCCCAGTACGGCGAGACGCGGGCGTCGCTGTTTCCCACCGTCGATGCCGAGCTGAGCCATACGCGCAGCAAAACGGTGGCCAGCGGCCTGAGCTCCGCTTCGCAGGCCGACGGCGCGGTCTCCAGCTTCGAGCTGGATCTGTTTGGCAAGAACCAGAGCCTGTCGCGCGCGGCGCGCGAAACCTGGCTTGCCAGCGAATTCACCGCGCAGAATACCCGGCTGACGATGATTGCCGATTTGACCACCGCCTGGGTGACGCTGGCGACGGATAACAGCAATCTGGCGCTGGCGCAGCAGACCATGGACAGCGCAGCAAACTCGCGCAACATCGTCGCCCGTCAGATGGCGGTGGGCACCGCCTCCGCCGGCGATTTAAGCTCGGCGGAAAGCGTCTATCAGCAGGCGCGCGCCAGCGTCGCCAGCTACCGCACGCTGGTGGCGCAGGATAAAAACGCTATTAACCTGCTGGCGGGGGAAACCGTGCCGGAGAGCCTGCTGCCCGGCACCCTCGACAGTCTCGGGGATAACTGCATCGCCCTGGTGCCGGCGGGGGTGTCATCGTCGGTGCTGCTGCGCCGGCCGGATATTCAGGAAGCGGAGCATAATCTGAAGAGCGCCAATGCCGATATCGGCGCGGCGCGGGCGAACTTCTTCCCGTCGATTTCCCTGACCGCCAGCGCCGGCGTCGGCAGCGACTCGCTGTCGTCGCTGTTCAGCCACGGGATGCAGGTGTGGTCGTTCGCCCCCTCCATCAGCCTGCCGCTGTTCACCGGCGGCAGCAACCTGGCGCAGTTGCGCTATGCGGAAGCGGAGAAGAAGGGGCTGATCGCCACCTACGAGAAATCGATTCAGAGCGCCTTTAAGGACGTTGCCGATGCGCTGGCGCGCCGGGAAACGCTAAATGAAGAGCTCGATGCCCAGCAACAGTATGTCGCCGCCGAGCAGACCTCGCTGGATATCGCCATGAAGAGCTATCAGGCTGGGGTCGGCGATTATCTGTCGGTGCTCACCGCCCAGCGCACGCTGTGGTCGGCGAAGACGACGCTGCTGTCCCTGCAGCAAACCGACCTCAATAACCGGATCACCCTCTGGCAGTCGCTGGGCGGCGGCGCCAGTTAATTTCACCCGCCGGGCGACCGCGCCCGGCTTCTGTAAGGAATCGTTATGCCACGTGTTTCCCTCTCCTGGGCGCTGATCCTCGGCCTGCTATCGGGCATTGGGCCGCTGTGCACGGATTTTTATCTGCCGGCGCTGCCGGAGATCACTCAGCAGCTGCAGGCCACCAGCACTCAGACCCAGCTGTCGCTGACCGCCGCGCTGATTGGCCTCGGCCTGGGTCAGCTGTTTTTCGGCCCGCTGAGCGACCGGATTGGCCGCCTGAAACCGCTGGCGCTGTCCCTGCTGTTGTTTATCTTCTCTTCGGCGATGTGCGCCCTGACCCAGGATATCAACATGCTGATTGTCTGGCGCTTTTTACAGGGCTTCGCCGGCGCCGGCGGCTCGGTGCTGTCGCGCTCCATCGCCCGCGATAAATACCAGGGCACCCTGCTGACCCAGTTTTTCGCCCTGCTGATGACGGTGAACGGCATTGCGCCGGTCCTGTCCCCGGTGCTGGGCGGCTACGTGATCACCGCCTTCGACTGGCGAATTCTCTTCTGGACGATGGCCGCCATTGGCGGCGCGCTGCTGGTCATGAGCCTGACTATCCTGCGGGAAACGCGCCCGGCCGCGGCGACCCATGCCGCCCGCCAGCGGCCCGGCCAGCCGGTGCTGAAGAATCGTCGTTTTCTGCGCTTCTGCCTGATTCAGGCGTTTATGATGGCCGGGCTGTTCTCCTACATCGGCTCCTCTTCCTTCGTAATGCAGAGCGAATACGGCATGAGCGCCATGCAGTTCAGCCTGCTGTTTGGTCTGAACGGTATCGGGCTGATTATCGCGGCGATGATCTTTTCCCGTCTGGCGCGCCGCTTCAGCGCCGAAGGCCTGCTGCGCGGCGGCCTGACGCTGGCAGTGGGCTGCGCGGCGATCATGCTGCTGTTTGCCTGGCTGCAGCTGCCGGTTCTGGCGCTGGTCGGCCTGTTTTTTACCGTGTCGCTGATGAGCGGCATCAGTACCGTCGCCGGCGCGGAAGCGATGAGCGCCGTCGACGCCGCCCAGTCCGGGACCGCGTCCGCGCTGATGGGCACCCTGATGTTTGTTTTCGGCGGCATCGCCGCGCCGTTGGCGGGCCTCGGCGGCGAAACGATGCTGAAGATGAGCCTCGCGATGGCGATCTGCTACCTGCTGGCGCTGCTGATGGGGCTCAGCCAGCCGCGCGGCGCGCGCTAAACGCAGGTGCGGTAATAAAATATTCCACCTTGATTACCGCACTATTTCCCGCCATCTCTACAACTCTCATATTATTCTCCTCGAACTAATCGTGATACTCTTCACAGGCAAGGAATAAATAATTCCTTATACTGCGCACGACTGAGAATAACGAGGTTTCTATGAGTATTGACCTGAGCAAACTGCTGACCGAGCGACGCAACGCCAACAGCGCCAACATTGACACCCTTTCCACCCTCGAGATGCTGACGGTGATAAACCAGGAAGACCAGCAGGTGGCCCAGGCGATTACGCCCTATCTGCCGCAGATTGCCGAGGTGGTGGATAAGGTCGCGACGGCGCTGCAGGCCGGTGGCCGCTTGATTTATATCGGCGCTGGCACCTCAGGGCGTCTGGGGATCCTCGATGCCAGCGAATGCCCGCCGACTTTTGGCACCCGCCCGGAGCAGGTGGTGGGGATCATCGCCGGCGGACATAAAGCGATTCTCAGCGCCGTGGAAAACGTGGAAGACAACAAAGCGCAGGGGGCGATGGATCTGCAGAACCTGAACTTCAGCAACCGCGATGTACTGGTGGGGCTGGCGGCCAGCGGACGCACGCCGTACGTCATTGGCGCCATGGAGTATGCCCATCGTCAGAATGCCTTTGTCGCCATCGTCAGCTGTAACCCGCATGGCGAAATGGCTCAGCTGGCGGACGTCGCCATCACCCCGGTGGTCGGCCCGGAGGTAGTGACCGGCTCGACCCGCCTGAAAGCCGGTACCGCGCAGAAGCTGGTGCTGAACATGATCTCCACCGGGGCGATGATTCGCGTCGGCAAGGTCTACAGCAACCTGATGGTCGACGTCGAAGCGACCAACGCCAAGCTGATTGAGCGCCAGGTTTCCATCGTGATGGAGGCGACCGACTGCGATCGTCCCACTGCCCAGAAGGCGCTGGAGGCCTGCGGCCGCCACTGTAAAACGGCGATCGTGATGGTGCTGGCGGACTTAAGCGCCGAAGAGGCGCAGTCGCTGCTGGCGAAAAACAACGGCTACATCCGCAAGGCGCTCAGCAACACCTGAGCGCCGACAGACAGGTAACGGGCAATGGCAAAAATAACGAAAGAGATGATAGCGCGGATCCTCGCCCACGCAGGCGGCGCCGCTAACGTCGCGCAGGCAGGCAACTGCATGACGCGCCTGCGCTTGACCCTGCGCGATGAAGGCCTGGCCGACACCGCCGCCATCCGCCAGATTGACGGCGTGATGGGGGTGATCGTCAGCGACGAGCAGTTCCAGGTGGTGCTCGGCCCCGGCAAGGCGCAAACCGCCGCCGAGATGATGAACGGCCTGCTGGAGGAGGCGCCCGCCGCGCCGACGCTGGCCGACGTCGCGGCGGAGAAAAAACAGGCGCTGAAGGGCAAGCAGACCAGCGCGGTGCAGAAGTTTCTCGCCAAATTCGCCACCATTTTTACGCCGCTGATCCCCGGCTTTATCGCCGTCGGGCTGCTGCTGGGCTTCGCCACCCTGGCGGAACAGGTTTTCGTGCTGGAGAACGCCCATCCGAACGCCAGCCTGGTGGCGCTGATTGGCTATATGAAGGTATTCAGCAAAGGGATGTTCACCTTCCTGAGTATCCTGATTGGCTATAACGCCCAGAAGGCGTTCGGCGGCTCCGGCGTGAACGGCGCGATTATCGCCTCACTGTTCGTGCTGGGCTACAACCCGGAGGCGACCAGCGGCGTCTACGCCGGGATCTCCACCTTCTTCGGCCACGGTATCGATCCGCGCGGCAATATCATCGGCGTATTGATCGCCGCCATCCTTGGGGCGTGGGTTGAACGCCAGGTGCGGCGGGTCATGCCGGCCAACCTCGATATGATCCTCACCTCGGCGGTGACGCTGCTGATCATGGGCGCGGTGACCTTTACGGTGATCATGCCGATTGGCGGCTGGTTGTTTACCGGCATGTCGTGGCTGTTCCTGCATCTTAACGGCAATCCGTTTGGCTCGGCGGTGCTGGCCGGTCTGTTCCTACTGGCGGTGATGTTCGGCGTCCATCAGGGGTTTGTCCCGGTCTATTTTGCGCTGGTGGATGCCCAGGGCTTTAACTCGCTGTTCCCAATCCTGGCGATGGCCGGGGCCGGGCAGGTGGGGGCGGCGCTGGCGCTGTTCTGGCGGGCGAAGCGCGATTCGCTGCTGCGAACCCAGATTAAGGGGGCAATTATTCCGGGCTTCCTCGGGATTGGCGAGCCGCTAATCTACGGCGTCACCCTGCCGCGGATGAAGCCGTTTGTCACCGCTTGCCTCGGCGGCGCCTGCGGCGGCTTCTTCGTCGGGCTGATCGCCTGGCTGGGGCTGCCGGTCGGCCTGAACACGGTGTTTGGTCCGTCCGGACTGGTGGCGCTGCCGCTGATGACCTCCGGCAGCGGGATTTACGCCGGGATGGCGGTCTACGCCGGCGGACTGGCGGTCTCCTACCTGTGCGGCTTTGCGCTCACCTGGCTGTTCGGCAGTAAAAATGTCGATTTAAGTTAGAACGCGATTGTCGGTTAATGCCCGGCGGCGGCTTCGCCTTACCGGGCCTGCAAAATAGTTGTACCGCCGCGCCCGACTACCATTTCCTGCCCCGCCGCCCCGGGCGGGCGCATGCTATGATTCCCCTTTGTCATATTTCGCCAGAGGAAAAGATGGGCTCCAGCAAAAAAGGGATGCTGAACGTACTGATTGCCGCCGTGCTGTGGGGCAGTTCCGGGGTGTGCGCGCAGTTTATTATGCAGGAAAGCCAGATGTCGTCGCCGTTTCTGACCATGACGCGTCTGCTGTTCGCCGGGATGATCCTGTTGATGCTCGGCTTTGTTCACGGCGACCGCATTTTCCGCGTGCTGCAAAACCGCCGCGACGCCTTCAGCCTGCTGTTTTTCTCGCTGTTTGGCGCGTTAACCGTGCAGTTCACCTTTCTGATGACCATTGAAAAATCGAATGCCGCCACGGCCACGGTGCTGCAGTTCCTGTCCCCGACGATCATCGTCGCCTGGTTCGCCCTCGCCCGTAAAGCGCGTCCCACTCCGCTGGTGCTGGGGGCTATCTGCACCTCGCTGGCTGGCACCTTTCTGCTGGTGACCCACGGCAACCCGACGACGCTGTCGATTTCGCCGGCGGCGCTGTTCTGGGGGATCGCCTCGGCGTTTGCCGCCGCGTTTTATACCACCTATCCCTCGTCGCTGATTGCCCGCTACGGGACGCTGCCGATCGTGGGATGGAGCATGCTGTTCGGCGGCGCGATTCTGCTGCCGTTTTATGGCGGCCAGGGCACCGATTTTGTGGTTAACGGCAGCCTGCTGTTAGCCTTTTTCTACCTGGTGGTGATCGGTACTTCGCTGACCTTCAGCCTTTATCTTAACGGCGCGCAGAAGATTGGCGGCGCCAAAGCCGGGATCCTCAGCTGTGCCGAACCGCTGAGCAGCGCCCTGCTGTCGCTTCTGCTGCTGGGGATCACCTTCACGCTGCCGGACTGGCTGGGCACTCTGCTGATCCTGGCCTCGGTGGTGCTGATCGCCATCGACTCGCGGCGGCGGGTGAGAGCCGCCTGAGGCGATGATAACAAACGCCTTTTCAACAAGTTAAATTAACCGCTATTTGCGTGTTTGCCCGCCTGCGCATATAGTTGACGGAAGCGATTACGGAAGGAGAAGCCTGATGAAAGCATGTTGGATGGTATGCCTGGTCACCGCCCTGAGCGCCACGTCGGCGTGGGCTGAATCACCGCTGCAAAGCCTGCAGTTCGAACAGCAAAAGCAGCAGGTGCTTAAAGCGGTGAAGGAAAAATGCGCGCCAGCAAGCCACCTCAGCGACAACGATTTTGCCAATAACGTGCTGGCGACCGACGGCAACAAGAACGCGGTCCGCGAAGCAACGCTGGCGAAAGAGCGCAATAACCAGAAAAGCTACCAGGCCGCGATCGACAAAATCGTCTGTCCGGCCAAATAGCCATCTCGGCATGACCGCCGTCCTGTCGTGGACAGACGGCGGGAGATCTCGGTGAGTGCTGCGTTTAGTGCTTCGGAATAATTAAATCGCCGCGCAGCGGGCTGCCGCCCGGGTTGTCCGTTTTCGCGGTCAACCAGTTGACGATCCGCGACGCCATCGCGTCCATGGAATATTCAATCGCCGGGATAGTCGGGATACCGGGCAGCTGTAACGATCCGGCGAGGCTAAACACCATCACATTTTGCGGAACGGCGCGGTTAAACGCCTGCAGCTGCGGCACCACGCGCTGCGCCTGCTGTTCATCGCTCACCAGCAGCGCATTAAAGTTCAGCGTCGTGGCGTTATTGACCAGCTCCTGCACCGCCACCGACGGCGAGGTGTTATCCAAAAACACCAGATTGCGATTAAACGGCAAAAAGTTTTTTTCCAGCGCGTGCTTGTAGCCCAGCAGCACCTGATCGGCGAAGCCGCTGCTCTGGGGATGGATCAGCGCAATCTGCCTTCTGCCCTGGCTTATCAGATAGTGACAGGCGGTTTCGGCGGCGAAGGCGTGATCGAACTGAATGCTGTTTTCGCCCTCGCTGTCGAGGCAGTCCACCAGCACCACGTCCGGGCGGTTAATATTCAGAGGAAAACGCGCGCCGATGATCAGCACGTTATCGCACAGCCCGCAGGTCAACTCCTCCAGCGAGTTCATCACGCCGCTGCTGGTGTTGGCGAAGCGCAGCAGCAGGTGCTTCTGGTGCTGGCTGAGCTGTTTTTCCAGGGCGTAGAGATAGCTGGTGGTTTGATTGATATTGTCCTGGGCGCAGATGACGCCGATGCAGCCGGTGGACTGGCTAAGCAACGACTGGGCTATCATGTTTGGCCGGTAATTGAGCGTTTCCGCCGCCTGCAGCACCGCCTGACGACTGGCCTCCTTCACGCCACGTGAGCCGCTCAACACTCGCGACACCGTGGCTTTGGAAACCCCGGCAAGTCGTGAAACATCATTGATTGTCGACATCATTTTCCCCTGCGCGGGCGCCGCGCCCCGCTAAAATCCCGTAAACCTGAATCGCTTCAATTATGACCAGCGCAGTATATCCATTTCGCCATTTGTTTGGAAACCGATTTTCCATTTCAGCGCAAAACATCGCCAAATCGACAGAATAATGTGAGCCAAATCCAATAAATCCGCCCCATAAGCAGGAGATCTTGACCACTATCACAGTTCTGCTTTTTATAAATGGAAACCGGTTTCCGTCTGATATCAAATCATCCACGCAATAACTTTTTACATTTTGAGGATGGTCGTCGATGTACAAGATTATGCTGTGCTGTTCTGCCGGAATGTCCACCAGTCTGCTGGTCAGAAAGATGGTGGAGGCGGCGAATGAACGTGATCTGCCGGTGCAGATTGACGCCTATGGCGTTTCCGAATTTGACATCCAGTTTCCGCAGTATCAGGTGGTGTTGCTTGGCCCCCAGGTGAAATACATGTTGAAAACCCTGTCTGACAAAGCGGCTTCCCTGAACATTCCGGTTCAGCCCATCGATACGATGGACTACGGCATGCAGCGGGGAGACAACGTCCTGAATTATGCTCTGTCGCTGATCCCAGCGGCGCACTGAGAGGTGTTGAAATGAGTTCTCTGTATCAGTCCATGATTGCCGTGATCGAGCAATCTATTACTCCGCTGGCAGGACGCCTTGGGCAGCAGAAATATGTTATCGCTATCCGCGATGGCTTCACTGCCGCATTGCCGTTTATGATCATCGGCTCTTTCATGCTGGTATTTATCTTTCCGCCGTTTTCACCCGATACCACCAACGGCTTTGCCCGCGGCTGGCTCGATTTCTCCCAGCACTACCGCGAACAGCTGATGCTGCCGTTTAACCTCAGCATGGGCGTAATGACCTTCTTTATCTCGGTCGGCATTGGCGCCAGCCTCGGTCGTCAGTTTCAGCTCGATCCGGTGATGTCCGGTCTGCTGGCGTTTATGGCCTTCCTGCTGGTCGCCGCGCCCTATGCCGATGGTAAAATTTCCACTCAGTATCTGTCCGGCCAGGGCATTTTTACCGCCCTGATCACCGCCATCTACTCCACCCGCGTCTACGCGTGGCTGAAGCAAAACAACATCACCATCCGTCTGCCGAAAGAGGTGCCGACCGGCGTCGCCCGTTCATTTGAAATCCTGATCCCGGTGCTGGTGGTGATTGGTACTTTGCATCCGCTGAACCTGTTTATCGAAGCGCAGACCGGGATGATCCTGCCGCAGGCGATCATGCATCTGCTGGAGCCGCTGGTTTCCGCCTCCGACTCGCTGCCGGCGATTTTGCTCTCCGTTCTGATGTGCCAGATTTTCTGGTTCGCCGGGATCCACGGCTCGCTGATTGTCACCGGCATTATGAACCCGTTCTGGATGGCCAACCTGTCGGCAAACCAGGCGGCGCTGGCGGCCGGCACGGTGCTGCCGCACGTCTATCTGCAGGGTTTCTGGGATCACTATCTGCTGATTGGCGGCGTCGGTTCGACCCTGCCGCTGGCCTTCCTGCTGCTGCGTAGCCGGGCCACTCATCTGCGCACCATCGGCAAGATGAGCATCGTGCCGAGCTTCTTTAATATCAACGAGCCGATCCTGTTCGGGGCGCCGATCATCATGAACCCGATGATGTTTATCCCCTTCGTCTGCGTACCGATGGTCAACGCGGTGCTGGCTTACGGCGCGACGCGTCTTGGCTGGCTGAGCCAGGTGGTGTCTCTCACTCCGTGGACCACGCCGGCACCGATTGGCGCCTCGTGGGCGGCTAACTGGACGCTGAGCCCGGTAGTGATGTGCCTTATCTGCATGGTGATGTCGGCGGTGATTTACCTGCCGTTCCTGCGCGCCTATGAACGTTCCTTAATGAAAACCGAAGTTGAGAAAACCAAAAATAGCGTTCCGGTGGCAGAAACCGTTAGCTAATTCCTCTCCGCCCCGGAGAGATAATATGATGACAGCGTCATAATGCAGAAAAAGGACTTTCACTGCATTATTAAATAATAAAGACCTCAGGAATACACATGATTGAATTAGAAGATGCGGTAATGGAAATTATCGTCAATGCGGGACAGTCACGCTCATTATGTTTTGAAGCGCTGCATGCGGCCCGAACCGGAAATATCGACGAAGCGCGTTTACTCTTAAATGAGGCCGACGGTTACGCCCGCCGGGCGCATCAGATGCAGACACAGCTCATCGAGCAGGATGCCGGTGAAGCGCGTCAGCCTATGACGCTTATTATGGTACATGCCCAGGATCATCTGATGAATTCGCTGCTGGCCCGCGAGTTCTCAGAAGAATTAATCCATCTGTACCAGCGTTAATTAATATGGAATAACGTCAGCGAGAATATTTCTCTCCGGCGTCGCTGTACCCTAAAAAAACAAATCAGCTTATTTTGGTTATTTATTTTAGCCAGAATGGGATGGTTATTATCTGAAATATATTAATTATTAAAGCGAGATAACCATGAATACTGTGAAAAAACTGCCTTTAGCCATGGCGGTTGTCGCCGCGCTGTGCCCAATTTCCGTAATGGCGCAAGAATTTACTCAGGAACAGATCGACGCCATCGTCGCCAAAGCCGTTGATAAAGCGCTGGCCGACCGCCAGGCGAAAATTGACGCCGCGGCCGACAAAAAGGTCGACGTCATTACCAACCCGCAGACCACCGCCGCCTCGCCGGATATGGCCATTCCGTTCGGCCTCAAGTTCAGCGGCTATGCCCGCTATGGCGCCCATTTCCAGACCGGCGACCAGAAATATGTCGGCGTCGACGGCTCCTATAACGGCGCCTCGGCGATCGGCCGTCTGGGCAACGAAAGCAACGGCGGCGAATTCCAGATCAGTAAAGCCTTCAAAAGCGCGCAGGGGGCTATCTGGGATCTCAACGTCATGTTCGACCACTGGAGCGACGAGGTTAACCTGAAGAAGGCCTACGTCGGCGTCACCAACGTGCTGGAATCCAACCCCAACGCCTATATCTGGGCCGGCCGCGACTTCCACCAGCGTCCGCAACAGGGGATCAACGACTACTTCTGGATGAACCACGACGGCCAGGGCGCCGGGGTGAAGAACTTCGATATCGGCGGCGTGCAGTTCGACGTGGCGGCGGTGTCGCAGGTGAAATCCTGTAGCCCGGAAGTGATGGCCGACGAGACCAACCCGTCGCGCATCACCTGTACCGGCAGCTCCGACACCGGGGACAACGGCCACTACGCGCTGACCACCAAAACCCACAACATCAAGGCCGGGCCGATCGACGTCGAGGTGTACGCCAACTACGGCTTTGACTCGAAGGCGGTGGACAGCGACGCGCGTCTCGAAGCCTGGCAGGGCGGCCTGGTGCTGAGCCACACCAACGACAGCGGAGTGAACAAGGTGATCCTGCGCTACTCCGACAACTCGGATAACAGCGTCTACAACAAAACCGACGACCTGACCACGGTCTACGCCAGCTTCGAGGGCAGCCATAAGTTCACCCAGCAGGCGCAGGTGGAATATCTGCTGGCCTTCCACGACTATGACAACGGCAAAGATAATACCGACAACCGCAAAAACTACGGCGCCATCGTGCGGCCGATGTACTTCTGGAACGACGTGCACTCCACCTGGCTGGAAGCGGGCTACCAGCGCGTGGACTACGACCAGGGCGGGGATAACCACGGCTGGAAGCTGACGCTGTCGCAGAACATCGCCATCGGCATGGGGCCGGAGTTCCGTCCGATGCTGCGCTTCTACGTGACTGGCGGTCAGGTGGACAACGAGCATACCGCGAAGGTCAACGGCACCAAAGACCAGCAGCTGGATTCGCTGAACGTCGGCGGGATGTTTGAGGCGTGGTTCTGATGCGATAGCGTTGTCGAAGGAGCGTTCCCGGCTGGCGCTACGCTTAGCCGGGCTACGACTGGTGCGCTCCATTTATGCCGGATGGCGGCATACATGCCTTATCCGGCCTACGTTCCTTCCTGCGGGCTCCCCCTGTAGGCCCGGCAAGCGCAGCGCCGCCGGGCAGGACACTTCAAGCTCCATACCCGCGGTAGTGCCGGATGGCGGCATAAATGCCTTATCCGGCCTACGTTTCTGAAGCGGACTACGGGATATCTCCCCCAGGCCCGGCAAGCGCAGCGCCGCCGGGCGGTCAGGCGCCAGCCCCGCATGACGACATCCACTCTTTATCTCTGACACAAACGACGGGCGATGCGCTCCAGCTTCATCATCAACAGCAGCGTGACGCCCACCAGCACGATGGTCAGCGCCGAGCCATCGGCGATATTACCGCGATCGGTCAGGCTGAAAATGGTCACCGGCAGGGTGGTCCAGCCCGGCGGATAGATCATCACCGTCGCTCCCAACTCCCCCATCGACAGCGATAAACTCAGCGCCAGCGCCGAGATCATCCATGGCGTCATCAGCGGCAGCGTCACATGGCGCAGGCGGTACCACGGGGAAGCGCCCAGGCTGGAGGCGACGTTTTCAATATCAGCGGAAATTCGCGCCAGCCCGGTGGTCACGTTGCTGAAGGTAAAGGCCGAGATCAGCACGAAATGCGCCGCCAGGACGATAAAGAAGGTGCCATTCATCTGCAGCGGCCCCTGGCTGAAGGCCACCAGAATGCCCAGTCCCACGGAAACCGAGGGGATGGCGCTGGGCAGATAAAACATCAACCCAAGATATTTCTGCAGCTTCGCGCCCGTCTGGCGCAGCGCCAGCGCCGCCCACATCCCGCACAGCAGCGCCAGCAGGCTGGCGCAGAAGCCCACCATCAGGCTGGAAAACAGCGAATCCCACGCCGCGCCGCGAAAAGCGTTAACAAAGTGGGCAAAGGTAAAGCCGGTGGGCAGCAGGCCGTTCCACTGCTGGCTCAGGCTGGAGAGCAAAATTACCGCCAGCGGCAGCAGGAAGATGCCGGCAAAGAGCGTCACCGCCAGCGCGCCCGCCGCCGCGCGGCCTTTACGCGACCAAATCAACATCGTTAACTCCTTACGCCAGTGCGCGCCGCCGCCAGCCGATAGAGCATAAACAGCCCCAGCGACAGCAGAATATTCATCAGCGCGATCATGCAGGCCACGCTGTAATCCGACTCCAGAATCGCCTTGCTGTAGACCATCATCGGCAGGGTATTGACCCCTTTGGCGCCGATAAACAGCACGATACCGAACTCGTTAGTGGTCAACAGCAGGCACAGGCTGCCCCCCGCCATCAGCGCCGGCAGCGCCGCCGGGAAGATAACCTGGGTCATCACCCGCAGCGGGTGAGCGCCAAGAATACTCGCCGCTTCCAGCTGACTCTTATCGATCTGCCGCAGTCCGGCCATCAACGGGCGCATCACCAGCGGCGTAAAGACGGTGATCTCCGCCAGGATCACGCCGTTAATCGAATAGAGGAAGTCCACCGGCGGCAGTTCAAAGGCGAACAGCGCCATCAGGGCGCCGTTGAGCAGCCCCGCCGAGCCGTAAATAAAGGTGAACGCAAGAGTGATAAGGAAGGTCGGCAGCGCAATAAAAGTATCGATCACCCGGCAAATCAGCTGGCTGCCGGGGAACGGAATAAAAACCAGAATCAGCGCCAAAACGCTGCCGAGCACCAGGCAGCCAAGGGTAGCGAACACCGCAATCTGTAAGGTATTGAGCAGCGCGCCAATAAAGCGTTTTGAGTCAATCACCTGCCAGAAGGTTTCGAGGCTCAGGTTGCCGCTGGCGTCGCGCAGCGCCTGTTCGGCGATCAGCAACAGCGGATAGAAAAACAGCGTCGCCAGCACCAATAGCGGCAACGCCAGCCACAGGTAAGGGCGCAGGTTTCGCGCCGGGCGCGTAAGGATTAAGGTTTGCGCCATCATTGCTCCTCGATCAGAACCGCATCGCCAGGTTCGAAGTAGAGCGCCAGCTTGTCGCCCGCGCGCGGCAGGGGGTTGACGTGAGTCATGACGATCCGCACCGCTTCGCCCGCGACGTCGCACAGCAGATGCGTCAGATCGCCCTGCCAGTGTACCGAAGTCAGGGTGGCGTTGAGGCGATTACTGGTTGCCGATCGCGGCGCCAGGCTCATATGCTGCGGGCGAATGCATAACAGCTTGTTGTTGCCATGCAGCCCGCCCCGGCTGAAGGCGTTAACCAGGCCGCCGCCGCAGCTCACGTTAACCAGACCCGGCTGAAGACTATCGGTCAGCGCCGTCGCCTGCAGGATATTGGCGCGGCCGAGGAATTCGGCGCTAAAGCGGTTCGGCGGATAGTGGTACAGCTCGTGCGTTTCGCCATGGGCGATCAGCGACCCGTCTTTCATAATGCCGATTTTATCCGCCAGAGTGAGCGCTTCGGTCTGATCGTGGGTGACGTAGAGGATGGTCAGCTCCGGCAGTTCGCGGTGCAGACGGGCAATCTCTTCCACCATGTTATGACGAATTTGCGCATCCAGCGCCGACAGCGGTTCATCAAGCAACAACACCCGAGGACGCACGGCAATGGCGCGGGCTATCGCGACGCGCTGCTGCTGGCCGCCGGAAAGCTGATGCGGATAGCGGGTGGCGTAGTCCGCCATACCAACGATTTTTAAGGCTTCAGTCACCCGCCCGGCGATCAGCGCCCTGGGCTGCTTTTGCGCCCGCAGGCCGAAGGCGACGTTGTCTTCCACCTTCATATGGGGAAACAGCGCGTAGTTCTGCACCACCATCGCCAGCCCGCGCTGGTAAGGCGGCAGGTGGGTGACGTCCGTGTCGCCGATCAGGATCCGCCCGCCAGCCGGTTGCACAAATCCGGCAATCGCCCGCAGCACGGTGGTTTTCCCGGAACCGGAAGGGCCAATCAGCGCCAGCACCTCACCGGGTTCAATGGTCAATGACAGCGGTTTTAAGACCACGTTGCCGTGGTAGGAAACGCGCAGCGAGTCCAGGGTGATCCCGGAAGTCCCCGCCAGCGATGGGGAAGGCGTGACGGTCGTTTTCATTAACATCAGGCTTACTCGCTATCGGTCACTTTATGCCAGCGGGCGATATCCGCCGAGAGAGAAAGCGCAACGTCGTCCCAGTTGGGTTCCCAGCGCTTCACGCCGTCGAGCGCCGCCTGCGCCGCCTTAAAGTTAGCGTCATCCGGCGCCACGTCGTTGCGTACCGGTAAGCCCCAGGAGCGCGCGCTGACGCTGGATTGCGCCGGTTTATCCAGCAGGAAATTAATCAGCTTTTTGCCGTTTTCGCTGTTCGGCCCGTTCTGCACCAGCCCGATGGTGTAGGGCAGCGCCAGCGCGCTGCGCTCGCCGTTATCATCCGCCGGCCAGAAAATTTTCACGTTCGGGTTACGCGCCATCTGCGACAGGTTCATCTGCAGATCGCCGTTGGCGACGTACAGCTCGCCTTTGTTGACCAGCGCCGTCAGCTTGCCGGTGGAGGCCGATGGGCCGACGTTATTGGCCTGGAGCTTGCCAAGATAGGCAAAGCCAGCGTCTTTACCGCCAAGGCTGTGGAAGGCCTGCAGCATCACCGCGGTGCCGTCCCCCGCCTGGCCCGGCGTGGAATACTGGAGCTTATTCTTAAAGCGGCTATCCAGCAGATCCTGCCAGCTGGCCGGCGCGGTTTTCAGCAACTGACCGTTATAGATGAAGGTCAGATAGTTGTTCACCAGCGGCGAATAGCGGTCGTTGGCGCCAGGGATCTGCGCGCTGCCCTGTGGAGTAAATGTGGCCAGCAGCTGCTCTTTCGCGGCGCGCTGGATAAACGGCGGCACCGTGACCAGTACGTCGGCCTGCGGATTGGTGCGCTCCTTCGCCAGACGCTCGACAATCGCGCCGGAGCCGCCTTCCACATACTGCACTTTGATGCCCGTCGCTTTGGTGAAGGCGTCGAACTGGCTCTGATACCAGCTGTTATCGCCGTCATGCAGGCCGTCGGCGGAGTAAACCGTGACGACGCCGTCCGCCCAAACCGGGGAGCTGGTCAGCGCGAACAGGGACAGCAGGGCAAGTCGGGAGAGTTTCATCGTGTTAGCCTCATCGCAGTTGGTTATTCTGGTGTAGACCAGATTTGCCTTCACGCTACCGAGGGTTTATGACAAAACGATGAAAGAAGTGTGTCGAAAGAGTTAAAACGAGGGGAGGCATAGCCCCGGTTAACGCTGACGCCACCGGGGACACGGGAAGGATTAATGCAATAAAATCAATGGGTATCGACTTCGATCCGCAGGCTGTCATGCCGCCAGTATTCGATATCGTAATCAAGAATACGCCCGTGCTGATCGTAATTCAGCCTGCGCAGCAGCAGCGCCGGGCGCCCCTCCATCACCCCCAACGCCGCTGCGGCCTGCGGCGGCATGGAGGTGGGATAAAACGACAAATGCATACTGGTATAGATCAGGTCGTACTGGCTCTGATAAATCTCGGTCAGACTGCCGTTGAGATCGTGGCGCAGCAGCTCCGGCACCCGGGCCGGCAGGCAGTGGTTTTCGCAATAGCACACCGGACGCCCGTCGGCATAGCGCAGGCGGGTCAGCAGGTAGACCTGATCGAAGGGCTGCAGCGCCAGCGGCGCCATCACATCCAGCGGCACGGCGGATAACCGGCCATCAAGCAGCACCGTTTTCGGCTCACGTCCCTGCTCGAGACACAGCTTGTGGAAGTTGGTGTTCTGCGTCGGATCCAGCCACAGCCGCTCCGGCGTCACAAACCAGCCGCGGCGGTCGGCGCGGTAGATCACGCCGCTGGCCTCCAGCTGCGCCAGGCTCTCGCGCACGGTGATACGGGTCGTGTTGAACAACGCGCACAGCTCGCGCTCGGAAGGCAATTTATCGCCGCTTTTGAGGGCGCCGTTTTGAATACGCGCCTGCAGCTGCGCCTTAATCATCAGGTATTGCGGCATCTCGCCAGAGGGTGATTTCATGTTTACTCGCTGCCACTTTTGGTGCGCTCATTATACATAGCCAGATGAATTTTTTGTTGCAGCGCCACATTTCCTTTGACCCTGCCCCGGCTTTGTCTCCATGATAAATACCAATCTGGTATAGACCAAATGGTGAGACAAATGACTTCTCGGAACTACCTGCTGCTGACCCCCGGCCCGCTAACCACCTCCCGCACGGTGAAAGAGGCGATGTTATTCGATAGCTGCACCTGGGATGATGATTACAATCTCGGCGTGGTACAGACCATTCGTCAGCAGCTGGTGCAGCTGGCCACCCCGGCCGCCGGGTATACGGCGGTGCTGCTGCAGGGCAGCGGCAGCTACGCGGTCGAAGCGGTGCTCGGCAGCGTCATCGGCGAACAGGGCAAAGTGCTGATCGTCAGCAATGGCGCCTATGGCGCGCGCATGATTGAGATGGCGCAGCGGATGGGTATCGCCTTCCACCCTTACGACTGCGGCGAAGTCGTCCGCCCGGACGCCGCGGCGATCGCGCGGATCCTGCGGGATGACCCGGCGATCACCCATATCGCGATGGTGCATAGCGAAACCACCACCGGCATGCTCAACCCGATTGAAGAGGTGGCCGCGCTGGCGAAAGAGTATGGCAAACGCTATATCGTCGATGCGATGAGCAGCTTCGGCGGCATTCCGCTGGATATCGCCGCGCTGAATATTGACTACCTGATAAGCTCTGCCAACAAGTGCATTCAGGGCGTGCCGGGCTTCGCCTTCGTCATCGCCCGCGAATCGGAGCTGGCCGCCTGCAAAGGCCGCTCGCGCTCGCTGTCGCTGGATCTTTACGCCCAGTGGCGCTGTATGGAGGATAACCACGGCAAGTGGCGCTTCACCTCGCCGACCCATACCGTGCTGGCCTTCGCCCAGGCGCTGAAAGAGCTGGCCCAGGAGGGCGGCGTCAGCGCCCGCCATCAGCGCTATACCCGCAATCAGCGCCGACTGGTAGCCGGAATGCGCGCGCTCGGCTTCCGGCCGCTGCTCGACGACAGCCTGCACTCGCCGATCATTACCGCCTTTTATTCACCGGATGCGCCGCAGTATCGCTTTCACACCTTCTACCAGAAGCTGAAAGATCAGGGCTTCGTGATCTATCCCGGCAAAGTGTCGCAAAGCGATTGCTTCCGCATCGGCAACATCGGCGAAGTCTACGACGCCGACATCACCGCCCTGCTGGCGGCCATCGACAACGCCATGTACTGGAAACAATAAGGAACCGCCATGAACCGTATCACCGCACTCATTCTCGACTGGGCCGGCACCACCGTGGACTTCGGCTCCTTCGCGCCGACGCAAATTTTCGTCGAGGCCTTCCGCCAGGCCTTCGATATTGAGATCACCCTTGAAGAGGCCCGCGTGCCAATGGGGCTTGGCAAATGGCAGCACATTGAGGCGCTGGGCAAACTGCCGTCGGTCGACAGCCGCTGGCAGGCGAAATTTGGCCGGGCGATGACGGCCGCTGATATCGATGCGATCTACGCCGCGTTTATGCCGCTGCAAATCGCTAAGGTTGTCGATTTTTCCGCTCCGATCGCCGGCGTGGTCGACACCCTCGCCGCGCTGCGCGCCGACGGACTGAAGATCGGCTCCTGCTCGGGCTATCCGCGCCCGGTGATGGAAAAACTGGTTCCAGCCGCCGCCGCCCAGGGCTATGCCCCGGACCACTGGGTCGCCACCGATGACCTTGCCGCCGGCGGGCGTCCCGGGCCGTGGATGGCGCTGCAGAACGTGATTGCCCTGGGCATAGACGATGTGGCCCACTGCGTGAAGGTCGACGACGCCGCGCCGGGCATCAGCGAAGGGTTACATGCCGGGATGTGGAGCGTCGGCCTGGCGGTGTCGGGAAATGAATTTGGCGCCACCTGGGAGGCGTATCAGGCGATGTCGAAAGAGGAAATCGCCACCCGTCGCGAGCGGGCGGCAGGCAAGCTGTATGCCGCCGGGGCGCATTATGTGGTTGATACCCTGGCGGACCTGCCGGGGGTGATTGCGGATATCAACGCCCGGCTGGCAAAAGGCGAGCGGCCTTAAGCGGGTGAATTCACCTTCACTTTGGTCGCCACCAGCAGGCCGGTAAACAGCATCAATACCCCGGACAACACCAGCGGCGACAGCAGGCCTAAATGGTCAAGCGCAATGCCGCCGACCGCGGCCCCGCAGGTGTTGGCCAGCTGGATCACCGCCACCTGAATCGACCCGGCTTTTTCCGCCTGATCGGAGAGGGAACGGGTGATCCACGTTGACCATCCCACCGGGATGAGCGCGAACGCGAAGCCCCAGATGATCGCCACCGTCGAGGCGACGATTTTGCTTTCCCCCCACAGCACCAGCGCCGCCGCGCAGGCGGTCAGCACCAGCGGCGCAATCGCCAGCGCCGCTTTCACCGAGCGCTTGAGCAGCACCGAGGAGAGCGACGTGCCGATGAAGCTGGCGATACCAAAGCTCAGCAGCACCAGCGTCAGGCCATCGACATCAAACCCGGCGAGGGTCATGTACACCGGGCGAATATAGGTAAAGAAGGCGAACTGTCCGGCAAAAGCCATGAAAATGGCGCACATGCCGGCCATCACCCCCGGCCGCTTCAGCAGGCCAAACATTTTTTGCTGCTGAGCTGCCGATTCACCCGGCAGCGACGGCAGCGCTTTCAGCACCCAGAACGTACACAGCACGCCCATCACCGCCGCGCCGTTAAACACGTTGCGCCAGCCGATAAGCCCGCCAAGAAAACTGCCCAACGGGGCGGCGATCACCAGCGCGATGGATACCGCGCCGAAGATAATCGACAGCGCTTTCGGCACCACGCGCATCGGCACCAGACGCATGGTCAGCGAGGCTGACATCGCCCAGAAACCGCCGAGCGCCAGCCCCAGACAGGCGCGTCCCAGCAGCAGCAGGGTGAAGCTATCGGCAAAGGACACCAACAGGCAGGAAAGGGTCAGCAGCAGCGAAAAGAGGATCACCACGTAGCGGCGATCGGTTTTGCCAATGACGGAAGTGATAAACAGGCTGGAAAACATCGCGACGAATGCCGTCGTCGTCACCGACTGCCCGGCCATCCCTTCGGAGATGCCTAAATCCAGCGCCATCGGCGTCAGCAGACTGACCGGTAGAAATTCGACGGTAATCAGGCAGGCGACGCAGAAAGCAACCGCGAAAACTGCCGACCAGTTTGGTCGCGCGAGCTCGCGTGCGTGGGTTTTGGCTTCATTTGAATGACTCATGAGTGACCTGCGAAGAAAGTGGCGGAAAGCTGCGCAGTGTAACATTTTGTTTGTGACGCATTTAACGTTTTCGCAACTCTTCTCGCTTTTCATAACGTAATACAAAAGCGTAGCCTGAGAATACAGGCCTCGTCATTCTGCCGGATGGCGCTTACGCTTATCCGGCCTACAAGTGACGAGTGCGTAAACCGTAGGCCGGATAAGGCGCAGCCGCCATCCGGCACACAAAAGCGATTAACCACAGGCCGGATAACAATGATATCAGTGCAACCAGTGCACGCCGTCTTCCGGGAGAAACAGGTCGTTATAGCGCTGCTGAAGGTTATGCAAATCGCTCACATCCGGATCCAGCTCGCGCAGAAACCCTTGCGCCAGACGGATTTGCGCCTCGGTGATCGGCGCCGCTAAACGCGCTTTTTGCATCAGGCGATACCAGTAATGCAGGTTTTTTTCGCTGGCGTCGACAATCGCGACCTGCCAGATCAGCAGCACCTGCGCGGCGTTCTGCAGATGCGCTTCATTCGGCCGTTCCAGGTAACGCAAATACTCATTGCCGGCGGTTTTACCCAGCTGATCGATCATCGATTCCAGCGGGACGGGCGTAATGCCAAGGCGTTCGCTCAGGCGGCGGATCGCGCGGCGTGAATCAGAGGTAAGCACCCGAAATCCCACAACAAACACCACTACCAGGGTGGCCAGTCCTATCCAGATCATGCATCCTCTCATCCAATCGCGGCCTGACTATCATAATGGGAATTTGCCTGCTGTCGACTGCCGGACCTGGCATAATGCGCAAGAAATAAAAAAGCCCGGCGCGAAGGCCGGGCAAGGTTACCCAATACCTGGTGAATCAGGCGGTCTGCAAAATACGGTTCTTTTTCTCGCGGCGAATTTTACGCTCTTCGAAGATAGCCACGATGGTCATCAGGCAGATACAGCCGATGGCGGCGGCGTCCAGCGCCGCAAAGGTGCCGGCCCAGCCGGTGAGACCGAAGACCGGCGTGCCGTCGGCGATCATCCCGAGGCCAAGCTTGGCGAAGCTATCGCCGATCAGATAGGCGAAAGTACCCTTGATCCCATCGGCGGCGCCGATCGCTTTTTTCGGTACGAAACCGACGGCGGCGACGCCGATCAGCAGCTGCGGACCAAACACCAGGAAGCCCAGCGCAAACAGCGAGGCCAGATAGACGTACTGGTTGCTGGCATGTTGATAAACGCCGAGGGTGGCGATAATCAGCGCCAGCGCGATGCAGGCCACCAGCGCGCGGCGGCCGTTGGCCAGGTCCGACAGCCAGCCCCACAGCAGCGTGCCAACCAGGGCGCCGACTTCAAACAGGGTAAAGCCCTGAATCGCCACCTCTTTAGACAGCTTCAGCTCCTGGAAGGCATACACGGTGGACCACTGATCGATACCAATACGCACCACGTAGAGGAAGATGTTGGAGAAGCACAGCAGCCAGATCACTTTGTTTTTCAGCACGTACTCAACAAAGATCTGCCACTTGGTCATCGCGTTTTCTTCGGTCTCTTTATCCTCTTCGCTGATCGCTTCGCCAAACAGCTCTTCCGCCGTGCCGAGGCCATAGGATTCCGGGGAGTCGCTACCATAGCGCAGGCCAATAAAGCCGACGATTAACGCAATAATCGACGGGAAGATAAACATGCCGATCACGTGGCCGTCGAACAGATAGTTGGCGCCAAACAGCGCCACGCCCGCCGCGCCGGCGCCGCCGAGGTTGTGAGAGATATTCCAGAAGCCGAGGAAGGTGCCGCGCTTACGGCGAGGCGTCCACTTGGTGATGGTGGAATAACTGCACGAGCCGCCGGTGCTCTGGAAAAAACCGCTCAGCGCATAGAAGGCGATCATCAGGAACAGGCTGGTGGAACCCGCGCCCATGCTGGCGCTAAAGCCCAGCATGCAGATGGCGGAGAGGATCAGCATAAACGGCAGGAACTGCTTGGTGTTTTTGCCATCGGCATAGTAGGAAACCAGGGTTTTCCCTACGCCGTAGGTAATGGAGAAGCCCAGGCCAATCATCCCCAGCTGCGTCATGCTCAACCCGTAGGTGGAGATCATGTCGTTCTGCGCAATATTAAAGTTCTTGCGGATCAGGTACATGGTCAGGTAGCCGATGAAGACCACCAGATAGGACTGCATGAAAGGTTTGAACCACATTTTGCGCCGCACGTCGAGCGGCAGATCCAGGGTCGGCTTACGAACCTGATTCAGAAAGGCCAGCATGGGTATCTCCTGAGCTGATTTTTTATGCCTGCGTCATAGCCAGGCATTGTAAAAATCAGCGCGCCGTCTGGCCTGAGACGGCGTCCAGGTGAAACCGGGAATATTTCCTAGTTTTGCCCCATTCTCGGCGAAAGAGTGAGATGCATCACGCTTCACTGGCCGCGCGCGGCGCCTGGGCGTTTAAGAAAGGCAGCAGCAGCAGCGCGGAAATGCCGGCGGCAATCGCGATCGCCACGAAGAATCCGGTCCAGTGCCAGATATCCATTACCTGCGCCAGCGGCCAGCCGGAAAGCGACGCGCCAAGATACGCGAACAAGCCGACAAACCCGGTGGCCGCCCCGGCGGCCTCTTTATGCGAACACTCCGCCGCCGCCATGCCGATCAGCATCTGCGGGCCGAAGACGAAGAAACCGGTGGTGAAGAAGCAGGCCGCCTGCATCACGTAGCTGGCGAACGGCATCAGCCACAGGCCGCCAACCGACAGCAAAATTCCGGCGGCGAAGATCAGGTTCATCGGCCCGCGATTGCCGTTAAACAGCTTATCCGAGCCCCACCCCGCCACCAGCGCGCCGATAAATCCGCCCAGCTCGAACATGGTCACCGCCGAGTTAGCGGTCACCAGATCGACGCCAAGCGTCTCCGACATATACAGATTGCCCCAGTCGTTAATCGCCGCCCGCACCACGTACACCAGCACATAGCACAGCGACAGCAGCCAGATATAGGGGTTGGCCAGCACGTAGCGGGTGAGGATCTCTTTGCGCGTCAGCCCGGCGCCCTCCTGCTGCTGGGCAATCTCCAGCGCATCGTGACGCCAGTCGCCTACGGCGGGTAGCCCCACCGCCTGCGGACGATCCCGCAGCCGCCAGCACAGATATAATCCGGCGAGGATCGCCAGGCCGCCGGCGATGGTCATCCCCGCGCGCCAGCCGTAATGTAGCGCCGCCGCTCCCACCACCATCGGGATCAGCGCGCCGCCCACGTTATGCGCCGTATTCCACAGCGCCCACCAGCCGCCGCGTTCGGTGCGTGAATACCAGGCCGTCAGCAGCCGGGCGCAGACCGGCGAGCCCCACCCCTGGAAGAAGGCGTTCAGCGCCCACAGCAGGGCGAAGGCCCACAGTGAGGAAGAAAAACCGAACAGAATATTCACCACCCCGGTGGCGATAAGCCCCAGCCCCATAAAATAGCGGGCGTCGGAGCGGTCGCTGACGATACCGGAGAAAAATTTCGACAGTCCGTAGGTGATGTAGAACAGCGTGGCCAGCAGACCGATATCGCTGCGGGTCAGCACGTTGCTGGCGAGAATATCAGGAACCGCGGCGTTAAAGCTTTTGCGGGTGAAATAGAACAGCGCGTAGCCCAGCCAGATGGTCAACAGGATATGGCGACGCCAGTAGCGATAACGCGCATCAAGCTCGCGTTTATCGCTAATCGGCGCGGCGTCCGGCGGGGCTTTTAAAAAGGCGAACATCGGCGATCCTCTCAGGCGTAACGCAGCGGTAGATTGACGCACACCCGTGTACCGTGGGTGCAGGAGATCGTCAGCGTGCCCCCCAGGGCGGTCACGCGCTCGCGCATGCCGGTCAGACCGAACCCCTGCGCGCTGGAGCCCGGCGGCAGGCCGCAGCCGTCATCCTCCAGCACCAGCATCAGTCGCTCCTCCTGCTGCCAGCCCTGCAGGGTCACGGCGCTGGCGCTGGCATGCTTGACGATATTGTTCAGTCCCTCCTGGCAGACGCGGAACAGGGTCACGCGCTGGTTTTCGCTCAGCCCCGCCTCGTTAATCCGCCAGTCGAGATGGCTGACGATGCCGCGGTCCTCCAGCTCCATTTCGCGCATCAGAGAACGTACCGCCTGCTCCAGCGGCAGGTCGTCAAGCTGGCGCGGACGAAGACGGCCCAGCAGGCGACGCACCGAGTCATACACCCCCAGCGACAGGTGTTCAATCAGTTGGCCGCTCTGGCGAACGCTGGCGTTGTCCGGCGCCAGCCGCTGGACGATCCCCGCCTGGGTGCGTATTGCCGTGATGGTCTGCCCGATATCATCGTGGAGCTCGCGGGCAACGTCGCGGCGCACGCTCTCTTCAGTCTCCAGCAGACGATCCGCCAGCCGCCGATTGCGCGCCAGCTCGCTCTGTAGCGACTGGTTCAGCTCGCGCAATCGCTGGATCCCCGCCCCCAGCAGCAGCCCGGTGAGGCTCTGCGCCAGCAGCGAAAGCAGGAGATCGACGGGGTGATCGTGCCAGGTCTGGCTGGCAATCAGGGCGATCGCGTTCATCAGCGTAGCGATCAGCGCTCCCTGCCAGCCGTAGTGCCAGGCCAGAGCGATAATCGGCAGCGCGAGGCAAAACGGGGTAAAGCGGGAGAGCTCGGCGGGCAGCCCAAGCTGCAGCCACAGGCTTATGGTGAATAACAGCAGATACCAGATCAGATGCCGCCCGCGCCAGTTTACCGGCTGCGCCACCAGCGACGGCCCCAGCGGCCGCCAGACGGTGCTGGTGAGGTAGTGCCAGAACACCAGACAGGTCGGCGCCAGGGTCAGGCCGCCGGTGAGCGTCAACAGCAGGGCGTTAAGCCCCTCGTCCCCCTCCGCCAGCCAGGGCAGCGATTGCAGCAGCGCGGCGGCCATTAACGCCCCGCCCTGACGCAGAAGCGTCAGCCAGTCGCGCTGCTGGCGATATCGCGAGATCAGCGCCACCGGCAGGAGGGTCAGCAGACTTCCGGTCATCAATATTATCGGATGCGCCAGCGCCACTTCCTGCGTCAGCCAGAAGATCAGCAGCCACTCGCTTCCCAGCAGCACCGGCCAGTAGCCGCGCGGGCACTGGAGCATCAGCCCCAGCCGCAGGCCGAAGGGGAACAGCAGCACCGCCAGATCGGCGCGCTCCACCAGATGCAGGCTGATGCTCCACAGACAAAACCAGGCGGCGGCGAAGATAAAGGCGCAGCCGATCACCGACAGCAGGCGCGGGAGTAAGTTCTTCATTGCCAGCTGTCAAACATGCGGCGCGCCAGCTCGACGTCATTGCTGACGCCCAGCTTTTCCAGCAGGTTGGCGCGGTGAACGTGGACGGTTTTCGGCGACAGCCCGAGCTCAGCGGCGATCTCTTTTACCGCCATGCCCTGCGCCAGCTTTTCCGCCACCTGACGTTCGCGTTTGGTGAGCGGATCCTGACGCCCGGCGGCCAGCTTCATGGCGATATCCGGCGTGAGATAGCAGCCGCCCGCCGCCACCGTGCGCACCGCGGCGATAAGTTCGTCCGGGCTGCAGCGTTTCGACAGAAAGCCACGCGCGCCGGCGTTGAGCGCCTGCTCGACCAGCGCCGGGCTGTCGTGCACCGACAGCATGATGGTCGCCATCCCCTTCGGCAGCTGGCTGAGCAGCTCCAGCCCGGAAATATCCGGCATCGAGATATCGCAGATACAGACCTGAACGCCGCGCCCCGGCAACCCCGCCAGCGCCTCGCGGCCGCTGCCAAATTCGGCGACAACCTGAAAATCAGTTTCCAGCCCCAGCAGCTGAGCAAAGCCGGAGCGGACAATCAAATGATCGTCAATAAGGGCGATGGTGGTCATGGTGTTTCCTGGTGCCTGAAAGCGCCGGATGGCGGCGTAAACGCCTTATCCGGCCTACGGATTCACTCCCTGTAGGCCGGATTAGCGCAGCGCCATCCGGCAAAGGCGCTTACCTTAGCGGTAAGCGCCTAGCTGTTCAAGCCTTGAGCGTTACTCGAAGAACACCGCAATTTTGTTAAACATGGTGGGATCGGACTGGTTACGCGCCACTTTGGTGACATCTTCCAGCTTTTCAATCTGGCTAATCATCTGCCCGAGACGCTGATCGTCGTTCACCAGCAGCCAGATGCGGCTGTGTTCGCTGCCCTGAATCGGTAGACAGAGAATACCTTCGACGTTAAACGCGCGGCGGGCAAAAAGCCCGCAGACGTGGGTCATGACGCCGGGGTGGTTGCGGACGGTGAGCTCCAGGATGACGTTATCACAGTGTTTTTGCATGGCTTATTCCCCCACCATTTCAGTATTAGCCGCACCCGGCGGTACCATCGGATACACTTTCTGCTGCGCGTCGATGCGCACGTGGATCAGCGCCGGCCCCGGACGGTCGATGATCGCCTGCAGCGCTGCCTGCGGATCGGCTTCGTTATTTAAATCACAGGTTTGCAGGCCAAAACCGGCGGCAATCTGCATAAAGTTAATCATCCCCGGATAGGTGGCGGCAAAAACCCCCTGCTGATAGAACAGGCTCTGCTGCTGATGCACCAGCCCCAGCGCTTCGTTGTTCAGCAGGATAATTTTTACATCCAGCTGATTTTCAGCGGCGGTGGCCATCTCCTGAATATTCATCATCAGGCTGCCGTCGCCGGAGAAGCAGATAACCTTGCGCTGCGGATTCGCCAGCGCCGCGCCGATCGCCGCCGGCAGGCCGAAGCCCATGGTGCCAAGACCGCCGGAGGTCAGCCACTGCCGCGGACGGTTGAGCGGGTAGGCCTGCGCCGTCCACATCTGGTGCTGGCCTACGTCGGTGGTGATGATCGCTTCATCATCCACGCAGGCGGCCACGGCGTTAATCAGGCCATAATGGGAGAGCGGGTCGCTTTCCTGCGGGATGGCGCAGGGGAATTCGCGCTGCAAGTCGGCCACCAGCTGGCGCCACTCCTCGCGCGGCTGTGCCTCAACCTGCGGGTTCAGCTGGGCTAAGACTTCCGCCACATCGCCCTGAATCGCCACGTGCGGTTGCTTAATTTTGCCCAGCTCGGCGCGGTCGATATCGACGTGGATAATCTTCGCGTTCGGGCAGAACTGCTCGGTCTTGCCAATCGCCCGGTCATCAAAACGCGCGCCTAAAACAATCAGTAAATCCGCCTCCTGCAGAATGAAGTTGGTGCTGCGCGCGCCATGCATGCCCAGCATCCCCAGCGACAGCGGGTGCGCCTTCGGCAGCATGCCCAGCGCCATCAGGGTCATGGTGGTCGGCAGGTTGGCTTTTTCCGCCAGCTCACGGATCTCCTGCGGCGCGTTAATCACCCCGCCGCCCAGATAGAGCACCGGACGCTTCGCCGCGTTGATCATCGCCGCCGCTTCGCGCACGCTTTCGGGGGCGAATGCCGGCGCTGCGGCGCGCTCGCCCGGCTCCGGCAGCGTTTCCAGCTCAATGGTCGCCGACTGTACGTCCTTAGGAATGTCTATCCACACCGGTCCGGGACGCCCGGACTGAGCAATACGGAAGGCGTCGCTGATCACCTGCGGCAGCTCGGCGATGTCGCGCACCAGATAGTTATGTTTGGTGATGGGGATAGAGATGCCGTAGGTGTCCACTTCCTGGAAGGCGTCGGTGCCGATCATCGATGCCGGCACCTGGCCGGTGATGCAGACCAGCGGAATCGAATCCAGGCGGGCATCGGCGATCGCCGTCACCAGGTTCGTCGCCCCCGGGCCGCTGCAGGCCATACAGACCGCCGGTTTGCCTTCGGTACGCGCCATCCCCTGGGCGATAAAGCCCGCGCCCTGCTCGTGGCGCGCCAGGATGTGGCGGATCTTCGTGCTCTGGCTTAAGGCATCGTAGATAGGCAGGATGGAGCCGCCCGGAATGCCGCTAACCATAGTGATACCCTGGCGTTCCAGTAAATGAACAACCAGCTGCGCGCCGGTAAAGCGCATTGTGTTTGATGTGGTGCCCGAACTTGCCATGCTCCAGTCCTTTTCTTCTGGGCCGACTTTACCGGGGGGCTCGCCAACAAAAAACCCCGCTCGGTTTGCGCCGGCGGGGTTTGGAATTCGTGTTGTTCCGGACCCTACGGCGCATTGCCGACGACGACCACCACAGACACGACGACCACCGCGGCAGGCGCGGTTTTTAGTAGGGTCGAAGCGATCAGGGTTGCGTTCATTAGGGACCTGTTGTGTCGAAAAATAAGCTGAATTTATACAAACACAGGTTTTACGTTTTCACAATGGATTTATTTTCATCCACGAAAATTTGCGCGAAAGATCACAGTTCGGCGCAAAAGGGCAGAAAACAAAAAACCCCGCCGGAGCGAGGTTTTTATCAGCATGGTTACAGGTGGTAGCCGCAAGCACACTGTATTACGTCAACGCCAAAAGTATACGCGATCGCTGCAGTTCGCGCAATTTAAGGTCGGTTTTTCTCTGTCATAGAGTATGGGATAGCGCGGCGGATTTGTCCAAAAAATACTGTTCATCCATACAGTATTTATCTATACTGGGTGTGTTCACGGTGTGCCATTCGGGGGCCGCAAGTTTGACCGGCGCAACGAAGTCCTGGCTGAAACGGGTGGTGCCGTCAGTGCCTTAACCCCGAGAGAGCACACTGTGTTACGTCAACAACGTGCAGTTACTGGCCCGCGCGGCAACGCGTGGTTCAGCGCTGCGCACCCCTGTCGTTGCAGGCGGCGGGCCGGGAAGCCGTCCACGGAAGGAGCCACCACAGGCCAGGGCGACGCCGCCGGCGACAGGCAGGGATAAGCTGACAACGGGCAGCGGAAAGGTACGTCAGCTTATTGTGCTCCTTAACCACAGGAGACGCGCGTATGGGCGGAATGGATATTATTATTTTAATCCTGAAACTCATGGTTGCTGTGTTGCAACTACTTGATGCAGTCCTGAAACAGTTCCGCTGATTCAGGTTCAAGTCGCACCTGAGGGGGGCGGGAAACCGCCCCCCTGCAGGCGCCCGCCGGGCGTCCCGGGATGACTTGATGGAGGAAGCTATGCCACCCCTGTTAATTGCCGCCACGACGCCGGATGCCCCGGGGTTCGCGGCGCTGCGCACCGAAAGCCTTGAACAGCATTTCAATATGCTGCGCCGCCTGGCGGAAAACTGGCAGAGCGGCAAAAACCGCTTTACCGCGCCGGGCGAAACGCTGCTGGGCGCCTTCGTGAATCACCAGCTGGTTGGGGTATGCGGCATCAATAGCGATCCCTTCAGCCCCCAGCCGCGGGCCGGGCGTATTCGCCACCTCTACATCAGCGAGCGCTACCGCCGCCGGGGGATCGGCCAGCAGCTGCTGGTCTCGGTTATCACCCACTCCAGCGCCTGGTTCGATTTTCTCAACACCCACGCTCCGGCGCAGGCCTGGCCCTTTTATGAAAGACTTGGCTTCCGCCCGGTGTACGATGAACCGCGGGTGACGCATCGCCTGTTTTGTTCGCTGTAGCCCCGCTGGCTGGCAGCGCGGGCGCGTGTTACAGTCCGGTGACCTTCACTGTTGAACCTGTCTGCGATGACCCTCACCGTATTCTGCATTTTGCTGTTCGCCGCCCTGCTGCACGCCAGCTGGAACGCTATTGTCAAAGCCAGCGGCGATAAAATGTACGCGGCGATCGGCGTCAGCGGCTCGGCCGCGCTGATCGCCCTGGTGATGCTGCCCTTTGCCCCGCAGCCCACGCTGGCCAGCGCCCCCTATCTGCTGGCGTCGTGCGCGTTACAGGTGGTGTATACGGTGCTGGTGGCGAAGACCTATCAGGTGTCGGATATGAGCCAGACCTATCCGCTGATGCGGGGGACTGCCCCGTTGCTGGTGGCGGCGATAAGCGTGCTGTTTCTCGGCGATCGTTTGTCGCCGCTGGCCTGGCTGGGCATCGGCGTCATCTGCCTGGCCATTCTGGCGATGGCCTTTAACGGCCGCGCCAGCTCCCGCAAAGGCATCGTGCTGGCGCTGATCAACGCCTGCTTTATCGCCGGCTATACGCTGGTGGATGGCACCGGCGTCCGGCTGGCGGGCTCGGCGCTGGGCTACACCCTGTGGACCTTTTTTATGAACGGCTTCTGCCTGCTAAGTTGGGCAATGATGACCCGCCGCGCTGAAGCCAGCCGCTATCTGCGCCTGCACTGGCGAAAAGGTATCCTCGGCGGGATCGGCACCATGGGCTCCTACGGCCTGGCGCTGTGGGCGATGACCCAGGCGCCGCTGGCGGTGGTCGCCGCGCTGCGTGAAACCTCCATTTTGTTCGGCGCGCTGATCGCGTTTATCGTCCTGAAAGAGCAACTGATGCCGCTGCGCATCGTCGCCGCCTGCGGGATTGCCGCCGGGGCGATCCTCCTGCGCCTCGCGTAGCCTGAAATGGCAACATTAGTTGCCGTTCCTGTTTACATAATCTGCCTGGAATTCCCTCAACAATCGGCACTTTGCAGTTGTTATGTCATTTTTATATGGTAGATTCCTCCATCGTTTACGGTGTGTGCCAGTCACATATTCTTCATTTTTATTTACTCACAAAGTATTCATCGACATGAAACGGCATAAAAACTTCAATTTGTTGTTGATGCTGGTACTGCTGGTGGCCGTCGGCCAGATGGCGCAGACCATCTATATTCCGGCCATCGCCGACATGGCGGTCACGCTGAACGTCCGCGAAGGGGCGGTACAAAGCGTAATGGCGGCCTACCTGCTGACCTACGGTATTTCACAGCTGTTTTACGGCCCGCTCTCCGACCGCGTGGGTCGCCGCCCGGTGATCCTCGTCGGGATGTCGATTTTTATGCTGGCGACGCTGGTAGCCATTACCACCCATAGCCTGCCGGTGCTGATCGCCGCCAGCGCCATGCAGGGGATGGGCACCGGCGTCGGCGGCGTGATGGCGCGCACCCTGCCCCGCGATCTGTACGAAGGCGCCCAACTGCGTCATGCCAATAGCCTGTTAAATATGGGAATTCTGGTCAGCCCGCTGATTGCCCCGCTGCTCGGCGGCATCCTCGACACCCTGTGGAACTGGCGCGCCTGTTACGCCTTCCTGCTGGTGCTGTGCGCGGGGGTGACCTTTAGCATGGCGAAATGGATGCCGGAAACGCGCCCGGAGGGCGCGCCGCGCACCAAACTTCTGGCCAGCTACAAAACGCTGTTCGGCACCGGCGCCTTTAACTGTTACCTGCTCATGCTGATCGGCGGCCTGGCGGGAATTGCGGTATTCGAAGCCTGTTCCGGCGTACTGATGGGCGCGGTGCTCGGCCTGAGCAGCATGGCGGTGAGTATTCTGTTTATTCTGCCGATCCCGGCCGCCTTCTTCGGCGCCTGGTTTGCCGGCCGGCCGAACAAGCGTTTCCCGACCCTGATGTGGCAATCGGTTATCTGCTGCCTGCTGGCGGGTCTGATGATGTGGATCCCGGGGCTGCTGGGCGTTATGACCGTCTGGACCCTGCTGGTGCCGGCGGCGCTGTTCTTCTTTGGCGCCGGCATGCTGTTCCCGCTGGCCACCAGCGGCGCGATGGAGCCATTCCCGTTCCTCGCCGGTACCGCCGGGGCGCTGGTTGGCGGCTTGCAGAATATCGGTTCCGGCGTGCTGGCCTGGCTGTCAGCAATGATGCCGCAAACCGGTCAGAGCAGTCTCGGGCTGCTGATGATGCTGATGGGCCTGTTGATTCTGCTGTGCTGGCTGCCGCTGGCCTCGCGCTTTACCCATCATCAGCAGCCGGTATAAGCGCGGCGGCCGCTCCCCGGATAACGGCTGACGCCTTACCCGGCCTACCGTTCTGTCCTCTGTAGGCCCGCGCAAGCGCAGCGCCGCCGGGCGGTTATCAGGCGCCGTACCGTAATGTTGCCGGGTGGCGGCTCACGCCTTACCCGGCCTGTCCAACATCACAGAGGGGTAGCCCGGCTCATTTTCAGGTCAGACTATGCAGCCACTCGATAAAGGCGTCGATTTTCGGCCACTGGCGACCCGGCAGGGTGGTCACATAGTAGTGCTGGTGGCATTTCAGCGTCATATCGCCAAACGGGGCGATCAACTCCCCGCTCTCCAGCCGCTTCTGCACCAGCCGCTTACGCCCCATTGCCACCCCGAGGTGGTTCATCGCCGCGATCGCCGCTAAATCGGAACGATCGAAGCCAATGCCCGACGATGGCGGCAGGTCCACCGCAAACTGCTGCGCCCAGCTATACCACTCATCGGTGCCGGAATCGTTGCTCCATGCCTGGCGGTCGTGGAGCAAGGTACAGTGGCGCAGATTACCCGGATTCGACATTAACTGCCGCTGGTGCGCGTAATTCGGCGTACATACCGGCACGATCGCCTCATCCATCAGAAAATGGTGGCTCAGCTGCGACGACGGCGCATCATCAAAATAGATCGCCAGATCGATGCCCGTCCGCTGCAGGTTAACGTTCTCGTTGCCGGTCAGCACGGTGAGGGAGATGGCCGGGTAACGGCGGGTAAAGTCTCCCAGAGCCGGCACCAGCCAGCACTGGGCGATAGAGGGCCGCGAGTAGACCGTCAGACTGCCGGAGAGCTCCTGGTTTTTGATGTCGAGGATCTCCTGATTGAGGCCATCCAGCGACGACTTCAGCGCCCAGTAGACCCGCTTACCTTCACGCGTCAGCTCAACTTTGCGATGCGAGCGGACAAAGAGCAGGATCCCCAGCTCCGCTTCCAGCTGATTAATCCGGTGGCTGACGGCGCCAGGCGTGAGCGCCAGCTCGTCGGCGGCCAGGGCAAACGACTCGTGCCGCGCCGCTACTTCAAAGGTCGACAGCCTGGAAAGCTGCCAGCCGTTCAGCAGCCGGGTACCTATGTTTTTTAGCACATCCATCACGCGCTCCTGGCTAATACAGTGGCTGTTGATGATAAAAAAATCACGCCGGTTTTGCCGCTAAAGGGTGAATTAATTTGACCCACAGCATGTTTAATGGTCTGTTTTTGAGCCAAATCACCCATTTGATTCAATTCTCCTCACCTTAAAGCCCATTTATATCGTTTGTCAGCCCATGAGGTTTCTCGCTTCAATAAGGCCAGATTTTTCACAGGCGAGGTGGAATATGGGTTCGCAAGTCTGGGTTGTGAGCACGCTGCTGATCAGCATCGTGTTAATCGTCTTAACGATCGTCAAACTGAAGTTTCATCCTTTTCTGGCGCTGCTGCTGGCGAGCTTTCTCGTCGGCGCGATGATGGGAATGGGCCCGCTGGAGATGGTCAACGCCATTGAGAGCGGGATCGGCGGCACGCTGGGCTTCCTGGCGGCGGTGATCGGCCTCGGCACCATTCTCGGCAAGATGATGGAGGTCTCCGGCGCGGCGGAGCGCATCGGCCTGACGCTGCAGCGCTGCCGCTGGCTGTCGGCGGACGTGATTATGGTGCTGGTCGGCCTGATCTGCGGCATCACGCTGTTTGTCGAAGTCGGCGTGGTCCTGCTGATCCCGCTGGCCTTCTCCATCGCCAAAAAAACCAACACCTCGCTGCTGAAGCTGGCTATTCCGCTGTGTACCGCGCTGATGGCGGTGCACTGCGTGGTCCCTCCGCATCCGGCGGCCCTGTTTGTCGCTAACAAACTGGGCGCCGATATTGGCACAGTGATTGTCTATGGCCTGCTGGTCGGTCTGATCGCCTCGCTGGTTGGCGGCCCGCTGTTTCTCCGAGCGTTAGGCAACCGCCTGCCGTACAAACCGGTCCCGGCCGAATTTGCCAATCTTGAGGTCCGCGAGGCGTCGACGCTGCCGTCGCTCGGCGCCACGCTGTTTACCGTACTGCTGCCGATTGGCCTGATGCTGGTGAAAACCGTCGCCGAACTGAACATGGCGAAAGGCGGCACGCTGTATACGGTGCTGGAATTTATCGGCAACCCCATCACCGCGATGTTTATCGCCGTCTTTGTCGCGTATTACATGCTCGGCATTCGTCGGCAAATGGGGATGGGCGTCCTGCTAACCCATACTGAAAATGGCTTTGGGTCGATCGCCAACATCCTGCTGATTATCGGCGCAGGCGGCGCGTTCAACGCGATCTTAAAATCCAGCGGCCTGGCCGATAGCCTGGCGGTGATCCTGTCGAACCTCGATATGCACCCGATTCTGCTGGCCTGGCTGGTGGCGCTTATCCTGCACGCCGCCGTCGGCTCCGCCACCGTGGCGATGATGGGCGCCACCGCCATCGTCGCGCCGATGCTGCCGCTCTATCCCGGCGTCAGCCCGGAGATCATCGCTATTGCTATCGGTTCCGGCGCCATTGGCTGCACGATCGTCACCGATTCCCTCTTCTGGCTGGTCAAACAGTACTGCGGCGCAAGCCTCAGTGAAACGTTCAAGTACTACACGACGGCGACTTTTATCGCGTCGCTACTTGCACTGGCCGCCACCTTCCTGCTTTCTTTCATTATCTGAGCGCAAAGAGACGTATGATGAAACACGCTGAATTGACTACCTTGACCGCGACCTTCCCGCTTGTGCAGGATCTGATCGCCCTGAAAGAAACCACCTGGTTTAACCCCGCCACCACCCCTCTGGCGGAGGGATTGCCTTACGTCGGCCTGACCGCCGACGACGTGCAGGACGCCCATGCCCGCCTTCAGCGCTTCGCGCCCTATCTGGCGGAAGCCTTCCCGGAAACGGCCGTCAGCGGCGGGATCATCGAATCGGAAGTGGTCGCCATTCCGGCAATGAAGCACCGCCTCGAGCAAAAATTCGGCCAGCCGATTGGCGGCGAACTGCTGCTGAAAAAAGACAGCCATCTGCCGATCTCCGGCTCGATCAAAGCGCGCGGCGGCATTTATGAAGTGCTGACCCATGCGGAAAAGCTGGCGCTCGAGGCCGGGCTGCTGACTACCGCAGATGATTATCGCAAATTGCTGACGCCGGAGTTTAAACAGTTCTTCAGCCAGTACAGCATCGCCGTCGGCTCAACCGGCAACCTCGGGATGTCGATCGGCATCATGAGCGCCCGCATCGGCTTTAAGGTTACCGTACATATGTCCGCGGACGCCCGGGCGTGGAAAAAGGCCAAACTGCGCAGCCACGGCGTGACGGTGGTGGAGTATGAAGAGGACTACGGCGTGGCGGTCGAACAGGGACGCAAGGCGGCGGAATCCGACCCGAACTGCTTTTTCATCGACGATGAAAATTCGCGCACGCTGTTCCTCGGCTATGCCGTGGCCGGCGAGCGCCTGAAGGCGCAGTTCGCCAAAGCAGGACGGGTGGTCGATGCCGACCATCCGCTGTTCGTCTACCTGCCGTGCGGCGTCGGCGGCGGCCCCGGCGGCGTGGCGTTTGGCCTCAAGCTGGCCTTTGGCGACCACGTTCACTGCCTGTTCGCCGAACCGACCCACTCTCCCTGCATGCTGCTCGGCGTCTACACCGGGCTTCATGACCAGATAGCGGTGCAGGATTTAGGCATTGATAACCTGACCGCCGCCGACGGTCTGGCGGTCGGCCGGGCGTCCGGCTTCGTTGGCCGGGCAATGGAGCGCCTGCTCGACGGGTTCTATACCCTTGACGACCAGACGATGTATGACATGTTGGGCTGGCTGGCGACAGCGGAAAATATCCGCCTTGAGCCCTCTGCGCTGGCCGGGATGGCCGGGCCGCAGCGCGTCTGCGCCAGCAAAGCGTACCATCAGCTGCAAGGACTGAGTGAGCAACAGCTGCAGCAGGCGACCCACCTGGTGTGGGCCACCGGCGGCGGAATGGTGCCGGAAGAGGAGATGGCGCAGTATCTGGCGAAGGGGCGCTAATCTTCAGCGCAGCAGCGGCATCAACGCCTCTGGCGGCCGCTGCTGTCGGCGCAGGTCCCGCATCACTCGCATATAGGGCCCGCTGAGATCGTAGAACTGCCGATAACCCGCGCACAGCGGGTCTTCCTGTTCGCCGCAGCGGCACAGGCGTAGCCACGGACAGCCGTAGCAGGCGCTGTTGGCCGCCGGCGCGCCCGCCTGCGTTATCAACTCGCCGCACCAAGCGCTCAGCGTCTCGCTGAACAGCAAAATATTGATACGGCCAATATCTTCCCGCACCCAGCGGTGAAAGACCGCGCAGAGAAACTCTCCCCACAGCGCGGCGTCGCCAGCCGCCAGCTGCGGAACAAAATGGATAGCCGTAAGCCCCTGTTGACGCAGCTGCGCATAGAACGCCTGCGGCTGGCGGCAATGCTCCGCCTCGACCACTACCGCCTGAAAGGGAGTGTCATGTTGCTGGCCGGGGGCATGAGTGAGAGGCAAATTCGCCGGACATCCTGTCATGACATATCCCTAATGAATGAAACGATCTGTTGAAGGTGAGTAACAGCAAACAGGAATGCCAGAGAAAGTACTGCGAGTGCGATCAAAAATTTGTCACGAACCGCCCGCGGCTGCAAAAAATCGCTGTCGTCGACGTCCATCAGATGACGACGGCGGGTATAGCCCCAAAGGATCCCCGCCACTATCGCCAGCACGCCGATCGACAGCCAGAACGGCAGTCCGGCGCGGTGCCAGCTGTGCTTAATCGCCAGCGCCATCAGCGCGCCATAGCCCAGCAGGGTGCGAAACCAGGCCAGGGAGGTGCGCTCTGGCTGTAGCCCCGGGTCGCTTTCCCGCCGCGCCCGGCGTTTATCCGCCATACAGCACCAGCAGCATCACCGCGACCACCACCGCCAGCAGCAGGATGCTAATCACCAGCAGCGTCCGGGTATAGGGGAGATCCTGCTTCAGGCGCATCGCCTTCTCGTTGTTCAGCCAGCGCAGATAGCCATAGATGGCCATGCCGCCGGCAAACAGGCACAGCAGCAGGGCGAGAATTTCACGGATCAGCGGCGTGGCAAAGTCTGGCGCTAGCTGGTCAAGACCGACGCCAGCGGCAAGAAAACCGAGCGCCGTGCGGATCCACGCCAGAAAGGTGCGTTCGTTAGCCAGCGAAAAGCGGTAATCAGGCGCTTCGCCGAGGCGGGAGATTTTCATGACGGTTCCTTGTTCATCGCGCAGCAGGCTTCAGCATAGCGTAAATCAGGAACCGGGGAGAAGCATCGGCGCCCCGCAGGGCGCCGGTCAACGGCGGGGATTAATGCAGCTCCGGCCAGTAATCTTTGTTGGCGGCAATCAGGTCGTCGAGGATCGCTTTTGCCACCGAGGCACTCGGCACGGTTTTCGACAGGGTAATCGCTTGCCACAGCTTGTGGTAAGAGCGCTGTTCCCAGGCATCGACCACCAGTTTTTCCACCGCCACCTGCTGGCTCATCATCCCTTTCTGGAAGTGCGGGATGTCGCCGACCGTCAGCGGCTCCGGCCCGTTGTGACCCACCAGGCAAGGAATTTCCACCATCGCGTCAGCGTCAAAGTTATGGATCGCGCCGTTGTTCGGCACAATCAGCAGCATCCTTTCCTGGGTGTTAAAGGCGATGGCCGTCGCCAGATCGACGATATACGACGCGTGTTCGTCAATTTCCAAATCGCCAGCGGAGGATTTCCCGGCGGCAATAATCGCCCGGCAGGCGCTGAAGACGTTTTTCTCACGATGATCCATCACCTCATTGGCGCGGGTGCGTTCCGGGTTGGAGTGGGCCACCACGTAGTCCGGGAACAGATAATATTTCAGATAGGTATTCGGCATGGTCTGCGGATCCAGCGCCTGCACATCTTTCGCTTTGGCAAAGGTGTCGTTCCAGCTGGCCTCGGTATGCGGGTCGTTAGAAGGCGGCACATAGCCGTATTTCGCCACATATTCGCGCAGTTTCGGCATCAAATCGTTGCCGTCGAGATCCTCAATCGAAGTCCACCAGCCGAAGTGGTTAAGGCCGTAGTAGCGCACGCGCATCTGTTTACGGTCTTTGAGGCCAACAATCTGCGCCATCCGCCCTTCAATGCCAATCGGCATATCGCAGATGTTGAGGATTTTGGCGTTTGGCCGCAGACGGCGGGTGGCTTCCGCCACAATCGCCGCCGGGTTGGAGTAGTTGAGCATCCAGGCGTTCGGCGAATATTTTTCCATATAATCCACCAGCTCCAGCACGCCGCCGATAGAGCGCATACCGTAGGCGATCCCGCCCGGTCCGCAGGTCTCCTGGCCCAGCACGCCGTGGCGCAGCGGGATTTTCTCATCCTGTTCACGCATCGGATATTTCCCGACGCGGATATGCGCCATGACGAAATCAACATCGGTAAACGCCGCCTGCGGATCGGTGGTATAGCTGAATTCAATCTCCGGCGCCTGCTCTTTGAGGATCACTTTGCACGCCTCGGCGATGGTCTCCTGGCGCGCACCGTCGTTGTCGTAAAATTTCAGCGACCGCAGCGGAAAACGATCCTGGTTTGCCAGCAGCATCAGGACAATGCCCGGAGTGAAGGTGCTGCCGCCGCCTGCGATAACAACTGAGAATTTTTTCATGATACTGCCTCCGTCATGGTGGTATGTTCGGTCGAAAGAGAATCTTTCATCAGGTTTTCCAGCTGGTCGCGCACCTGGGGAACGTGCAGGCCGACGATGACCTGAATCCCGTTGCCGCGGCGTACTACCCCGTGGGCGCCCAGCGCTTTAAAGACGTCGTCACTTTGCGTTTTCGCCATATCGACCAGCGCGATGCGCAGTCGGGTGGCGCAGTTGTTGATACTTTCAATGTTGCTGGCGCCGCCGAGGGCCTGCAGGAAGCCAGCGGCCTGGCCCAGCCGGGTCTCTGGCGCGGCTGCCGCCGTGGTTTTACCCCGCGCCGCCTGATAATCAGCCTTGCTGTAGAGCTTGATTTCGCTCTCTTCCCGGCCCGGCGTCTTCAGGTTCAGACGCAGGATCAGGGTGCGGAAGACCACGAAGTAGAGGGCGGTGAAACAGAGACCAATACCTATCTGAATGAACATCATCGAGGCGTGGTGATGGAACATCGGGATCCAGTTTTGCGGCAAGAACTGGTCGAGCAGGCCGCCGCCGAAATTGCCCACCACCCCGCAGATGTACATCACCGTCGCCATGGACGCCGCCAGCACCGCGTGGACGGCGAACAGCAGCGGCGAGATGAACAGGAAGGTGAATTCCAGCGGCTCGGTGATCCCGACCAGCATCGCGGTCAACGTGGCGGGGATCAGCAGGCCGGCGACCTTGACGCGATTTTCCGGCGCGGCGGTGAAGTAGAGCGCCAGCGCAATGCCCACCGAACCAAACACTTTCGAGTTACCGTGCAGGGCAAAGCCGCCCTCCGGGAACAGCGTCTTCAGCGGTTCCGTACTCTGGCTGAACGCCTGCAGATGCTCTGCCCAGTAGACCTGCAGTCCGCCCTCCACTACCGCCGGGCCAAAGATGAACGGGCCATAGACGAAGTGATGCAGACCGGTGGGGATCAGAATGCGCTCAAGGAAGATGTAGACCCACACCCCGAGCGCGCCGGCAGAGCGCAGGAAGGCCTGTAGCGATTCAATACCCAGCTGGACTTTTGGCCAGCCGAGCAGCGTCAGCCAGGCGCAGGGGATCATCGCGAGGAAGGCGACAATGACCACAAACGATGAGCCCTGGAAGATACCAAGGAACACCGGCAGGGGTTTATCGAAATAGCGATTATGCAGAGCCGTCACCAGGCCGGAGATGACGATCGCCCCGATAATGCTGGTGTCGAGGGTTTTAATCCCGGCAATCATCGTCAGGCCGCTGCCGGCCGTGGGTTCAACGGAAAAGTCGACGCCGAAGAAGTGGCCCCAGGTCATCCCCATGGCGTTAATAAAGTAGTTCCAGGTGAGAAAGCTCACCAGTACCGCCAGACAGGCCCGGCCCTGGGCCTGCTTCGCCAGGCCAATCGGCAAGCCGACGGCGAAAATCAGCGGCATATTACGAAAGACGGTCCAGCCGCCCTCTTCGATGATGTGAACGATCTGTGCAAACAGGCTGTCGGGTGCGGTCAGCGCTTCGCCGACGAACATCGGGTTGCGCAACATAATGGCGATACCGACCACGATCCCGGCGAAAGGAAACAATAAAACCGGGGTAAACATGGCGCCGCCAAAGCGTTGTATTTGACTGAGCATTGGGAAATCCTCATGTAACAACTCGTAGGGTGAATGGCCTTCTTTTTCTTGATTACCGGCCTCACTCGAGAATAGGAATTTGCCCGTCCAACAACATGCCGCGCCGTTGCGATTCGTGATCGCTTTCATGGTTTTAATTTGGCCAAAGTTGTCTACTTCGTTAACAAAAGTTAGACATCGATAAGCCAAAGGATGAAATCGATCTAATGAATGGATAATAACCTGCTGTCTTAAAACTTATTTTTTAATAACAGGTGAAGAAAATAACCTCGCTCTTTCCTGTACAAGAGGACTACTGGTGATCTACAAATCCATTGCTGACCGCCTGCGGCTGCGGCTGAATTCTGCCGACTTCTCCATCGGCAGCCCGCTGCCGGGAGAGAAAAAACTGGCCGAGGAGTTCGGGGTGGCGCGCATGACCATCCGCAAAGCCATCGACCTGCTGGTGGACTGGGGGTTGGTGGTCCGTCGCCACGGCTCGGGGACCTACGTGGCGCGTAAAGACGTCCATCATGAAACCAGCAATCTCACCGGCCTGGCGGAAGTGCTGCGCAAGCAGGGTAAAGAGGTGGTAAGCCAGGTGCTGGCCTTCGAAGTGATGCCTGCCCCGCCGGCCATCGCCAGCCTGCTGCGAATTAAAATTGATGAACGGATCTACTTCTCGCGGCGGGTGCGCTTCGTCGACGGCAAGCCGCTGATGCTGGAGGATAGCTATATGCCGGTGAAGCTGTTCCGTAACCTGTCGCTGAGCCATCTGGAGGGATCGAAATTTGATTATATTGAGAAGGAGTGCGGGATCATCATCAGCGGGAACTATGAGACCCTGACGCCGGTGCTGGCGGACAGGCAGCTGGCGCGCTCAATGAACGTTCCGGAGCAGACGCCGCTGCTGCGGATTACCTCCCTTTCCTACAGCGACAGCGGCGAGTTTCTTAACTATTCGGTCATGTTCCGCAACGCCAGCGAGTATCAGGTGGACTACCATCTGCGCCGCGTCCAGGCGCACAGCCCGCTAGCTCAGCCCCCAGAACAGCACGGCGAGTAGCTGCGGGGTGATAATCCGCAGGAACATCACCAGCGGATAGACGGTAGCGTAAGAGAGCGCCGCCGCGCCGCTGGTGGCGTGCAGATTGTTGGCGAAGGCCAGCGCCGGCGGGTCGGTCATCGAGCCGGCCAGCATGCCGCACAGCGTCAGATAGTTCATTTTCGCCAGCATCCGCGCGAGAATGCCTACCGTCAGCAGCGGGATGGCGGTGATGAAAATGCCGTAAGCGATCCAGCTCAGGCCATCGCCCTGGGTAAGGGTCGCCACAAAGTCGCCCCCCGATTTCAGCCCGACCACCGCCAGAAACAGCACGATCCCCAGCTCGCGCAGCGCCAGGTTGGCGCTCGGCGGCATAAACCAGTACAGCTTGCCGATGCACCCGATGCGCCCGAGAATCAGCGCCATAATCAGCGGCCCCCCGGCCAACCCGAGCTTCAGGGCGGCGGGGAAGCCGGGAATAAACAACGGGATAGATCCCAGCAGTACCCCGAGACCGATGCCGATAAATACCGGCAGCATCTGAACCTGCTGCAGCTTCTGCTGGGCGTTACCCAGCTCGGCGGCCACGGCGTCAATCGCCTCCGGACGGCCGACCAGGTTGAGAATATCGCCAAACTGCAGGCTGGCGCTGCTGCTGGCCACCAGCTCGACGCCAGCGCGATTAAGCCGGGAGATCACGACGTCATAGCGCTGTTTGACGTGCAGATCGCGTATTTTCTTCCCCAGCACTTTCTCGTTAGTCACCACCACCCGCTCAACCTTCAGGTCGGTGCCGCGCGTCGACAGCGAGGTGGCCACCTCCTGGCCGATCACCAGTTGCGCATTGTGCAGATCCTCCGGCCGCCCCACCAGGTGCAGCAGATCGCCGGCCTGGATAAGGGTGCCCGGCGCAGGCACCATTAGCAGCTCACCGCGCTTCAGTCGCGAACAGACGATATTGTCGCTGTTGAGCATCGGCACATCCTGAATCGCCATCTGATTGAGGTTGGGGTTCTCCACCCGCACGTTGATGGTGTGCAAATGGGCATGGCCGTTGCCGCTGCTCTCCTCAAATTGCTGAGCCTCTTTCTCAACATTGATGCGAAAGAACAGGCGCACCAGCCACATGGTCAGCAGAATGCCGCAGATGCCGAACGGATACGCCATCGCATAGCTCATCCCCATCTGATCGACCACCTCGAACGGCACCCCGAGATCGCGCAGGATTTGCTGCCCGGCCCCCAGCGCCGGCGTGTTGGTCACCGCGCCGGAGAAGATGCCAAGCACCACCGGGAGAGGAATATTGAACAGTTTATGCAGCACCGCCGTGACCAGGCCGCCAAGAATCACGATCAGGATAGCGAAAAGATTGAGCCGCAGGCCTGAGACCCGCAGCGAGGCGAAAAAGCCCGGCCCCACCTGGATACCGATGGTGTAGACAAACAGGATCAAGCCGAATTCCTGAATAAAATGCAGCATCGGGCTGCTGAGGGCGACTCCCGCCTGATCGACAAAGTGGCCGACGATAATGCCGCCAAACAACACGCCGCCAATACCAAAGCCGACGCCGCGGATTTTGACATTGCCGATCCACAGCCCAATCACCGCCACCAGCGCCAGTACGCTGACCGTCAATGCTATCTCACTCATGGTATCGTCCCTGTGAATAACATTACTATTAACAGGGATTATGACCGCTGCCAGACGGGTTGTATGCAGCCTGGCGCACAATACCAGCAAACAGACCGGCACAAAAAAGCCCCGAAAATCGGGGCTTTATCAATAGTTTGCTTTATTAGCTATTTAACGCCGGTCGTTCGCTGATGGCGATGCGCTGCGGGGCGATCTGCTCAGGCTCATGGCGGGTCAGATCGATATGCAGCAGACCGTTGGTGAAGGTCGCGCCAGAGACCTCCATGTTGTCGGCGAGGGTGAAGCTCAGGCTGAAGGCCTGGCTCACCAGCCCTTGGTGCAGCCAGGTGGTCTCTTTTTCCGGCTGCTGCGGCGTGCCTTTTACCACCAGGCGGGTGCCTTCCAGCTGAATATCCAGATCTTCCTGACGGAAACCGGCCAGCGCAAGGGTAATGCGGTAGTGGTTATCGTCGCTTTTTTCGATGTTATAGGGCGGGAAGCTCTGGCTTTCACCGGCGGTTTGCAGGGCGCTGGCCAGTTTGTCAAAACCGATCCATTGACGCAGCAGGGGGGATAAATCGTAGTTACGCATACTGTTTTCTCCTTCTGTGAAGCGAGTGAATGTCTGCGAATTGCGCGAATTCGCATATGCTCCCTGACGGCGAGCAGGTTGTTACATCAGGCCGCCACGCGGCCTGAGAGGGACAATTAGTTGATTTCGATACGGCGCGGCTTGTTCGCTTCCGGGATCACCCGTTCCAGATCGATATACAGCAGACCGTTTACCAGGTTGGCGCCGCGGACATGAATGTTTTCCGCCAGCTGGAATTTGCGCTCGAAGTTACGCTCGGCGATCCCCTGATACAGGTAGGTCCGCTCTTTCTGCTCGGCAGCGTGGGCGCCTTTGACGATCAGCAGATTGTCCTGGGCGGTGATCTCCAGCTCGCTTTCAGCAAAGCCAGCCACCGCGATAGCGATGCGATAGTGGTTTTCGTCTACCAGCTCGACGTTATACGGAGGGTAGCCGCCATTGCTCTGGCTTTGATTGTTTTCCAGCAGGTTAAACAGGCGGTCGAAACCAATGGCTGAACGATAAAGCGGGGAGAGATCGAAGTTACGCATAATAAATAGCTCCTGAAAATCAGCGAGAATCAAAATGACCTTCCATCGTGGACAGGCCGCGGTAATCCGGAATACCCCTCAGGCGTATTCTCAGTGGGTTACACCTATAAAATGGGTTTCTCCCCGTGCTTTTCAAGGGATTGAGGGCGTTTTTTTTTGCAGTTTGCCGATGATTGCTTAGACTGGGGGGAGGAGCACAAAAAGCAAAGTGCGATGCCCGCCACAGTGCGGCGCAATAACGCTATGCATTCACGGGATGGCCCGATATAACCGCTAAAAGGTTATCTCAACGCCCGAAACGACGATGGAAGAACAATGAAAAGCAGACGACTGTTAAAGCTGGTCCTGTTCAGCGGGATAATAAGCCTGAGCGGTTGCTCCAGCGTAATGTCACATACCGGTGGCAAAGAGGGAACCTATCCGGGCACGCGATCCAGTGCGCAAACGCTGGGGGACAACAATACCAACTGGGGTGTGAAATCGCTGGTGGCGCTGGACATGCCGTTCACCGCCGTCATGGATACCCTGCTGCTGCCGTGGGATATGTTCCGCACCGACAGCTCAATCAAATCTCGGGTCGAAAAGAGCGAGAAGGCCACGCTGGCGACCAACTCGGTGATCCCGCCAGCGCCGATGCCTGCCCAGTAAGTTATCGCCCGGTCTGCGTGACCCACAGCTGGCGATAACCGTCCACCTCCTCCATCCAGGCAATCTGTTTACCGTCTGGCGAAAAGACGATCGCGTCCGCCGAGGGCGCATGAGCATGCGCCTCGGTTAAAAAGGTGATATCGCCTGTGCCGGCATGACAGCAGGCAATCCGCCCCTCCAGTACAAAGCCCAGCCACTCTCCCGACGGGTGCCAGTTAAACGCTGACTGGATACCCGACGTGTGATGCGTCAACTGCCGCGGCTCGCCCCCCTGTGGGGAAATCAGCCACAGCTGCACCACACCGGCGTCGTCGCGCATCAGGAAGGCGATGCTCGTAGCCTGTGGATTGGCGCGCACCCAGTGACGTGGAATATTCACCAGCCCCGGATAACGGTGATGGTGGGTGAAGGTCAAACGACGCTGACTGACGCCCGCCGGCGGCGCGGGCATCGTGGTTGCGGTACCGGCCAGCGGCTCCCCGCCGGGCTGCTTCCAGCTGGCTTCATCCTGCGGCAGCTCGACAATAAACAGCTCCGGGACTTTGTCGCCGTTTTCCGCCAGCGTATCGCCAATAAACGCCAGCGCATGGTTCCCGACCCAGCCCTCTTCATAGGCGCGATTAATCTCATCGCTGCCCGGCGCGGGAGTCGGCGTCGTGCGGCTCACCAGCACGCACCAGTGGCTGCCGCCATATTCGCGCGGATGGTGGCCCGGCGGCGTCACGGGTCCATACGGCGCGGCCACGCCGACGTTGCGCAGATCCAGCGCCGGGTCGCGCTCGTGCAGCACATGATCGTTGTAGGTAAAACTGACCAGCTGGCCGTTGGGGCTATAGACATGGACGTGGCTGCCGCCGCGCAGCGCCCCGGGGGTGTAAGGGGCAGTAATGTCCATGGCGTCCAGATTCTCGACGGTATCCTGAAAGGCCACCACTCCGCGGCGGTGATGAAAATCATACTGCCATTGCGCATCCGGCCGCTCGGGGCCGTGAATGAACACGTAGCGCTCCTGGGTTGGATGCACGGTCACCACGCCCACGTGCGCGCCTTGCGTGGCACGATAAATGGTCTCCACCGCGCCGCTGGTTACGTTCACTCGCTCAATGGTCTCGCCGGTGAACGACGCACCGGACGGGCGGACGTCGAACACCAGCCACTGGCTGTCGGGGGTCCAGGTATTAACATTGGTAAGCTGATGATGACGGGGAGCAAAAGTGACTTGTTTCATAACGATACCCTGATGCGAGACTTACGCATCAGGGTAGCGTATCGCAAAAATTTAGCCTACACGTTTCACATCGCCGACCAGCAGGATATAAGACAGCGCGCCTATCAGCGCCACCACGGAGATATAGACCAACGCCGGGCCAAAGCCGTAATCCTGCGCCAGATAGCCAATCACGAGCGGTACGGTGATGCCCCCCAGGCCGCCAACAAAGTTAAACACGCCTCCGGTTAGACCGATCAGGCGCATCGGCGCCAGGGATGAGACCAGCGACCAGGTAATGGAGGCAAAACCGTTACCGAAGAATGCCAGCGCCATCAGCGCCATAATCCATACCGGGTCGTTGGTGTAGTTCGCCCCCATGATGCAGGTGGAGATCAGCAGTCCGCAGATGATCGGCGTTTTACGCGCCACGCCCAGCGAATAGCCTTTTTTCACCAGTTTATCCGCCAGCCAACCAGAGAGCAGGACGCCAAAAAACGCAGCGAGGAAGGGCACCGTGGTCATAAAACCGGCCTTCAGCGCGGTAATGCCTTTTTCCTGGGTTAAGTAGTTCGGGAACCAGGTCAGGAAGAACCACAGCGTCGAGGTTACCGCAAACTGCCCAAGGTAAACACCGACCAGCTTGCGATGAAAGACCAGCTTCCAGTCCGCTTTCGATAACGGTTGACGCGCCTCTTTCTTCACCGGCGCATCGCCATCCACCAGGCCGCCGCCGTCGCGAATATAGTCGAGTTCGGCTTTGCTGATGCTTTTGGTCAGCCGCGGCGGTTGATAAACCTTGAACCAGATCAGCGACCAGATAATGCCGATACCGCCGGTAACAATAAACACCCAGTGCCAGCTCAATAGCTCCTGGATCCAAATCAGCAGCGGCGTTAAGAAAGCCAGGCCAACAAATTGCCCCGAGGTATAAAACCCGACGGCGGAGGCGCGTTCATGCTCCGGGAACCAGCTGGTCACCATGCGGTTATTGGTTGGAAAGGCTGGTGCTTCGAAGATCCCGGTGATAGCGCGCAGGCCTATGAGCGACATTAAGCCGGTGGCGAAGCCTTGTAGCAACGTGGCTACAGACCAGCCAAAGATGGCGATAAAGTAGGTAAGCCGGGACCCCACGCGGTCAAGGAACCAACCGCCCGGGATCTGGCAGAGGGTATACAGCCAGGCAAAGGCGGAAAATACGTAGCCCATTTCCGCTTTGCTAATACCAAACTCCTCCTGAATATGCGCCGAGGCGACGGCGAGGTTGGCGCGGTCAACATAACAAATAACCACGGTAATAAAGATCATGATGAGCGTCAGATAACGGCGACGCCCGGTTTTTACAGCGGTAACTGAAATATCCATCGCAATCTGTCTCCAGATTTTGGGCATAGCGAAGCCGCTCACCATGCCCGGTAATTTACAGAGGGTGTTTTTGTTTTGTATTAATAACTATGTTGCGATGCGCTAAATAATTTGTGCTAGGGAAAGGCGGCAAATTTTCGCATCCCTGGGAGCATACAATCGTATGTGACCAGGGTAAGAAAATGCAGCCAACGCATCACCAGCGCGAAGTATGACGCGCATTTACCATTCGGCGACAGAGCCATCCTCATACCGCCACAACGGGTTTCGCCAGTCCGGCGCGTTTTTACTTAACTCAATCACGCGGGCCTCATCAATTTCCACGCCCAGCCCCGGCTTCGTCAATGGTTTAAAGAAGCCGCCTTCCATATTGAAATCTTCTTTGTTTTTCACAAAATCAAGCAGTTCGGCGCCTTTGTTGTAGTGGATCCCCATGCTCTGCTCCTGGAAGACCGCGTTATGCGAAACGAAATCAACGTGCAGACAGGCTGCCAGTGCGATCGGCCCCAGCGGACAGTGCGGTGCCAGCCCAACGTCATAGGCTTCCGCCATGCCGGCAATTTTATAGCATTCGGTAATACCGCCTGCGTGCGACAGATCGGGTTGTAAAATAGCCACCCCGCCCGCTTCAAGGACCCGTTTAAATTCAAAACGCGAAAACATACGTTCGCCGGCGGCAATAGGGATATGCGTTTGCGCCGCCAGCCGCGGATAATATTCCGCCTGCTCGGCTAATACCGGCTCCTCAATAAATAATGGGCGATACGGTTCCAGCTCTTTAATTAATACTTTGGCCATCGGCGCGCTTACCCGACCATGAAAATCGAGGCCAAACTCAATTTCATTGCCAAACGCTTCGCGGATTTGCGCCACGGTATTCACCGCGGCATCAACCGCGCGGGAATTATCAATGATGCCCATCTCTTCGCAGCCGTTTAATTTAAAGGTATCGAAACCAATGCCGCGCAGCTTCTTAATCCCGTCAATCACTTCGGCGGGGCGGTCGCCGCCCACCCAGCTGTAGGCTTTAATTTTGTCGCGCACCAGCCCGCCCATCAGTTGCCAGACCGGGGCATTCAGGACCTTACCTTTAATATCCCATAACGCCTGGTCAATACCGGCGATGGCGCTCATCATAATCGGACCGCCGCGATAAAAGCCGCCGCGGTACATCACCTGCCACAGGTCATTAATCCGCGCCGGATCCTGACCAATCAGATAATCGCCAAATTCATGAACGGCGGCTTCCACCGTTCGGGCGCGCCCTTCAATCACCGGTTCTCCCCAGCCGACGATGCCTTCATCGGTTTCAATCTTCAGGAACATCCAACGCGGAGGTAAACGGTACGTGGTGATATTGGTTATTTTCATTTCACTGCCTCTCGATACGCTTTTACGAATGCGGCTGCCTGCTGCGCGGTACGTTCAACCGACTGGCCGGCACGATAGAGATCGCTCCCCAGCCCAGCCCCCACACAGCCGGCTTTAATCCACTGCGCCAGGTTTTCCGGCGTCACGCCGCCGACGGCAAAGACCGGAACCTCGGGCGGCAGCACGGCTTTCAACGCTTTGATGTAATCCGGGCCAAAAGCCGATGACGGGAAAATTTTCAGCGCCTGCGCGCCGGCATCGAGCGCGCTGAAAGCTTCGCTGGCGGTGGCGCAGCCTGGACATACGGTCATGCCGTAACCCACCGCTCGCCGGATCACTTCCGGTTGAATGTTTGGCGTCACAATCAGCCGACAGCCCATGGCCGCCAGCCGATCGACCTGCTCCGGTTGCAGCACGGTGCCCGCGCCGATAAGCGCCTGCTCGCCGTAAGCGTCGACGACCTGCGGAATACTTTTCTCCCACTGCGGCGAGTTCAGCGGGATTTCGACCGCGTCGAAACCGGCGTCGATAACGGCGCCAACGTGAGCCAGCGCCTCGTCTGGCGTAATACCGCGCAGAATAGCGATAAGCGGAAGGTTAGTTTGCCACTGCATAAGCGATGCTCCTTATTCCTGTCTGAAATGCCGTATCGCCCGCAACCGCAGTGACTTCGCGGCCAATGGCGCGGAATGCCTGCTGATAGCGGGACGTTAACGATGACCCGGCGACGAGGGTAATCGCCTGCTCTCCGGCGAACGTGGCGCTGAGGGTGGCCACTTCAGCGCCAATCAGCAGGCCGGAAAGAAATTCGCTAACCTGCTCGCGAGGCAACGCGCCCAGCACGTGCGAAGCGCGCACTTCAAACAGCTGCGGCAGGACGGCGGGGTTGTTGATACCGCGCTGCAGACCGGCCGCGAATGCATCGGCGGACGTTTCCTGCGGCGGCAAGCCGGCGCCCACCAGCGAGTGCTGAAGCAACAGATGATGCAACTCACCGGTCAAAACGGTACGAAAATCGTGAATTTGCAGGCGATCGGCCAGTACCCATTTGCAGTGGGTTCCTGGCATCACATAGACAGACGAAGGGGCTAAGGCGCGTGCGCCCAGCAGTTGCGTTTCTTCCCCGCGCATGACGTTATGGTTATCATCACGGGAAATGCAAAGGCCGGGAATTATCCAGATATTGTCGCCAACGGCAGTTAACTGCTGGCCAATATCCGAGAAAGCGGCAGGAAGCGGCAAATAAGGGGCAATTTTCCAGCCCACGTTGCTACCGACCATACCTGCCATCACCACCGGTGTGGCGCCATCGCGCCAGTATTGTGTGATTTCCGCTAACACCGCAGCGGGAGATCGACCATTCAGGCGCGTTACGCCTGCTTCAGATTGCCTGCTTTCCAGGCATTCTTCGCCCTGGTACAGCCAGGCGCGTAAATTCGTCGATCCCCAATCTATTGCGATGTAGCGAGCCGTCATGTGATTTCCTTGAGCCTTCGTGTCGAGCTGGCGATCATCGTCAACGCCGCCTGCTCTGCCGCGTCGCTATCCTGATGCCGAATGGCGTCAAATAGCGCTTTATGTTCCTGGAGCGTTTTCGGCATGTTGCCTTCATCGCCCATCCAGGTCCGTTCAAATACCGCCCGCTGCAGCGAACTGATCGCCACGCTAAGCTGCTGCAAAACCGGATTATGTACTGACTGCAGCACCGCCTCGTGGTAGCGAATATCCGCTTCGTTAAAGGCATCCCGGTTTTGGTTATTAGCAATCATGTCATTCAGCGCCGACTCGATTTCCGCCAGATCGCTTGAGGTGGCGCGTTCCGCCGCCCAACGTGCGATGGCGGGTTCAACCAGGTTGCGCACTTCACTCATGGCGCTGATAAGACGCGGGTCATAGTCATTTTCCAGTACCCACTGCAGCACCTCGGTATCGAGGTAGTTCCACTGGTTTCTGGAGGCGACAAACGCGCCGCGATAGCGCTTCATTTCAATCAGCCGCTTCGCCATCAGGGAACGAAACACTTCGCGGATGATGTTGCGCGAGGTTTCAAACTCCTCACAGAGTTCCGCTTCGGCCGGAAGCGCCGAACCGGGAACGTATTTACCGCTGACGATTTGTCTGCCCAGCGAGATCACAATGCGATCGGTCTTATTGAGAGTCATGGAGAGTCCTTGTGCTCTATGTGTACTGCTCTACTTTACCGTCGCTGCTGAATTTCGCCTCATGTTTGTACTACTAACGTGATGCTGTACGTTATCAACATGAGCGTACTGTAGTACAATATTATTGTGTTGTACTACAATTTGGATCACAAAAAGAACAATCCATGGAAATTAAAACGCAGCAGCCCTGGCAAGAGGCGATAAGAGAGAAAAAGAAGGGGAGGACGCGTTAAAACGCTTCGCCAACCTGGAAGTAAAAGCCGCTGCTGCCTTTGCCGATACCGTAGTCGAGGCGAACGTTAACGCGAGGTTTGAATTCAAAGCGGTAGCCGACGCCCGCCGAAGGCAGCCAGCGTCCGTCATTCAGGGAATCCATGGATGGCCCCATGGTTCCCGCCCCGGCCCAGGCCACAATCCCGTGTCGCCAGGTGAGCTGCCGGCGGTATTCCAGTTGGCTGCTAACGACGTTTTTGTCGCGATAACGCCCCTGATAGTAGCCGCGCATCCGCTCATCGCTGCCCAGCAGGGGCATCATGCTCCACGGCACATCGCCCTGGGTGAAAGCGCCATCGGCCTCCCAGGCGAGGACGCTCTTCTCGCTGAGGGCATGATAATGGCTATAGTGCAGCTGAAATTCGTCAAAGCGGGTATCGCTGCCTAAGCCGGGCGCATAGTGGGTGTAACGGAAGTTGGCATACTGACCCCGGCGCGGATTGGGGACGAAGTCGCGATCGTCCCAGTTGAGCGCGACGCTGGCGCCCGAGCTGAATACCGACGGCCCCTGCGGGGTATTTTCAATTTTCGGCAGATCGTTATGGTCCATCTCATCGGCATTCTGCGCCGCCAGCGACCATCCGGCGCCGAGATAAACATTGTCGATAAGCTGCCGGTAGACCGTCGGGCGCAGGGTCAGCACCTGGGCGGTATATTTCTCTTTTTCGTTGTCTTTATCGCCGGCATGAAAGCCTTGTCCCCAGAAATACGTCGGGGTGTTGGCCATCGATCCATCAACAAAAATTCTCCATCGGTCGTGGTCAAAAAAAGCGTAGTTTTTCACGCTAAGGCCGAAGGCGCCGGTGGAGCTGGCGTAGCCGCTGAGCGTCAGCGTGGAATTCTGGCTGGTGGTATCCTGCGGATCGGGACGGTAGAGACCGACGACGGCAGTGCCGATGCCCAGCCCCAGCTCCGGCGTATAGAACGGACCGGGCATCACGCCCCAGTCAATGCCTTTGCTGGCGTCGAATCTATCACTGGCGCCGAGATGCTGCAGCCAGCCGTCGATTTGCTCGCGGCTGATGGCCTGCGCCTGGACCGGCGCGCATAGCGCCCATGTCAGAAGCAACAGAGCAGGGTTAAGCGGTCGGCTCAAAAGCGATACTCGCCGGAGATAAAGAAGCTGTTACGCTCGGCAAAACCAAACTCCGTGGTGATATTAAAATTCTGCGTCAGCTCATACTGCGCTCCCACCAGCACGTTCCACGGCGACTGCAGATGCTGTTTCACATCAAAGCGGCCATGATTGTCCTGGTTGGCCAGGTTGACCATGTTTTGCAGCATCGGCGACGGCATCGAGAGATCGTTAAGGCTACCCTTAAACTCTTGCTGCACGTCCTGATACATGCTGCCGACCCATAGATTCAGCTTTCCGGCCGGGAGATGTAGCGCATCGACCGATGGCGTATTGAAACGATAGCCTACGCGAGGCGAAAAGGTAAACGCATCGATGCTGCCGTCGAGGATATCAAAGCGCGTCTGGGTGTAGTTAGCGTCCAGTACGGTAAACCAGTTGCCGATGCCGCCCACCAGCGTGGTGCCCATCCCATAGGTGGTGCCTTTAAAATCGAGGCGAAAGTCGAGGTCCTGCATCCCCGGCATCGGCACCACTTTGCCGTTCGGCCCCTTCAGCCCGACGGCAATCTGCGAAATGGAGTGCCCCTCGGTGTGTCCGACGAGACCATAAACATTCATAAACGGCAGCAGCCAGGCATCCAGCTTGAGCGTCTCGGTTTTGCTGCTTTCCCGCGTATTACCGACGCCAATCTGGAAGGCGTTGTCCAGCGAGACCGGCCCATTTCCGAAAATGTGCTTCACGGCGCGTTTACAAACAGGATCCTTACCGCAATCGATATTGCGGCCGTCCAGCGACAGGCCGGTGAAGCTAATGCTGTCGACATTAATATTCTGCCGCATATCCATATAGTTAATGCTGACGCCAAACGGCAGCGGCAGGACGTAGCCACGCTTTCTGGCCTCGTCGCCTAGCAAAGGGAGTAGCGAGGACGATGCTGTCGCCGCAGGCTGGCGACTTTCTGGCGCCGGCAGATCCGCGGGCTCGGCGCCGTGATAGGCATACGCTGGTTCGAGCGGCGTCGTTGGTTCCGCGGCCGCGCAAATCTGAACAGAGGCGAATGGCAGCGTAACCAACATCAAATAATGGCGTTTATTCATGAAAAATCTGATGTTAGTTCTGAATTGCAAAAAAAGAGGGCGGGTAGCTTATAGAATCCCCTGTGCGGAATAAGGGATTTAAATGCGGATTAACATCTGTTCATGAAAAAAGAGAAGACAGGCCCGACGAACGCCGGACCTGAAGGAAGCTTACGCTAAAACGTATTTTTCAATAGCGAAGGCGACGCCATCATCGAGGTTCGATTTGGTAATGAAGTTCGCCGCTTCTTTGACCGCCGGAATGGCGTTATCCATCGCCACGCCGACGCCGGCAAATTCAATCATCGCGATATCATTTTCCTGATCGCCTATCGCCATAATCTCTTCCGGTTTGATACCCAGCGCATCGGCCAGCGACTTCACGCCGGTGCCTTTATTGACGCGTTTATCCAGTATTTCGAGAAAGTAAGGCGCGCTTTTCAGCACGGTGTACTTTTCTTTCACTTCCGCCGGGATACGGGCGATGGCCTTGTCGAGGATCGCCGGCTCATCGATCATCATTACCTTCAGCAGCTGGATCTCAGGGTCCATCTTTTCCGCTTCGCAGAACACCAGCGGGATGGTCGCCACATAGGATTCATGCACGGTGTAGTAGCTGATATCGCGATTCGCGGTATACAGCGTATTGCGATCGAGCGCGTGGAAGTGGGAGCCGACTTCGCGGGAGAGCTGTTCGAGGAAGCGATAGTCGTCATAGCTCAGCGCGGTTTGTGCGACGGTGCTGCCGTCCCCGGCTTTCTGCACCAGCGCGCCATTGTAGGTGATGCAGTAATCACCTGGCTGCTCCATATGCAGCTCTTTCAGATAGCTGTGGACACCCGCGTAAGGGCGGCCGGTGGTCAGCACCACGTTCACCCCTTTTTCACGGGCGGCGGCAATGGCGTTTTTAACGGCGGGAGAGATAGTGTGATCGGGCAGCAGCAGCGTGCCGTCCATATCAATTGCAATCAGTTTAATAGCCATAGGATCCCCGGGTAAGATGAGTCTTCCCTCATGCTAACGCGATTCCGCTCAAAAAACAGTAAAAGTGTCGGCCAGAAAGGGGGATGGAACCGCAGCAGAGGATTCCCCTTTTACTGGCAAAGAAAAGCCCGGTCGCGCTATGCGACCGGGCTCAGACATTCCGTTACCCCGGTCAAGCTCGCGCCGGGGGAACACACGGCTTAGATATCGATATTCGCCGCTTTCAGGGCGTTCTCTTCGATAAACGCGCGACGCGGTTCAACGGCATCACCCATCAGGGTAGTGAACAGCTGGTCGGCGGCAATCGCGTCCTTGACGGTCACGCGCAGCATACGGCGGCTGTCCGGATCCATGGTGGTCTCCCACAGCTGATCCGGGTTCATCTCGCCCAGACCTTTATAGCGCTGGATAGAGAGGCCGCGACGGGACTCTTTAACCAGCCAGTCCAGAGCCTGCTCAAAGCTGGCTACCGGCTGACGGCGTTCGCCGCGCTCGATGTAAGCATCTTCTTCCATCAGGCCGCGCAGTTTCTCGCCCAGGGTACAGATACGGCGATATTCCGGCCCCATAATGAACTCATTATCCAGCGGATAGTCGGTATCCACGCCGTGGGTACGAACGCGAATAACCGGTTCAAAATGCTGCAGCTCTTTGTTCTCATGGAGATCAAATTTCCACTGGCTGCCGTGCTGCTCTTTCTCATTCAGCTCGGAGACCAGAGTGTTCACCCAGCGGGTCACCTTCTGTTCGTCCGCCAGATCGGCCTCGGTCAGGGTCGGCTGATAGATAAGCTCTTTCAGCAGCGCTTTCGGGAAGCGGCGCTCCATGCGGCCAATCATTTTCTGGGTGGCGTTAAACTCAGCAACCAGTTTTTCCAGCGGTTCGCCCGCCAGCGCTGGTGCATTGGCGTTGGTATGCAGGGTGGCGCCGTCGAGGGCGATGGCAATCTGATACTGATCCATCGCTTCGTCGTCTTTAATATACTGTTCCTGCTTGCCTTTCTTCACTTTGTACAGCGGCGGCTGAGCAATATAGACATGGCCGCGCTCGACGATCTCCGGCATCTGACGATAGAAGAAGGTCAACAGCAGGGTACGAATGTGCGAGCCGTCGACGTCCGCATCGGTCATGATGATGATGCTGTGATAGCGCAGTTTGTCCGGGTTGTACTCATCGCGGCCGATGCCGCAGCCCAGAGCGGTGATCAGCGTGGCCACTTCCTGGGAAGAGAGCATCTTGTCGAAGCGGGCTTTCTCAACGTTGAGGATTTTGCCCTTCAGCGGCAGGATCGCCTGATTCTTGCGGTTACGCCCCTGCTTCGCAGAGCCGCCCGCGGAGTCCCCTTCCACCAGGTACAGTTCGGAGAGCGCCGGGTCGCGTTCCTGGCAGTCCGCCAGTTTGCCCGGCAGGCCAGCCAGATCCAGCGCGCCTTTACGGCGGGTCATCTCACGGGCACGACGCGCGGCTTCGCGCGCGCGCGCGGCGTCAATAATTTTGCCGACCACGATTTTCGCATCGGACGGATTTTCCAGCAGGTATTCGCTCAGCAGTTCGTTCATCTGCTGCTCAACCGCCGATTTCACCTCGGAGGAGACCAGCTTGTCTTTGGTCTGCGAGGAGAATTTCGGATCCGGCACTTTCACCGATACCACGGCAATCAGGCCTTCACGGGCGTCGTCGCCGGTGGCGCTGACTTTCGCTTTTTTGCTGTAGCCCTCTTTGTCCATGTAGGCGTTGAGGGTACGGGTCATCGCCGCGCGGAAGCCGGCAAGGTGAGTCCCCCCGTCACGCTGCGGAATGTTGTTGGTAAAGCAGTAAATGTTTTCCTGGAAGCCGTCGTTCCACTGCAGGGCCACTTCCACGCCGATACCGTCTTTTTCAGTAGAGAAATAGAAGATATTCGGGTGGATCGGCGTTTTGTTCTTGTTGAGATACTCAACGAACGCCTTGATGCCGCCTTCGTAGTGGAAATGATCTTCTTTGCCGTCGCGCTTATCGCGCAGGCGGATAGAAACCCCGGAGTTCAGGAACGACAGTTCGCGCAGGCGTTTCGCCAGGATATCGTATTCAAACTCGGTGACGTTGGTGAAGGTTTCCAGGCTCGGCCAGAAACGCACCATGGTGCCGGTTTTGTCGGTCTCGCCGGTCACGGCCAGCGGCGCCTGCGGCACACCGTGCTCATACATCTGCTTGTGCACTTTGTTATCGCGCTGGATAACCAGCTCCAGCTTCTGCGACAGGGCGTTAACCACCGAGACGCCCACGCCGTGCAGACCGCCGGAGACTTTATAGGAGTTATCATCGAATTTACCGCCAGCGTGCAGGACGGTCATGATAACTTCCGCTGCGGAGACGCCCTCTTCCGGGTGAATGCCGGTCGGGATGCCGCGGCCGTCATCCTGGACGGAGACGGAGTTATCGCTGTGGATGGTCACCACGATATCTTTGCAGTAACCCGCGAGCGCTTCGTCGATAGCGTTATCCACAACCTCGAATACCATGTGGTGCAGACCGGTGCCGTCATCCGTGTCGCCGATATACATACCCGGGCGCTTACGCACCGCATCCAGCCCTTTCAGGACTTTGATACTGGAGGAGTCATAAGAATTCGACATCAACGTTTCTCGCTCATTTAATCTTGGGTTAATCCGTTATTTTACCTTTTTCCACGCGGAACATCTTCGAATTTTTGTCCGACATGTCCATAACGTGCTCAGCGCTGATGGCGCTGACGAAAACCTGCGACTGCGTCGCTTTCAGGCGACTGGATAACAGACCGCGGCGGGCATCATCGAGTTCCGAGGCAAAATCATCTATCAGGTACAGGCAGCGCCGCCCGCTGACGCGGGTGAGGAACTCGCCCTGCGCCAGACGCAGGGCGCACATCAGCAGCTTAAGCTGCCCGCGCGACAAGGTATCTTCCACCGGCGCCCCGTCGGCGCGAATACGGAAATCCGCTTTATGCGGGCCGTGGGCGGTATAGGTTAACATTCTGTCACGCTCGAAATTCCGCTCCAGCACTTCAGCGTAGTCGGTCTCTTTTTCCCAGCCGCGCTGGAAGGAGAAAGAGAGCGAGAATTCCGGTAAAAATTGCTGACAGGTATCCGCCATGTCTTCGACGATAGCGGCGCTGTATTCGGCACGCCAGCGGCTGATCTGCTCCGCCAGCGGGATTAATTCCAGATCCCATGGCCGCAGCTGGGCATAACGGCTGACCTGACGCAGCGCGGCGTTGCGCTGCTTGACCAGGCGCTTCAGGTTGCTCCAGGCGGTGAAGAATCCGGCTTCGTTATGAAAGCATCCCCAGTCAAGGAATGCTCTTCTGTATTTGGGGCCGCCGTTGAGTAAAGTAAACCCCTCCGGCGTAATCAGCTGCATCGGCATCAGGTGCGCCAGCTCCGCCACTTTGTGGCCGTCGGTGCCGTCGATACGCACCTTGCTGTCGCCCTGTTTGTCTTTGGTCAGGCCGATGGCGGTTTCCCGCTCTTCGCCCTGCAGACGGCCATGCAGAACAAAGGCCTCCTGCTCGTGGCGGATCACCCGGCCAATTTGCAAACTGCGAAACGCCCGGCCATGGCCAAGCGTGTAGATGGCTTCCAGCACGCTGGTTTTGCCGCTGCCGTTCGCGCCAACCAGGAAGTTAAAGCCGGGAGATAAAGCGAGATCCGCATGTTCAATATTGCGGAAATCTTTGATAAGTAAGCGCGTCAGTGACATATCTGGGTTTCTTCGGGCCAGGGCGTAATCGGCGCAGCCAGTTTCAACGCGGACTGCGCGCAGACCCTGGAGCGTACACGAAGTACGTGACAGGGACGAGCACAGCCCAGGTTGAAAATGGCAAGTAAGATAGCCCGATATTTTCTATAAGCGCATAGGCATGACAACATAGGCTGCGCTTTGTGAAGCCGCATCCTCAATCTGCACGCTCGACACCGAATCCGTCAGCAGAATGCGCACATTCTCGCACTTCAGCGCGTTCAGCACATCCAGCACGTAGCTAACGTTGAAGCCAATCTCCATCTCCGTGCCGGCGTAGGTCACGTCCAGAATCTCTTCCGCTTCTTCCTGCTCCGGGTTATTGGCGGTGATTTTCAGCTGATTTTCGCTAACGTACAGCCGCACGCCGCGGAATTTCTCATTGGAGAGAATCGCCGCGCGGGCAAAAGCCTGCTTCAGAATATCGCAGCCCGCTTCGAGGTGTTTATCCGGATTTTTCGGCAGTACGCGGCGATAATCCGGGAAACGGCCATCAACCAGCTTCGAAGTGAAGATAAAATCGCCGACATGGGCGCGGATATTATTGCTGCCGATCTGCACGCGCAGCGGCGTATCACCGCCGTCGAGCATCCGCATCAGCTCAATCACCCCTTTACGCGGCACGATCACCGAATGGTTCGGCAGCGACGCTTCCAGCGGCATCGAACAGACCGCCAGACGGTGACCGTCGGTAGCGACGGTGCGCAGTTCGCTGCCTTCGGTTTCGAACAGCATACCGTTTAAGTAGTAACGAACATCCTGGTGCGCCATCGAGAACTGCGTCGCTTCGATCAGACGCTTCATGGTCGCCTGCGGCAGGGTAAATTCCACCTCGCTCTGCCAGTCGTCAAGATTCGGGAAGTCGGCAGCGGGCAGGGTCGACAGCGAGAAGCGGCTGCGGCCGGAACGTACCAGCATGCGATCGCCTTCCAGCTGCACCGCGATCTCCGCGCCTTCCGGCAGGCCGCGGCAGATATCAAAGAATTTACGCGCCGGAACGGTGGTGGCGCCCGCTTCGTGCGGCTGAACCAGCGCCACGCGCGCCACCATCTCCATTTCAAGATCGGTACCGGTCAGCGACAGCGCGCCGTCCGCGACCTGAAGCAGCAGGTTACCGAGAATGGGCAGCGTCGGACGACCACCTAACGGACCGCTCACCTGTTGCAGCGGTTTTAATAAATGTTCACGTTCTACGGTAAATTTCATAGCGTCACGAGGATAATGTTCTGATTAAATTGGAAAAATCTTCTTTAATGTCGTGGCTTTCTTCACGCAGCTGCTCAATCTTGCGGCAGGCGTGCAGCACGGTGGTATGGTCGCGGCCGCCAAACGCATCGCCGATTTCCGGCAGGCTGTGGTTGGTCAGCTCTTTGGCCAGCGCCATCGCCATCTGGCGAGGACGCGCCACCGAACGGGAGCGGCGTTTGGACAGCAGGTCCGCTACCTTAATCTTGTAGTACTCCGCCACCGTCTTTTGAATATTGTCGATGGTGACCAGTTTTTCCTGCAGCGCCAGCAGATCGCGCAGCGCTTCGCGCACGAAATCGATAGTGATCGCCCGGCCGGTGAAGTTGGCGTTGGCGATAACGCGGTTCAGCGCCCCCTCCAGTTCACGCACGTTTGAGCGCAGGCGCTTGGCAATAAAGAACGCCACTTCGCCCGGCAGGCGGATGTCGTTCTCATCGGCTTTTTTCATCAGGATCGCGACGCGGGTTTCCAGCTCCGGCGGCTCGATCGCCACCGTCAGCCCCCAGCCGAAGCGGGATTTCAGACGATCTTCAACGCCGTTGATCTCTTTGGGATAACGATCCGAGGTCAAAATGATCTGCTGATTACCTTCCAGCAAGGCGTTGAAGGTGTGGAAAAACTCTTCCTGGGATCGCTCTTTATTAGCGAAGAACTGAATGTCATCGATCAGCAGGGCGTCAACGGATCGGTAGTAGCGCTTAAACTCTTCGATGGCGTTGTTCTGCAGCGCTTTAACCATGTCCTGAACGAAACGCTCCGAGTGCATATAGACCACTTTGGCGTTCGGTTTACGCGCCACGATACCGTTCCCCACCGCGTGCAGCAGGTGGGTTTTACCCAGACCCGTTCCGCCGTAGAGGAACAGGGGGTTATAGGCGCCGCCCGGGTTATCCGCCACCTGACGCGCCGCCGCGCGGGCCAGCTGGTTAGATTTACCTTCGACGAAGTTATCAAACGTGTGTTTCACGTTAACGTTAGAACGGTAGGTCGGCTCCGCCGGCGCCGGGACATTATCCCAGCCAGGGCGCACGATCGTCGGCGCCACGCGCGCGGTCTGCACCTGCGCCGCCGGGATAGTCGCTGCGGCCGGGCTTACCGCCCCTTTCTGCAGCGAGCTGGCGGGCTTAGCTCCTACCTCAAAACGCAGCTGCGGGGCGTCCGCACCGCAAAAATCATTGAGGAGTCCATTGATATTATTGAGGTATTTGTCCCTTACCCAGTCGAGCACAAAACGGTTTGGCGCATACAGTGCCAGCGTGTTATCGCTCAGTTCCGCCTGCAATGGGCGGATCCACATGCTGAATTCTGTGGCTGGTAACTCATCCTGCAATCGGGCAAGACACTGCTGCCAAAGCGAAAGTGACACGGCGGACTCCACTCGAACATAAAATCGATATCAAAGAAAAACTGAAACAATCGTGATTGTTGGCACACGTCGACAAGACCCTGCATTAGCCGAAAAGCCCCTGCACAAAAGGGGTGACGTGCGAACCGCTATCTGCGGTTATTTCCCGCTGCGGATCCGGGGATCGCGATCGGGACCGGGGATCATAGCCTAAACTGAGAAAGAGATCTTGTGTTTCTCAACAGATTCTTCCCGATTTATCCACAGGAAGGATCGAAACCGGGTAAGTGTAATCGATCCTGGGAGGAGTGAAGCACGATTTCCGCCGCATATTGGAAAAATTAATGAGCTATGCCGCTTTTGGGCGGAAACGATCTAACAAAGATCCTTCAGGATCCTTGCGCTTTACTGGCCAGGCCGTATAATCCCCCACCCGGCGCGTAATGCCCGTTTTCGTCACGCGTCTCAGCTTATTTTTTGTGCGACGAGGTGCGAGAAATAAGGAAAGAGAATTGACTCCGGAGTGTACAATTATTACAATCCGGCCTCTTTAATCACCCACGCTGAGGCGTAAGTCGTTCGAAGTTCGTTCGGGTCTACGCAAAAGTCAGTGAATTTATTCAAGTTTAGGTAGAAATCGCCATGAAACGCACTTTTCAACCGTCTGTACTGAAGCGCAACCGTTCTCACGGCTTCCGTGCTCGTATGGCTACTAAAAATGGTCGTCAGGTTCTGGCACGTCGTCGTGCTAAAGGCCGCGCTCGTCTGACCGTTTCCAAGTAATAAAGCTAACCCTGCGTGGTTAAGCTCGCATTTCCCAGGGAGTTACGCTTGTTAACTCCCAGTCATTTCACTTTCGTCTTCCAGCAGCCACAACGGGCTGGCACGCCGCAAATCACCATCCTCGGCCGCCTGAATTCGCTGGGGCATCCCCGCATCGGTCTCACCGTCGCCAAGAAAAACGTGAAACGCGCACATGAACGCAATCGGATTAAACGTCTGACGCGTGAAAGTTTTCGTTTGCGTCAACATGAACTCCCGCCAATGGATTTCGTGGTGGTGGCGAAAAGAGGGGTTGCCGACCTCGATAACCGTGCTCTCTCGGAAGCGTTGGAAAAATTATGGCGCCGCCATTGTCGCCTGGCTCGCGGGTCCTGATCGGCCTGATTCGAGTTTATCAGCGCCTGATTAGTCCACTACTCGGGCCGCATTGCCGTTTCACCCCAACCTGTTCTCAATACGGAATTGAGGCCTTACGCAGGTTTGGAGTGATAAAAGGCAGTTGGTTGACGATGAAACGCGTATTAAAATGCCACCCTTTACACCCTGGTGGTGACGATCCCGTCCCGCCTGGACCATTTGATACCAGAGAACACTAACGATGGATTCGCAACGCAATCTTCTTATCATCGCTTTGTTGTTCGTGTCTTTCATGATCTGGCAAGCCTGGGAGCAGGACAAAAATCCGCAACCCCAGCAGCAGACCACGCAGACTACGACCACAGCAGCGGGTAGCGCCGCCGACCAGGGCGTACCGGCCAGTGGCCAGGGGAAACTGATTACGGTTAAAACTGATGTGCTTGATCTGACCATCAACACCCGCGGTGGTGATGTTGAGCAAGCGCTGCTTCCGGCTTACCCGAAAGCGCTGAAATCGACTGAACCGTTCCAGTTACTGGAAACTACGCCACAGTTTATCTACCAGGCGCAGAGCGGCTTAACCGGTCGTGACGGCCCGGATAACCCGGCTAACGGCCCGCGTCCGCTGTATAACGCTGATAAAGATGCGTATGTACTGGCTGATGGCCAGAACGAAATCGTTATTCCGCTGACCTATACCGACAAAGCCGGCAACGTCTTCACCAAGACCTTCACCCTGAAACGCGGTGATTATGCGGTGAACGTGGGTTATAGCGTGCAGAACGCCAGCGAGAAACCGCTGGAAGTCTCGACCTTCGGTCAGCTGAAGCAGACCGCCGCGCTGCCGTCCAGTCGCGATACGCAGACCGGCGGCCTGTCCACGATGCATACTTTCCGTGGCGCAGCGTTCTCCACCGCGGATTCGAAATACGAAAAATACAAATTCGATACCATCCTGGACAATGAAAACCTGAACGTCAGCACCAAAAACGGTTGGGTTGCCATGCTGCAGCAGTACTTCACCACCGCGTGGGTGCCGCAGAATAACGGGACGAATAACTTCTACACCGCCAACCTCGGCAACGGCATTGTCGCTATCGGCTATAAATCTCAGCCGGTACTGGTGCAGCCTGGTCAAACCGACAAACTGCAGAGCACGCTGTGGGTCGGCCCGGCGATTCAGGACAAAATGGCTGCCGTCGCGCCGCACCTGGATCTGACCGTCGACTACGGCTGGCTGTGGTTCATCTCCCAACCGCTGTTCAAGCTGCTGAAATTCATTCACGGCTTCCTCGGCAACTGGGGCTTCTCGATTATCGTCATCACCTTTATCGTTCGTGGCATCATGTACCCGCTGACCAAAGCGCAGTACACCTCCATGGCGAAGATGCGTATGCTGCAGCCGAAAATTCAGGCCATGCGCGAGCGTCTGGGCGACGATAAACAACGTCAAAGCCAGGAGATGATGGCGCTGTATAAAGCGGAAAAAGTGAACCCGCTGGGCGGCTGCTTCCCGCTGATTATCCAGATGCCGATCTTCCTTGCGCTGTACTACATGCTGAGCGCCTCGGTAGAACTGCGTCATGCGCCGTTTATCCTGTGGATCCACGATCTGTCTGCGCAAGACCCGTACTACATCCTGCCGATCATCATGGGCGCGACGATGTTCTTCATCCAGAAGATGTCGCCAACCACCGTGACCGACCCGATGCAGCAGAAGATCATGACCTTTATGCCGGTCATCTTCACGGTGTTCTTCCTGTGGTTCCCGTCTGGCCTGGTGGTGTACTACATCGTCAGCAACCTGGTGACCATTATCCAGCAGCAGCTGATTTACCGTGGTCTGGAGAAGCGTGGCCTGCATAGCCGCGAGAAGAAGAAATCCTGATACTCTTCATTCTTCAAGCCAACGCATCTGCGACCTGGATAATTTAGAGTAGTTACGGTAACGTTAATGCCAGAGAAGGCGGTCAATGGACCGCCTTTTTTACATCTACATAGAGAGTCACCATGAGCCATAACGACACTATCGTCGCCCAGGCAACCCCACCGGGACGCGGGGGTGTGGGCATCCTGCGTATCTCCGGCCTCAAAGCGCGCGACGTCGCGCAGGCGGTACTCGGCAAGCTGCCGAAGCCGCGCTATGCCGACTACCTGCCGTTCAACGACGTTGACGGTACGCCGCTGGATCAGGGGATTGCGCTGTGGTTCCCCGGGCCGAACTCCTTTACCGGGGAAGATGTGCTTGAGCTGCAGGGCCACGGCGGCCCGGTCATTCTTGACCTGCTGCTCAAACGTATTCTGACCCTGCCGGGCCTGCGCATCGCCAGACCGGGCGAATTCTCCGAGCGCGCGTTCCTTAACGACAAGCTCGACCTGGCGCAGGCAGAGGCCATCGCCGATCTTATCGACGCCAGCTCAGAACAGGCGGCGCGCTCGGCGCTGAACTCGCTGCAGGGGGCGTTCTCCGCGCGGGTGAACCACCTTGTGGAAGCGCTCACTCACCTGCGCATCTACGTGGAAGCGGCGATTGATTTTCCGGATGAAGAAATTGATTTCCTCTCCGACGGCAAAATTGAAGCCCAGCTGAACGAGGTGATGGCCGACCTCGACGCCGTCCGCGCCGAAGCCCGTCAGGGCAGTCTGCTGCGCGAAGGGATGAAAGTGGTGATCGCCGGGCGGCCAAATGCCGGTAAATCAAGCCTGCTGAACGCCCTGGCGGGCCGCGAAGCGGCGATCGTCACCGACATTGCGGGCACCACCCGCGATGTGCTGCGCGAGCATATCCATATCGACGGCATGCCGCTGCATATCATTGATACCGCGGGCCTGCGCGACGCCAATGACGAAGTGGAGCGTATCGGCATCGAGCGCGCCTGGCAGGAGATTGCGCAGGCTGACCGGGTGCTGTTTATGGTCGATGGCACCACCACCAGCGCCGTTGACCCGGCGGAGATCTGGCCAGATTTTATCGAGCGTCTGCCCGCTAAACTGCCGATTACCGTGGTGCGAAATAAAGCCGATGTTACCGGCGAAGCGCTGGGTATCAGCGAAGTAAATGGCCACTCACTGATCCGCCTGTCGGCACGCACCGGCGAAGGCGTCGAGGTGCTGCGTAATCACCTCAAGCAGAGCATGGGCTTCGATACCAATATGGAAGGCGGCTTCCTCGCCCGCCGTCGCCATCTGCAGGCGCTGGAAGAGGCGGCGAACCATCTGCGGCAGGGCAAAGCCCAGCTGCTGGGCGCCTGGGCCGGCGAGCTGCTGGCGGAAGAGCTGCGTCTCGCGCAGCAGGCGCTGAGCGAGATCACCGGGGAGTTCACTTCCGACGACCTGCTGGGCCGCATCTTCTCCAGCTTCTGTATCGGCAAATAACGTTTAGTCCGTAAACGTTCACTCACCCGCATTAGCGCCGCGTTAATGCGGGTTTTTTCTTGCCCTTTGCGGCGCAACGTTCTCTACTTTTATCTCCCCCTAACCACGAGACTAAAGCATGACCGTTGAATATACCGTGATCGAGAAGGTGCCCTCCGCCGAAGCGTTTTGCCACCTGCGGGTGGTAGCGGGCATGTCGCCGCGCCCCGTAGAAGGCGCCAGAGCCGGGCTGCCGCAAAGCTGTTATGGCGTACATATCCTCTGGCAGGAGACGCCGATCGCCATGGGGCGCATCGTCGGCGACGGCGCGATTAATTTCGACATTGTCGACGTCGCCGTCGATCCGGCTCACCAGGGAAAGGGCCTTGGCCGGCTGGTGATGGAGAAGCTGGTCGCCTGGCTGGATGCGAACGCCTTTGACGGCGCCTACGTTACGCTTGTGGCGGATGTTCCGGAGCTGTACGCGAAGTTTGGCTTCGAAAGCGTTCGGCCGGAAAGCGAAGGGATGGCCCGCGTCTGGCGACGCCGGGGCCGCTAGTTCGCGTTTCCTGCCAGGAAAATAGCGTTGTCCAAATGGCAACTCGTCTTGCGGAGCGTATCTCACTATGCTGAACGCCATTCACATCGCGAGGATCTCATGACACGCTTTCTTCTCTGCAGCTTTGCCCTGGTTCTGCTCTATCCCTCCGGCATCGATATGTATCTCGTCGGCCTGCCGCGTATTGCTCAGGATCTGGGAGCCAGCGAGGCGCAATTACATATCGCCTTCTCGGTCTATCTGGCCGGAATGGCCTCCGCGATGCTGTTTGCTGGCCGTATCGCCGACCGCTCGGGGCGCAAGCCTGTCGCCATTGTGGGCGCGGCGATCTTTGTTATCGCCTCCCTGCTCTGCGCGCAGGCGCACACCAGCAGCCACTTCCTTACCGGACGCTTTATCCAGGGGATTGGCGCCGGCTGCTGCTACGTGGTGGCTTTCGCTATTCTGCGCGATACGCTGGACGACCGTCGGCGGGCCAAAGTGCTGTCGTTGCTCAACGGCATTACCTGCATCATCCCTGTTCTGGCGCCGGTGCTCGGCCACCTGATCATGCTGAAATTCCCGTGGCAGAGTCTGTTCTACACCATGATCGGCATGGGGGTAACGGTGGGTTTACTGGCGGTATTTATCCTGCGCGAGACGCGTCCGACGGCGCCTCCGCAGACGGCTATGCCGCAGCATGGCGCGGACGAATCGCTGTTGAATCGCTTTTTCCTCAGCCGCATTCTCATCACCACCCTCAGCGTAACGGCGATCCTCACCTACGTGAACGTCTCGCCGGTACTGATGATGGAGGAAATGGGGTTCGATCGCGGCACCTATTCCATGACGATGGCGCTGATGGCGATGGTCAGCATGGCGGTCTCCTTCTCGACGCCGTTCGCCCTGTCGCTGTTTAAACCGCGCACCCTAATGATAACCTCGCAGCTGCTGTTCCTGGCGGCTGGCGTGGCGCTGAGCCTCGCCACCCACCAGGCCGTCACCCTGGTCGGGCTGGGCATGATTTGCGCCGGCTTCTCCGTCGGCTTCGGCGTCGCGATGAGCCAGGCCCTGGGGCCATTCACGCTGCGCGCCGGTGTCGCCAGCTCGGTCCTCGGCATCGCGCAGGTGTGCGGTTCGTCGCTGTGGATATGGCTCGCCGCTATCATCGGACTCAGCGCAATGAATATGCTGATCGGGATACTCATTGCCTGTAGCATAGTGAGTCTTGTTCTGCTACTGGTCGCCACCCCGCCGCGGGTTGCGCAACACGATGAAGAAGCCGCTTTCGAGTCTCGATCTTAATTTACTCCTCTGCCTGCAGCTCCTGACCCAGGAGCTCAGCGTCACCCGTACGGCGAAGCGGATGAACGTTTCGCCCTCGGCGGTGAGCAAGTCGCTGGCCAAACTGCGCGCCTGGTTTGACGATCCGCTGTTTGTCAAAACGCCGCTGGGCCTGGCGCCCACGCCGCTGGTCAGCAGCATGGAGCAGGATCTGGCGGACTGGATGCAGATGGGCAACCAGATCCTCGATAAACCGCACCACACCATGCCGAGCGGCCTTAAGTTCGAGCTGGCGGCGGAAACGCCGCTGCTGATGATCCTGTTTAACACCCTCTCCCAGCGCATCTATCAGCGCTATCCGCAGGCATTGATTCGTTTGCGCAACTGGGACTACGACTCCCTGGACGCCATCATTCGCGGCGAGGTGGATATCGGCTTCTGCGGGCGCGAAAGCCATCCGCAGTCGCGGGAGCTGCTAAGCCTGCTGCCGTGGTATATCGATTTTGATGTGCTGTTCACCGACCTGCCGCAGGTCTGGCTGCGCGCCGATCATCCGGCGCTCAGGGAGGAGTGGGATCTGGCGGCATTCTTACGCTATCCGCATATCACCATCTGCTGGGAACAACGCGATACCTGGGCGCTGGACGACGTGCTGCAGGAGCTGGGGCATAAACGTAACGTGGCGCTGACCGTGCCGGGGTTTGAGCAATCCCTCTTTATGGCGGCCCAGCCGCAGCACACCATGCTGGCCACCGCGCCGCGCTACTGCCAGCACTATAATCAGCAGCACCAGCTACCGCTGGTCTCCCGACCGCTGCCGCTGGAGCCGCAGCATCTGGAAAAGCTTCGCGTCCCCTTCACCTTGCTATGGCATAAACGCAACAGCTACAACCCGAAGCTTGTCTGGCTTAGAGATACGCTGAAAGCGCTCTATTCCGGTACGCTGTAAGCCTTGTTTCGTGCCCATAGCACCTTATTTGCGCAAGAATTTGTAAAATTCAAACAAATTCCCTTTTCAAGGGGGGATTTCGGCATTAAAACCTGTTAATACCAGGCGATAATAGCGCCCGCCGTTTTAATTCAGACCATTACTCACGGAGCGACGTATGGCAACGCATTTTGCACGAGGGATACTCAGTTCCGGGGAGCCGCTATCGACACGTTTGTCAGCGGCCTGTCATCAATCCGCACGTCGGCTCCCTGAATACCGGCAAGCCCGCTTTCGCGCTTCGCGGTCGCTGCTCGCCGAACTGCTGTTTATGCTTTACGGCATCAGCGAGCTGCCTGAAATCGTTAACGAAGCCAATGGCAGACCGGTTTTTAGCGATCGTCACCTTCCCCGCTTCTCTATCTCTTATACTGGCAATATCGTTGGCGTGGCGCTGACCACCGAGGGGGATTGCGGCCTCGACATGGAGCTGCAGCGCGCCGTTCGCAGCCACGACGCCGACCGGCAAAATTTCAGTAACAATGAGAATCTGTGGATTAACATTCAGCATGACCCGGACGAAGCGCGCAGCCAGCTGGTGGCGCTGCGCCGCAGCGTGCTGAAGCTGACCGGTGAGACATCAACGCAGCTGCAGCTGCTGCCTGGCTCCGGCCGCCTGCGTACCGCCGGCAGCCTGCCGATCGAAGCCGTCTGTGACGCCGAATCGCTGCTGGTGTGGTCGATTGCCGCTACCCCGAATATCGGCCCGCTGAAGGTCTGGGAGTATGATGCTAAGGGAGGCGACTGGCACAGCCTGGCGGACGCTCAGCGCCGCGCACGCGAACCCTCAGCCCGCCTGATGCGCTTTACCAGTCTGCCCACGGAAAAAACCTTATCCCTCAATTGACCGGTCTTGCCGGCATCATGATCCAAAGGAGCAATCATGTCAGATACCTTGAAAGTGGTTACGTTACTCGGCAGCCTGCGTAAAGGGTCGTTTAATGGAATGGTCGCGCGTACCCTGCCCGGCATCGCGCCGGCGGGCATGCACATTTCCGCGCTGCCGTCGATCGGCGATATTCCGCTGTACGATGCTGATATTCAGGAGGAAGAGGGATTCCCGCAGAGCGTGCAGGAGATTGCGCAGCAGATCCGCGAGGCGGATGGCGTGGTGATTGTCACCCCCGAGTATAACTATTCCGTGCCTGGCGGCCTGAAAAACGCCATCGACTGGCTTTCACGTCTGCCCGAGCAGCCGCTGTCCGGCAAGCCGGTGCTGATTCAAACCAGCTCTATGGGCGCCATCGGCGGCGCGCGCTGCCAGTATCATCTGCGGCAGATTCTGGTGTTCCTCGATGCGATGGTGATGAATAAACCGGAATTTATGGGTGGCGTGATCCAGAACAAAGTGGATCCGCAGTCGGGTGAAGTGGTCGATCAGAGCACCCTCGACCATCTGCGCGGCCAGCTGACTGCCTTTGGCGACTATATTCAGCGGGTTAAAGCATAAAAAAAGCCCGGCAGCGATGCCGGGCTTTTTCATCATACGTGCGGATTAATGTGCATCGATAAAGACAATCTTCAGCACAAACAGCAGCGAGACGATAATGACGCAAGGGCTGAGGTCGCGCAGACGGCCGGTGCCAATTTTCATCACGCAGTAGGAGATAAAGCCCAGGGCAATGCCTTCGGTGATCGAGAAGCTAAACGGCATCATCACCGCGGTGATAAACGCCGGTACCGCTTCCGTCAGGTCATCCCACTTCACGCGCGCCAGGCTTGAGGTCATCAGCACGCCGACGTAAATCAGCGCGCCGGCGGCCGCATAGGCCGGAACCATCCCCGCCAGCGGAGAGAGGAAGATAACCAGCAGGAACAGGATACCGACGACCACAGCGGTCAGGCCGGTGCGCCCGCCCACGGAAACGCCGGAGGAGGATTCGATATACGCAGTTACCGACGAGGTGCCGATGAAGGAGCCTGCCACCGACGAGACGCTATCGACAAACAGCGCCTGCTTCATGCGCGGGAATTTACCGTTGGCGTCCGCCAGACCCGCTTTATCCGTCACGCCGATCAGCGTCCCGGAGGAGTCAAACAGGTTGACCAGCATAAAGGAGAAGATCACCCCGGCCAGGCCCAGATTCAGGGAGCCCGCCAGATCGACATGACCGATCACCGAAGTCACGCTCGGCGGCGCCGAGACGATTCCGGTGTAGTGTACATCACCCAGCATCCAGCCCAGCAGGGTGGTCACCACGATAGAGACCAGAACCGCGGCATGAATGTTGCGCGACGCCAGAATCGCGATGATAAAGAAGCCCAGCACGCCCAGCAGCACGCTGTGGGAGGTCAGATGACCAATGCTGACCAGCGTTTCCGGGTTTGCGACGATAACCCCGGCGTTCTTCAGGCCCATCATACCGATAAACAGACCGATACCGCTGGTGATGCCCACGCGCAGGCTCAGCGGAATATTGGCGATCATCCAGTAGCGTACGCGGAAGATCGTCAGCAGCAGCAGGCCGACGGCGCCCCAGAAAATCGCGCCCATCCCGACCTGCCACGGCAGGCCCATCGCCTGCACCACCACAAAGGCGAAAAAGGCGTTCAGGCCCATCGCCGGCGCCAGGGCGACCGGCAGGTTCGCGAACAGCCCCATCAGGATACTGCCGAAAGCGGCAATCAGACAGGTGGTCACAAACACGGCGCTGGTATCCATGCCCGCTACGCCAAGAATTTGTGGGTTAACAAAAACGATATACACCATCGTCAGGAACGTGGTGAAACCGGCGATGGCTTCCGTGCGCACCGTGGTGCCGTGCTCGCGCAGTTTAAATACGCGCTCCAGCAGACCCTGGCCAGAAGACTGGCTGGTTTGTTGTTGACTCATTATCGGTTTCCGAACGTAAGGAGGGAAAATTCGACGCTATCCTATACCAAATTACAGCACCAGGCGCGGTTGTATGGTAATTTTTTTCATTTATTTTGCTTATACGGCAACGATTGCGTCGCGGCATTGGACATGACGAAAACGTTAAACTTGTTAATATGGAATGGCTATGACTCAACCAGAAGCAGTATTTTTTGACTGTGACGGCACGCTGGTCGACAGCGAGGTGATTTGCTCCCGCGCCTACGTGCACATGTTCCAGGAATTTGGCATTACGCTGGAGCTGGCAGAGATTTTTAAGCGCTTCAAAGGCGTAAAGCTGTACGAAATAATCGACACCATCAACGCCGAGCATGGCGTTAACCTGCAAAAGGCCACTCTGGAGCCGATTTACCGTGCGGAAGTCGCCCGCCTGTTTGATAGCGAACTGGAGGTGATTGCCGGAGCCCAGGCGCTGCTGGATGCGGTAAGCGTCCCGATGTGCGTGGTTTCCAATGGCCCGGTCAGTAAGATGCAACACTCTCTCGGCCGCACCGGCCTGCTGCACCATTTCGCTGACCGGTTGTACAGCGGCTACGATATTCAGCGCTGGAAACCCGATCCGGCGCTGATGTTCCATGCCGCAAAGGCGATGAGCGTTAACGTTGAGAACTGTATTCTGGTTGATGATTCCAGGGCAGGTGCACAATCGGGAATAGCCGCCGGCATGGAGGTGTTCTACTTCTGCGCCGATCCGCACAACCCGCCCATCGATCATCCCAAAGTGACGACCTTTACCGATCTGGCTGCGCTGCCGGCATTGTGGAAAGCGCGCGGTTGGGATATCACTCGCTAGCCCCCGGCGTCGCCCAACCGGGCGACGGTTGGCAGGTAGCGCTATGATCTAGCCCAGAACAAGACGGCTGGCGACCGGCTATCTCTCCATCATCTTGGGACACAATCACTTTCATCTTGTCTTTCTTCACTCGCGGAAAGCGGGGGCTAAACGCCCCCACCGGCTATTTAAACAGTTTTTGCACAAACTCCGCGTAGGCCGGGCGCCAGACGTCCATTTCATGGTTCAGGCCGGGATAGGCGTGATAGTCAAAGTTGATCTTCTGTTTTTCCAGCTCGCTTTTCAGACCCGCGATGTCTTTGCCGGTTACGGAATCTTTTTCCCCGACGACCACGGTAAAGTTACGCAGCTGTTGATTGATCGCCTCAGGATGTTTCAGTTGCGCTTCCACACCGGCATTCGGCACCGTGGTGGTCGTGACGCCGCTAAACGTGGCGAGCCAGCCAAAGCTCTCCAGATGATTCATCCCGGAAACCAGCGCCTGATACCCGCCCTGAGAGAGGCCAGCCAGCGCCCGACCATCGGCATCTTTACGCACGTTAAACCGGGCATCGATCAGCGGAATAATGTCCTGCATCAGCTCCTTATCCGCCGCCAGCGCATTCAGCGGATAGAAGGTTTTGCGTCGCTCCTGCGGCGGGAAGTTTTCCGCGATGGCTTCCGGGGTGTCGGTTTCGGTATCCGGGACCACCACCAGCATAGGCTTGATCTTGCCCTCCGCCAGCAGGTTATCCATGATTTGCGGAATACGCCCCTGATCGATGGCCGACAGCCCGCTGTCGCCAAAGCCATGATAGAAATAGAGCACCGGCAGCGGCTCGCCGCTGCCGCTATAGTCCGGCGGCGTCCAGACATAGAGCCGCCGTTCCGCATTCAGCGCCTTCGAGTGATAGGTAAGGGTGCGCAGATCGCCGTGCGCGACCGGGCGATCGTCAAGAATACTGCCGGGAACCAGAATCAGGCTGGTGTTCACCTGACGCTGCGGCTTCTGATAGCGGCTGCCGGTATCCACCGAGCGGAAGCCGTCCACATCAAAATAGTATTCATAGAGATTGGGTTTCATTGGCTCACTTTTCCATGTCCAGACCCCGTGGTCCGCTTTGGTCATGTCGTGCGAGACAAAGGTGTCCGGCGTGGCGCCTGTCACCACCGAAACCCGCCGGGCATCAGGGGCAAACAGGCGGTAAGTGATACTCTTATCCGCGTTAACCTGAGTGATAAAGTGGCTCACCGGCAGGGAGGGCTCGGGCACCGCTGGCAACGGTGCCGCCTGAATGGTGAACGCCGCGCCCGCCAGCGCGAGGGCGAAATAAATGGCATGTTGTTTCATCGTTATTCCTCTTACGTTGTGTCCGTTCTGTTATCGTCTCACCACCAGATTTCCGCCTGCGCCCCTACGGCAAACTGATCGTTTTTACCGTCTTCAAAAATGCGGGTGGTGTTATTCGCGGCCTTATCCAGGTCGATATCCTTCGCTTTAATATAGGTGGCATAGAAGCGAATTTCCGGGCGCGAGGTCAGCATACTGGTATTAACTTTGAAGGTATGGAACAGCGTGGTCTTATAGCCGGACTCGTTATATTTCTTGCCGGTCACATCTTTGTTTTGCTGCCTGAAGTACCCCAGTTCGACGCCGGTCTGGTTATATTTATTCCAGATATAGGCCGGCCGCAGGACCGTACGGATGGATTCAAAATCGGAGTGGGCCCCGGTCTCGTAGCTGTAAACGTCGTTGCCAAAGGAGTAAACGATGGCATTCGCCATAATAATGTCATCGCGTAAATAGGTTTCCCCTTGCGAGGTTAAGCGCACGGCGGTGCCATTGGTATGGTCGCCATAATAGCGGCCGTTAAAGGTGGTATAGGGGCTGGATCCGGCATAGCGCGAGAAGCTGCTGGCAATGGAGTTATTCGCCAGCAACAAAGAAAATTCGTTAAAGCCGCCGTGAGCAAATTTTTGCGTTAACGAGGTGCCGGCCATCCAGGTATCTTTCCATGGATAATAGCCTTCATTGCCTTCTTTATATTTCTCAGAAGAACTTTGGTTGGCGGCGACATAGCGTCCGCTGACCATCAGACTGGCTTTATCCCACAACGGGATCTCTTTGTAACGGATATCGAGGGTATTGGTGTTAATTTGCTGCTTATTGCTTAAAGAACGATCGTAGTCATCAACATCCTCCCGGACCAGCGCGATATCGAATTTCCCGGCGCCTACCTGCCAGTTTTCCAGCCCCACGCCAGCCGCCGCATCGGTTCTCTGCGTTTTCCAGTCCAGCATCTGGATCTCGATTTTTTGCGCACCGTGTTTGCCGACCCAGAAATCGGCTTCCGGGGCAAACGGCAGGAATCCTTTGGTGTTGACGTACATATCCGAGAACTGGATGTAGTTTTCGCCGCCGGCATTGTCACCAAACCAGCCAGTGGAATACTGCTGGCCAACGTTCCCGTCGAGCATCACGATGGCGTCGACGCGTTTATCGCCTTCCTGAAACACCCGCTGCTTCAGCTGCAGATCGAACCAGCCGGAATATTCATTGCCCAGACGGCCAAGCGAGCCAATGGCCCACGACTTTGGCGAGCCATGCGAGGCGGTTCCCCAGCCCGAGCGGAAGTAGCCGTTATAGCTAAAGCCAATTTCATCTTTGACGAACTTGCTAAAGTCTTTCAGCGTCATCGCGCCGTAGGCTGGCGCGCCGTCTGTGGCAGGTTGTTGATTTTTGACCAGTACCGCATCCGGTTTCACTGCTGCTTTCGGTCCTGCCGCCGCCGCGACGGTGCGCTTCTGGCTCTCTGCAGGCGAAGACCATGTGGCCCAAATCTGGTCTCTTTTTCTCTCCTGGTCCTGATATTTTTTGAGCTCTTTTTGCGTATCGCTAAGCGCTTTTTCCAGCAACTCAAGCCGTTGCTCTACCGTCAACTGGCTCGCGAACAGCGTGGTTGAATAACAAAGCGGCGCCAGCAATACCATCGCCGAAGCGATCCTGGTTTTTCTAAACATAATATTCCCTTATATAAGTGTTGGCATAAATAAATACGACAGCGACAAGCATCGCGCGGGTTCTAATAGCTGTATCCATACCGCTTAAGGGCGCGAGGGCTGTTATTTTTGCGGAGAGAAAAAAGCAAAAAAACCCGAAGAAGACGATCTGCCTAAACAGATAATCCTCTTCAGGTTTTGCCCGCGCATCGCGGTAGCAACCCTTATTAAGTCATTCTTAGCGCACATAAAAAAACCTGATATCGCCGCCGTGGGGGGGCAATATCAGGTTTTGCCTGCTGTCGCAGTAACAATCCGTTTAAAACATTCTGAGCTTGCGCGCTCAGTCAGTGGATACTGATTGTTACGCGATAAAATGAAGAACTCAAACGGGCAGCCTGTTAATTGTGACGATAATCGCAGCAATATCGCTGCCGCTGGAGGAATCATATCTAATTCTGATAAATCCATTTATCAGAATTAAACAAAATGATTATTACTCTTTCGGATCTTTTCCGGCGAGCAGTTTATCCAGTTCATCGCCGCCCACATGACGGAAATCCTGGCCTTTGACGAAGTAGAAAATATATTCGCAAATATTCTGGCAGCGGTCGCCGATACGTTCGATGGAGCGCGCGCAGAACAGCGCCGTCAGAACGCTGGGGATAGTGCGCGAGTCTTCCATCATGTAGGTCATCAGCTGACGCACGATGCCTTCATACTCCTGGTCGACTTTCTTGTCTTCGCGATAGATACGTACCGCCTCGTCGAGATCCATACGCGCGAAGGCATCCAGCACGTCATGCAGCATCTGCACCGTATGGCGGCCCAGCGATTCGAGGCTCACCAGCAGCGGCTGGTGCTGCTGGGAAAACTTCTCCAGCGCGGTACGGCAGATTTTATCCGCCACGTCGCCAATGCGTTCCAGCTCAGCGATGGTCTTGATGATCGCCATCACCAGGCGCAGGTCGCTGGCGGTCGGCTGGCGCTTGGCGATGATGCGCACGCAGGCTTCATCGATCGCCACTTCCATCATGTTGACCTGTTTGTCGCCGTCAATCACGCGTTTCGCCAGATCGCTGTCCTGGTTATGCATGGCGGTGATCGCATCAGAAAGCTGTTGCTCCACCAGCCCACCCATGGTCATCACCTGGGTGCGGATATACTCCAGTTCAGCGTTGAACTGGCCGGAAATATGTTTGTTAAGATTTAGGTTGTCCATGGTGTCTCCTGATTGCCCAACTGGTGAGAGCCTGAAAGCACAAGGGCAAATCAACCGTAGCGGCCAGTAATATAATCTTCAGTTTGTTTCTTCGCGGGCTTGGTGAACAGGTCATCCGTGTTGCTGAACTCAATCAGCTCGCCAAGATACATAAATGCCGTATGGTCGGAGCAACGCGCAGCCTGCTGCATGTTGTGAGTCACGATAACGACGGTGTAATCCTGCTTCAGCTCGGTGATCAGCTCCTCGATACGCCCGGTAGAGATCGGGTCCAGCGCTGAGCAAGGTTCATCAAGCAGCAGGACTTCCGGGCGGATCGCGATACCGCGGGCGATGCACAGGCGCTGCTGCTGACCGCCGGAGAGAGAATACCCGCTCTGGTGCAGTTTATCTTTGGTTTCATTCCATAATGCGGCTTTGGTCAACGCCCACTGCACGCGCTCATCCATATCGGCACGGGACAGCTTTTCAAACAGGCGCACGCCGAAAGCGATGTTGTCGTAAATGGACATCGGGAACGGCGTTGGCTTCTGGAATACCATGCCAACCTTGGCACGCAGCAGGGCGATATCCTGGGTGTTGGTCAGAATGTTGTCGCCATCCAGCAGGATCTCGCCTTCCGCGCGCTGCTCCGGATACAGTTCAAACATTTTATTGAACGTACGCAGCAGAGTGGATTTACCACAGCCTGACGGACCGATAAACGCCGTCACCTGGTTTTTGGTGATATCCAGGTTGATGTTCTTCAGGGCATGGAATTTACCGTAGTAGAAGTTCAGGTTGCGAACTGAAATCTTACCCGGGGCTGTATTCACCATACTCATCTCAATCTCTTCCTCATTCAGCGCAGCTGTCGCTGCGCCGCAAAAATTAACCGTGTTTCTTCTTGGCGAAGATAACGCGCGCCAGGATGTTCAGCAGCAAGACGCACAGGGTGATAATCAATACCCCGGCCCATGCCAGTTGCTGCCACTCCGCAAACGGACTCATGGCAAATTTGAAAATGGTCACCGGCAGGTTGGCAATCGGCTGCATCATGTCGGTGCTCCAGAACTGGTTGGACAGCGCGGTAAACAGCAGGGGCGCCGTTTCCCCGGCGATACGGGCGATAGCCAGCAGGATCCCGGTCATAATCCCCGAGACGGACGCTTTCAGGGTGATCGCCGAGATCATCTTCCACTTCGGCGTACCCAGCGCATAGGCCGCTTCACGCAGGCTATCCGGCACCAGTTTCAGCATGTTTTCGGTGGTACGAATAACGATAGGCACCTGCAGCAGCGCCAGGGCGATCACCCCCGCCCAGCCGGAGAAGTGCTGCATCTGCGCCACCACGATGGTGTAGACGAACAGACCAACCACGATAGACGGCGCGGAAAGCAGTATATCGTTAATAAAACGGATAATTTCCGCCAGCACCGACTTGCGGCCATACTCCGCCAAATAAATTCCAGCGAGGATACCCAGCGGCGTACCAAAGATAGTTGCCCACAGGATCAGCAGGCCGCTGCCGGCGAGGGCGTTGGCCAGACCGCCGCCCGCGGTATTCGGCGGCGGCGTCATTTCGGTAAACAGCGCCAGGCTCATGCCGTCGAAGCCGCGGGTTATCGTCGCCATCAGGATCCAGATAAGCCAGAACAAACCAAACGCCATGGTGGCCATCGACAGCGCCAGGGCGATGCGGTTCTTCATGCGGCGTTTAGCCTGCATCTTGCGGCGAGACTCCGCCAGCTCGGCGGTGCTTTGCATTTCAATGGTCGCCATTAGCGTGCCCCCTCATTCTTCGCGAGGCGCATAATCATAAACTTCGACGCCGCCAGAACGATAAAGGTGATAACGAACAGGATCAGACCCAGTTCCATCAGCGCCGCCACGTGCAGACCGGTTTCGGCTTCGGCGAATTCGTTGGCCAGCGCGGAGGTAATGCTGTTCCCCGGCATATACAGCGATATGCTGTCGAGCTGGTAGGTGTTACCGATGATAAAGGTGACCGCCATGGTTTCACCCAGCGCACGGCCCAGACCGAGCATCACGCCGCCGATCACCCCGTTCTTGGTGAACGGTAAAACGATGCGCCAGATCACTTCCCAAGTGGTGCAGCCGATGCCATAGGCCGACTCTTTCATCATCACCGGCGTCTGTTCGAAAACATCACGCATTACCGCGGCGATATAAGGGATGATCATGATGGCCAGAATGACGCCAGCGGCGAGAATACCGATACCAAACGCCGGGCCAGCAAACAGCGCGCCGACGAACGGAATAGTCGACAGGACGTTACCGACAGGCTCCTGGAAGTAAGTCGCAAACAGCGGGGCGAAAATAAACAGGCCCCACATGCCGTACACGATACTCGGGATCGCGGCCAGCAGCTCAATCGCAATACCCAGCGGACGCTTGAGCCAGGCGGGGGACAGTTCCGTCAGAAACAGCGCGATGCCGAAGCTCACCGGTACGGCGATCAGCAGCGCGATAAAGGAGGTCACCAGGGTCCCGTAAATCGGCACCAGCGCGCCGAAGATTTCGTTGGGCGCATCCCACTCTTTGGTCCACAAAAAGGCAAAGCCAAACTTTTGAATGCTCGGCCAGGAAGAGATGATCAGGGAAACGATGATGCCGCCCAGCATCAATAGCACAATCAGCGCAGCCAGTTTTACCAGCGCACTGAAAATCATGTCACCCTTTTTCCCCGGAGGGGTAAATGCAGGCTTGGTTGCAGCCATAGATTACTCTTTACGTATTAAAGCTTGTTCGAATAAATGCCCGGTGGCGTTCGCTTCCGGGCCTACAGTCTGAACCGTAGGGCGGGCAGCGCTGAACGCCCCCCGCCATCTTCGTCAAAAATCTACTGTTAGTACAGCGCTTTACCGCTGCTGTCTTTGACGTTGGTTTTCCATGCCGCACGAACCTGCTCAACCACGCTTTCCGGCAGCGATGCGTAATCCAGCGCATTCGCTTCTTTCCCGCCGTTTTTATACGCCCAGTCGAAGAACTTCAGCACTTCAGCGGTCTGCTCAGGCTTGTTAGTCGCCTTATGCACCAGAATGAAGGTGGTTGAGGTGATCGGCCATGCATTTTCACCCTTCTGGTTAGTCAGGTCCTGAGCGAAAGACTTGCTCCAGTCAACGCCTTTTGCGGCGTTAGCGAAGTTGTCTTCAGTCGGGCTAACCGGTTTGCCATCGGCAGAGACCAGTTTGGTGTACGCCAGATTGTTTTGTTTGGCGTAAGCGTATTCGACGTAACCAATCGAGCCCGGCAGACGCTGAACAAAGGCGGCGATACCGTCGTTGCCTTTACCGCCAAGACCGGTTGGCCAGTTAACGGTAGAGCCTGCGCCGATTTTCGATTTCCACTCTTCATTCACTTTGGACAGGTAGCTGGTGAAGACGAAGGAGGTACCGGATCCATCGGCGCGGCGAACCACGGCGATATTCTGCGACGGCAGCTTCAGACCCGGGTTGAGTTTAGCGATCGCTTCGTCATCCCATTTTTTAATTTTACCCAGGTAGATATCGCCGAGGGTTTTGCCATCCAGCACCAGCTCGCCGGATTTCACGCCAGGCAGGTTAACCGCCAGCACCACGCCGCCAATCACGGTCGGGAACTGGAACAGACCTTCCTGGGTCAGTTTGTCATCAGCCAGCGGAGCATCAGAAGCACCGAAATCAACGGTGTTGGCAATAATCTGCTTAACGCCACCAGAGGAACCAATACCCTGGTAGTTCACTTTATTGCCGGTTTCTTTCTGATAGGTGTCAGCCCATTTGGCATACACCGGCGCAGGAAAAGTTGCACCTGCGCCAGTCAGGCTTGCTGCTGCGAAAGCAGAGAAAGCGCTCATCGATAAGGTCGCGGCGACAACTGTTGCGACGGTGGTACGCATAACGTTCATAATGTCTCCTGCTGGGATTCGTAAATCATTGTTTCGAGGCTATGGTGAGCAAAATAGGTCAAAGAGGTGACAGTAAAATGTACGAATTATGACAGTTTTATGACAGGCTGGGAGAAGGGATTTTGCGTCAAATAATACGCTTATAACTCAAATGGTTACCTGCAAGCATGACCATACAATGACGGAATAATTTTCTTTTTATGACAGCCAAATCGCAGTGCAAAACGATCGGTTGTCGTCTATCGCCATCCCACATATTGCGCACAAGATCGGCGAAAAACAGCAGGTGAAAATAAAAAAGGGCCGCCGCCGGCAGCCCTTTGCAAAAGAGGTAATACGTTACTCAACCGTGACCGATTTCGCCAGGTTACGCGGCTGATCAACGTCTGTGCCTTTGATCAGCGCAACGTGATAAGCCAGCAGCTGCAGCGGCACGGTGTAGAAGATGGGGGCAATGGTCTCTTCGACATGCGGCATCTCAATGATGTGCATGTTGTCGCTGCCGTTGAAGCCGGCGTCACCGTCGGCGAAGACGTACAGCTCACCGCCGCGGGCGCGAACTTCTTCGATGTTGGATTTCAGTTTTTCCAGCAGCTCGTTGTTCGGCGCCACCACGATCACCGGCATTTCCGCATCAATCAGCGCCAGCGGGCCGTGCTTCAGCTCGCCCGCCGCGTAGGCTTCCGCGTGAATGTAGGAGATCTCTTTCAGCTTCAGCGCCCCTTCCATGGCGATCGGATACTGATCGCCGCGGCCGAGGAACAGCGCATGGTGCTTATCAGAGAAACGCTCTGCCAGCTGCTCAATACGCTTGTCCTGAGAGAGCATCTGCTCGATACGACTCGGCAGCGCCTGCAGGCCGTGGACGATATCATGCTCAATGGACGCATCCTGACCTTTCAATCGCGCCAGTTTCGCCACCAGCATCAGCAGCACCGTCAGCTGAGTGGTAAAGGCCTTGGTCGAGGCCACGCCAATTTCCGTTCCGGCTTTGGTCATCAGCGCCAGATCGGATTCGCGCACCAGCGACGAGCCCGGCACGTTGCAGATGGCCAGCGAGCCGAGATAGCCCAGCTCTTTCGACAATCGCAGCGCCGCCAGCGTATCGGCAGTTTCACCGGACTGGGAAAGGGTGATCATCAGGCTGTTACGACGCACCGCGGACTTGCGATAGCGGAATTCGGAGGCGATTTCCACATCGCACGGCACGCCGGCTAACGCTTCAAACCAGTAGCGGGAGACCATCCCGGAGTTATAGGAGGTCCCGCAGGCAACAATCTGAATATGTTCGACCTGAGCCAGCATTTCATTGGCGTTCGGCCCCAGCTCGCTGAGATCGACTTCGCCGTGGCTGATACGCCCGGTCAGGGTGTTCTTAATCGCGTTCGGCTGTTCGAAAATCTCTTTCTGCATATAGTGGCGATAGATACCTTTATCGCCGGCGTCATACTGCAGATTGGATTCGATCTCCTGGCGCTTCACTTGCGCAGCGGATTTATCGAAAATCACCACCGAGCGACGAGTCACTTCCGCAATATCGCCCTCTTCGAGGAAGATGAAGCGGCGGGTAACCGGCAGCAGCGCCAGCTGGTCGGAGGCGATAAAGTTTTCACCCATGCCCAGACCAATAACCAGTGGGCTACCGGAGCGGGCCGCCAGCAGAGTTCCCGGGTCGCGGGTATCCATGATGACGGTGCCGTAGGCGCCGCGCAGCTGCGGGATGGCGCGCAGCACGGCTTCACGTAAGGTACCACCTTGTTCCAGCTCCCAGTGCACCAGATGGGCGATAACTTCGGTATCGGTCTCAGTGACGAAGACATAGCCGCGAGACTGCAGCAGTGCGCGCAGCGGCTCGTGGTTTTCGATGATCCCGTTATGGACCACCACAATGTGTTCAGAAACATGCGGATGCGCATTGCTCTCAGACGGTTCGCCGTGCGTCGCCCAACGAGTATGGGCGATCCCGGTACCACCGTGTAACGGTTGCTCTTCGACCGCCTGAGCCAGCATCTGTACCTTACCCAGGCGACGTACGCGGGTCATATGACCTTCGCTGTCGACTACCGCCAGACCGGCAGAGTCATAGCCACGGTATTCCAGACGACGTAAACCTTCGAGAAGGATTTCAGCAATATCACGCTGCGCGACTGCGCCAACAATTCCACACATAGTTAAATTTCCTGATAATGGCGATATGCCATGCGTTGTCGCTGACCTGTATTTGCCCGTTTTCCGGGCGCCCCGAGCCTTGTAGAGAGTGGGGTTATTGTTATGGTACTGCCTGCGGACGGGGATCTATATTGACCCTCTCATCCTGGTTCGCCGGGCGTTTTTCACCCCCGGCGACAATCCTGTTTATTTTTTCTTCACCGGACGCTGCCAGCCCTGTTTGTGGACCTGCGGTACGCGGCTCAACACCAGTTCGTTATCGGCGATATTGCGTGTGACGGTGGTGCCGGCGGCGATCGTGACGCCGTTGCCAACCGTGACCGGGGCCACTAGCTGGGTATCCGAGCCGACAAAAACATCATCGCCAATAATCGTTTTATGTTTATTCGCGCCATCATAGTTGCAGGTGATGGTGCCCGCGCCGATATTGACGTTATCACCGATCTCCGCATCGCCCAGATAGGTCAGATGACCCGCCTTGGAGCCTTTGCCGAGACGCGCCTTTTTCATTTCCACGAAGTTGCCAACGTGGGCGCCTTCCAGCAGTTCGGCGCCCGGGCGCAGACGGGCAAATGGGCCGATGGTGCAGGCCGCCTGCAGCTGGGCATCTTCCACCACGCTGTAGGGGCTGATTTCGCAATCATCGCCGATAGTGCTGTTTTTAATCACGCAGCCGGCGCCGATTTTCACGCGATCGCCCAGCACGACGCTGCCTTGCAGAATAACGTTAGTATCGATCTCCACATCGCGCCCGTGCTGCAGCGTACCGCGCAGATCGAAACGCGCCGGATCGCGCAACATCACCCCCGCCAGCAGCAGCTTTTCCGCTTGCTCAGCCTGGTAGACGCGCTCCAGGCGCGCAAGCTGCAGGCGATTGTTGACGCCTTCGACTTCGCTCAGGCGCTGGGGATGCACGGCAACGATCTCGTGACCTTCCTGATGCGCCATGGCGATGATATCGGTGATGTAGTATTCGCCCTGGGCGTTGTTATTGGTGAGCTTCGCCAGCCAGCGCTTGAGATCTGCTCCGCCGGCGATCAGGATCCCGGTGTTAATTTCCTGAATCTGGCGCTGCGCCTCGCTGGCATCTTTGTGCTCAACGATGCCTGTCACCTGGCCATTCTCACGGGTAATGCGGCCATAGCCGGTTGGATCATCCAGCTTCACCGTCAGCAGACCAATCCCGCCCTGCGGTTTCGCGGCGCGCAGGCGCTGTAGCGTCTCGACGGAGATCAGCGGCACGTCGCCGTAGAGCATCAGGATGTCTTCATCATCATTGAAGAACGGCGCCGCCTGCTGCATGGCGTGCCCGGTTCCTAGCTGCTCGGCCTGCAGCACCCAGTTCAGGTTGTCTTCATGCAGCGTCTGACGCAGCAGATCGCCGCCGTGGCCGTACACCAGGTGTACCGCACATGCGCCTAAATCGTTAGCGGCATCAATGACATGCTGCACCATTGGCTTCCCGGCCAGGGTATGCAGCACCTTAGGAAGATCGGAATACATGCGGGTCCCTTTGCCTGCGGCAAGGATAACCACGCTCATCGCACTATTTGACATACTCATCCTGACGGTAGTTAGAACGAAAAGTAAAAGCCTTTCACGTTGAAATTTCTACATATTTTTCATCATAAAACGAGACGTGGAGAAAACGTCCAGGCTCACCGCTATACACCATTTTATGACGCTATTTTTAACCACTGCAAATCAGTTTAACGCTGAAAAAGGAGGGTAGGGAGGATAATCATTGACTATCTCACTGCTTTTGCTGTTTTTTCGTCACCTGAATAAAGCCGCTGCGGAAAGCGGTTTTCAGCACCCATAACGGGAAGAACCAGGATAATCGTCGCCAGTCGCTGGCGGGGGAGGGCGGCAAAGTGATTGATGTAGTGATTAAAAACGAAAGGCCACCGTCAGGTGACCTTCTTTGCCCGGTTTCACATCGCCAGTGTTGTCGTTTTGATGGGCGATACGTCGTGTCAGCGGGGGAGATAGCGCGGAGCTTAGAAGCTCAGGACGCTAAATTTAGCGATGATTTTATGGAACAGTTTCATGATGAATTCCTGACGCAGGTGCAATTTGATAACGCTATTTTATGTGACATACATCACATAAAATAGAGTCTACGCTTCATCATTTAACTAATCAATAACAATTAAGGGTGAACTCTGTTTTCACTTCATCCGCTCGTCAGCAGCTGGCCATAAAAAAAGCCAGCCTGGAAACCAGACTGGCTTTTTACGTTCAAGCCGGTGTTACATCGCTTTTTTGGTCAACTCGATAACGCGCAGTTTAGCGATCGCTTTGGCCAGTTCCGCGGACGCCTGAGCGTAATCCACGTCACCATGAGAGCTCTTAATGTGCTCTTCAGCCTTACGTTTCGCTTCCAGGGCTCGCGCTTCGTCGAGATCCTGGCCACGAATTGCGGTATCCGCCAGGACGGTCGTGCTACCCGGCTGCACTTCAAGAATGCCGCCTGACAGGTAGATAAATTCTTCGTGACCGTGCTGCTTAACGATGCGAATCATACCAGGCTTAATGGCGGTGAGCAGCGGCGCGTGCCCCGGGTAAATACCCAGTTCACCTTCGCTACCCGTTACCTGGATTTTCTCGACCAGACCAGAGAACATTTGTTTCTCTGCGCTGACGACGTCCAGGTGGTAAGTCATTGCCATATCACCCTCCGATTAAGGCGTTAAAGTTTTTTGGCTTTTTCCACGGCTTCGTCGATAGAACCGACCATGTAGAACGCCTGCTCCGGCAGGTGATCGTATTCGCCTTCCATGATGCCTTTAAAGCCACGGATGGTGTCTTTCAGGGAGACGTATTTGCCCGGAGAACCGGTAAATACTTCTGCCACGAAGAACGGCTGGGACAGGAAGCGCTGGATCTTACGTGCGCGAGCTACCACCAGTTTATCTTCTTCAGACAGTTCATCCATACCCAGGATGGCGATAATGTCTTTCAGTTCCTGATAACGCTGCAGAATGGACTGAACGCCACGAGCGGTGTCGTAGTGCTCCTGACCAACAACCAGCGGATCCAGCTGACGGCTGGTGGAGTCCAGCGGGTCAACGGCCGGGTAGATACCCAGGGATGCGATCTGACGGCTCAGTACTACGGTTGCATCTAAGTGAGCAAAGGTAGTGGCTGGGGATGGGTCAGTTAAGTCATCCGCCGGTACGTATACCGCCTGTACGGAAGTGATAGAGCCGGTTTTGGTGGAGGTGATACGTTCCTGCAGAACGCCCATCTCTTCCGCCAGTGTCGGCTGGTAACCTACCGCTGAAGGCATACGACCCAGCAGTGCGGATACTTCCGTACCGGCCAGGGTGTAACGATAGATGTTATCGACGAACAGCAGAACGTCACGACCTTCGTCACGGAACTTCTCAGCCATGGTCAGGCCGGTCAGCGCAACGCGCAGACGGTTTCCCGGCGGCTCGTTCATCTGGCCATACACCAGGGATACTTTGTCGATAACGTTGGAGTCGGTCATTTCGTGGTAGAAGTCGTTACCCTCACGAGTACGTTCACCTACGCCCGCAAACACGGAGTAACCGGAGTGCTCGATCGCGATGTTACGGATCAGCTCCATCATGTTTACGGTTTTACCTACACCCGCGCCACCGAACAGACCGACTTTACCGCCCTTCGCGAACGGACACATCAGGTCGATAACTTTGATGCCGGTTTCCAGCAGTTCCTGAGAGCTGGACAGCTCTTCATAAGACGGTGCTGCGCGGTGGATAGCCCAACGCTCTTCTTCGCCGATGTCGCCTTTCATGTCGACCGGTTGACCCAGTACGTTCATGATACGACCCAGCGTAGCTTTACCAACCGGGACTTCGATCGGGTGCTCGAGGTCTTTTACATCCAGACCGCGGCGCAGACCATCGGAAGAACCCATGGCGATGGTACGCACGATACCGCCGCCCAGCTGCTGCTGAACTTCCAGCACCAGAACTTCATTACCATTCTGTACCTCAAGGGCTTCGTACACGCGTGGTACGGCATCCTGAGGGAACTCGACGTCGACCACGGCGCCGATTACCTGGACAATCTTTCCAGTAGCCATCTTAAATCCTCTACGAAATAACCTGGTTAAACCGCGGCGGCCCCCGAGACGATCTCGGTGAGTTCCTGAGTAATGCTGGCCTGACGAGCTTTGTTGTATACCAACTGCAGCTCTTTAATCAGGCTGCCGCCATTATCGGTCGCGGCTTTCATCGCCACCATACGGGCGGCCTGCTCGCTGGCCAGGTTTTCAACCACGCCCTGATAAACCTGAGACTCGACGTAGCGGCGCAGGAGGGTATCCAGCAGCGCTTTCGGATCGGGCTCATACAGGTAATCCCAGGATTTACGTTTCAGATCAGCGTCTTCTGATGCCGGTAACGGCAGCAGCTGAGTGATCGTCGGAACCTGAGACATGGTGTTAATAAATTTGTTGCTGACAACGTACAGCTTGTCCAGACGGCCTTCATCATAGGCCTGCAACATCACTTTTACCGGGCCGATCAGTTCGGACAGGGATGGGTTATCCCCCATACCGGTCACCTGTGCAACGACGTTGCCGCCAACGGAGTTAAAGAAAGAGACGCCCTTAGAGCCGATCATTGCGAGGTCGCACTGAACGCCTTTATCGGACCATGCTTTCATTTCCGCCAGCAGTTTCTTGAACAGGTTAATGTTCAAGCCGCCGCACAAACCACGGTCGGTCGACACCACCAGGTAGCCCACGCGCTTAACGTCGCGTTCTTCCAGGTAAGGGTGCTTATATTCCAGATTACCGTTCGCAAGGTGACCAATCACTTTGCGCATAGTATCTGCGTAAGGACGGCTGGCCGCCATGCGCTCCTGCGATTTACGCATTTTGGAAGCGGCGACCATCTCCATCGCTTTAGTGATCTTTTGCGTGTTCTGGACGCTTGCGATCTTACTACGTATCTCTTTTGCGCCGGCCATGAGCTTCTCCTCAATGCCTTGCGGCCTGCCCTAAGACAGACCGCCAGACGTTACCAGGACTGGGTTGCTTTGAAGGAATCGAGGATGCCTTTCAGCTTTCCTTCGATTTCGTCGTTATAGCCACCGGACTGGTTAATCTCTTGCATCAGCGGAGCGTGATCACGGTCGACGTAAGCCAGCAGAGCGGCTTCGAAGCTACCGATTTTCGCCAGTTCTACATCAGCCAGATAACCACGTTCTGCTGCGAACAGAACCAGAGACTGCTGCGCGACGGACATCGGCGCATACTGTTTCTGTTTCAGCAGTTCGGTCACTTTCTGACCGTGGTCCAGCTGTTTGCGGGTTGCATCGTCAAGGTCGGATGCAAACTGGGAGAACGCCGCCAGTTCACGATACTGCGCCAGCGCGGTACGGATACCACCGGACAGTTTCTTCATGATCTTGGTCTGCGCTGCACCACCCACACGGGATACCGAGATACCCGGGTTAACCGCAGGACGAATACCGGCGTTGAACAGGTTGGTTTCCAGGAAGATCTGACCATCGGTAATGGAGATTACGTTGGTCGGAACGAACGCGGAAACGTCACCCGCCTGGGTTTCGATAATCGGCAGCGCGGTCAGAGAACCGGTTTTCCCTTTCACTTCACCTTTGGTGAAGGCTTCAACGTATTCGGCGTTAACACGCGCAGCACGCTCCAGCAGACGAGAGTGGAGGTAGAATACGTCGCCCGGGAACGCTTCACGTCCTGGCGGACGACGGAGCAGCAGGGAGATCTGACGATAAGCAACAGCCTGTTTAGACAGGTCATCGTAAACGATCAGCGCATCTTCACCGCGGTCGCGGAAGTATTCGCCCATTGCGCAACCCGCGTATGGCGCCAGGTATTGCAGTGCAGCAGATTCGGATGCAGTCGCTACCACCACGATGGTGTTAGCCAGCGCGCCGTGCTCTTCCAGTTTACGCACCACGTTAGAGATGGTGGACGCTTTCTGGCCGATAGCAACATAGACGCACTTGATGCCGGAATCACGCTGGTTGATGATGGCATCGATAGCCAGCGCAGTTTTACCGGTCTGACGGTCGCCGATGATCAGTTCACGCTGACCACGACCGATTGGGATCATGGCGTCAACGGATTTATAACCGGTCTGTACCGGCTGATCGACGGACTGACGTTCGATTACGCCCGGCGCGATCGCTTCAACGGCGGAGAAACCGTCGTTTTCCAGCGGACCTTTACCATCAATTGGCGCGCCCAGGGTGTTAACCACGCGGCCCAGCAGGCCACGGCCAACCGGAACTTCCAGGATACGGCCAGTACATTTCACCTTCATGCCTTCGGCGAGGTCAGCGTACGGACCCATCACCACCGCACCAACGGAGTCGCGCTCCAGGTTCAGTGCGATAGCGTAACGGTTACCCGGCAGGGAGATCATCTCACCCTGCATACATTCGGCAAGGCCGTGGATGCGGATAACACCGTCACTTACAGAAACAATAGTACCTTCGTTATGAGCTTCGCTCACAACATTGAACTGAGCAATGCGCTGCTTGATCAGTTCGCTGATTTCGGTGGAATTCAGTTGCATGCTCCAGTCCCCTTAAGACTGCAAGACGTCTGCAAGGCGATCAAGACGGCCGCGTACGCTGCCATCAATGACCATATCACCCGCACGGATGATAATACCTGCCATAACAGACTTATCGATTTTGCAATTCAGCTTAACTTTGCGTGACAGACGTTTTTCCATCGCGCTGACGATCCTGGCAAGCTGTTCATCACTCAGTTGGTTGGCAGATATGACTTCTACCTCTGCGATGGCCTCACTGGCCGCGCGCAGGTGAATGAATTGCTCAAGAACGTCCGGGAGCACCTTCAGACGATTATTTTCCGCCATCACCTTAATCAGGTTCTGGCCGTTTTCGTCAAGTTGCTCGCCGCAGATAGCGATAAACGCTTCTGAGAGCGTTTCCGGCGCCAAAGCACCGGAGAGAAGCTCTGCCATTTGGTCGTTTTTGGTCACTTCGGCGGCAAACGCCAGCATATCCTGCCAGCGTTCAACACTGTTGTGTTCGACGGCAAAGTCAAAAGCTGCTTTGGCGTAGGGGCGAGCTACCGTTACAAATTCAGACATCAGCCCCTCCCTCCTTACAGTTCAGCGACAAGTTTATCCACGATGTCGCTGTTAGCAGCTTCATCCACGGAACGTTCGATGATCTTCTCGGCGCCAGCAACAGCCAGGATAGCGACCTGCTTACGCAGCTCCTCGCGTGCACGTTTACGCTCAGCATCAATTTCAGCCTGCGCTTGTGCAACGATTTTGGTGCGTTCCTGTTCTGCTTCAGCTTTAGCTTCGTCCAGAATCTGAGAGCGGCGCTTGTTCGCCTGCTCAATGATTACCTGGGCTTCCGCTTTCGCTTTTTTCAGCTGGTCGGTCGCGTTGGCCTGTGCAAGGTCCAAATCTTTCTTAGCGCGTTCTGCAGAAGCTAAACCGTCAGAAATCTCTTTCTGGCGTTTTTCGATGGCAGCCATTAAAGGCGGCCATACGTACTTCATGCAGAACCATACGAAGATAACAAACGCGATGGCCTGGCCGAGGATTGTTGCGTTCATGTTCACAGCACAATACCTCTTTAATTAACTCTGTGGCTTAGGTTTCTAACAACTTACTACGCGACGGCGAACATCACGTACAGACCCAGACCTACAGCGATCATCGGGATAGCATCCACCAGACCCATAACGATAAAGAACTGAGTACGCAGCAGAGGGATCAGATCCGGCTGACGCGCTGCGCCTTCCAGGAATTTACCTCCGAGGATGCCGATACCGATCGCAGCACCGATTGCCGCCAGACCCATCATCACAGCGGCAGCCATGTACAGCAGATCCATATTCAGGTTTTCCATGACAGTCTCCAGTTTGTTTCAGTTAAAACGTAGTAGTGTTGGTAAAAATCAATGCTCTTCAGACGCCATCGACAGATAGACAATCGTCAGAACCATGAAGATGAAGGCTTGCAGCGTAATAATCAGGATGTGGAAAATGGCCCAAGGCACATTCAGAACCCACTGTGACCACCACGGCAACAGACCAGCAATCAGAATGAAAATCAGCTCACCGGCATACATGTTGCCGAACAGTCGCAGACCGAGAGAGACCGGTTTGGACAGCAGGCTTACCCCTTCAAGGATTAAGTTGACAGGAATGAACGCCCAGTGATTGAACGGCTGCATGGTCAGTTCTTTAACGAACCCACCCACGCCTTTCATTTTGATGCTGTAGAAAATAATCAGGATGAACACGCCAAGCGCCATCGACAGGGTGATGTTCACGTCAGCAGACGGAACCACGCGCAGTGCAGGCAGGCCGAAAATGTGTTCGCCGATATAAGGAAGCAGGTCGATTGGCAGCAGGTCCATCAGGTTCATCAGGAAGACCCAGACGAACACGGTCAGCGCCAGCGGCGCGATAACCTTGCTCTTGCCATGGTACATGTCTTTGACGCTGCCATGGACGAAGCCGATGATCATTTCGATGAAGGTCTGGAATTTCCCTGGTACGCCGCTGGTCGCTTTCTTAGCAACGCTACGGAACATGGCCAGGAACAGCAGACCGAGAACCACCGAGAAGAACATGGAGTCAATGTTGAGCGTCCAGAAGGTGGCCGGGGGGTTGTGCGGATCCACCAGCGAGAAAGTACGCAGATCAATCTGAAGGTTGTTCAGATGGTGACCTATGTATTCCTGCGGCGTCATATTTTCTGAAGCCATGATGCCTTTTACCCTTTGTTGTTGATTACAGCTGGCGCCAGAACTTGTACCACCAGCACCAAAACCCACGTCACGATCAGTGGCAAAAATACCACTTTTAAAACGGCCAGCGCCACCGCCAGGAGGGCGAAGGTCAGCAACACCTTGAAGGCTTCACCGAAGGCGAAGGTCCAGGCCACACGGCCTTTTGCTGGTGTATGCGCCTGATGACGCCAGGCAAAAATCATAAACATCAGGTTTGGCAAAACTACTGCCAAACCGCCGCATACCGCGGAAATGCCCCAGAAGGGGTCTTTGAGGCTAAACAGCAGTCCACTTGCCATTACTGCCAGTAACTGAATAAACAGAAGCTTGCGAGCAACGTTTCGACTCAAGAGCGACACTGACATCACGTTTTTACTCCTGCTCCCTTTGAGGTATGTCGCGTGTCGTATAAAACGTCCTTTAAGACGAAGAGTCAAGCATCAAAAAGCGGACAAATTATACGGTGACGCCCCGTGATTTCAAACAATAAGTAGCAAAATAGTGAATAAATGTTTAATTATTTTCCAACGGACAACTTTCCGTGCATTTCAGCGTTCTGTGAGCGGTCATACAAAACTGCAAATAACGTGGAAACACGGCAATTAAAGCGTGCATTAGATCACATAATAAACATTTCAAGCGCCCTTTAATGAATCAAGGACATAAAACACTATTTTTCATGTTTTTGATATTCAAGATAAAAAGTGAGGACATTATCTAAAACAACCCCACATACAATAAAAACCTTTTATTGACATTTATAATAAAAATTTAACATCGCGATGCTGATCATCATTGTCGATTTTTAGCACCCTGATATTTTCAAAGTTGACTATTTTGTCAGTGAATCACTTACGTTAAGTTAACCGCAAGAAAAACCATAGTAAAAACATGGTTAAATGCAGCCCGATAATATCAGGAGGTGACCTTTATTTTTGTAACATTCATGGGCCACATTTTTTCCACATTTTTTGATAAAAATTAACTCGCTTTTGGCGTAATCACCACCAGGTGCCGCTCCCCTTCCAGCTGAGGAACATGCAGCTCAATGACCTCGGCTATGGCATACCCTTCCGGCAGGTTTTCCATTTCGTCTTTTTGCGCTAACCCTTTGAGCGCATAGAAGTGACCGTTCGCGGCCGGCAAATGATGGCACCAGCTCACCATATCATTAAGCGACGCGAAGGCGCGGCTTATCACGCCATCAAACGGCGGCTCGGCCGGGAAAGCTTCCACGCGGCTCTGCACCGGGGTGATGTTATCCAGCTTCAGTTCATGCTGCACCTGACGCAGGAAGCGCACGCGTTTGCCAAGGCTGTCCAGCAGGGTGAAATGCGACTCCGGGCGCACGATAGCCAACGGGATCCCCGGCAGCCCCGGTCCCGTACCGACATCGATAAAGCGCGAGCCCTGCAGATAAGGCGCGACGATGATGCTGTCGAGGATATGACGCACCAGCATCTCATTTGGATCGCGAACGGAGGTCAGGTTATAGGCTTTGTTCCACTTATCGAGCAGCCCGACGTAAGCCACCAGCTGATTTTTCTGGTGATCGGTGAGCGAAATACCCGCTTCATCCAGCAGACGAGAAAGTTTGTTGAGCACGGTAAGTACCTTCAAAAAATAATGAGCCCGGAGGCGCTAACGCTTACCGGGCCAGGAATGATAAAGGCGAACGCTGATTATGCAAGTGGGAAATCAGCGCGGCAGGCTGCCGCAATCAGGCGCTGCGACGCAGCATCCCCTGCTTTTTCAACCAAACCAGCAAAATAGAGATCGCCGCCGGGGTGATCCCGGAAATACGTGACGCCTGCCCTATCGACGACGGTTTATGGTCGTTTAGTTTAGCGATCACTTCATTAGACAGTCCGGTGACCTGACGGTAGTCGAGTGTCGCCGGTAACAAGGTATTCTCGTTGCGCTGCTGTTTCTCGATCTCATCCTGCTGGCGCGCGATATAACCTTCATACTTCACCTGGATCTCAACCTGCTCAGCCGCCTGCCGATCTTCCAGCCCCGGCGCGAACGGCGAGAGCTGAACCAGCTGCTCGTAGGTCATTTCCGGGCGACGCAGCAGATCTTCACCGCTGGCTTCGCGCGACAGCGGCGCGGTCAGGTGAGCGTTCACTTCGGTAGCGCTCTCAGCCTGCGGGTTCACCCAGGTCGATTTCAGGCGCTGGCGTTCGCGCTCAATGCTTTCCAGCTTCTCGTTGTAACGCGCCCAGCGTTCATCATCCACCAGACCCAGCTCACGCCCCTGCTCAGTCAGACGCAGGTCGGCGTTGTCTTCGCGCAGCATCAGACGATATTCAGCACGAGAGGTAAACATGCGGTACGGTTCTTTGGTACCCAGAGTACACAGGTCATCCACCAGCACGCCGAGGTAGGCCTGATCGCGACGCGGCGCCCAGCCCTCTTTTTCCGCCGAGAAGCGAGCAGCGTTAAGACCGGCCAGCAGACCCTGAGCCGCCGCTTCTTCATAACCGGTGGTGCCGTTGATCTGACCGGCGAAGAACAGACCCTGAATGAATTTGCTCTCGAGCGTCGGTTTCAGATCGCGCGGGTCGAAGAAGTCGTACTCAATAGCGTAGCCAGGACGGACGATCCGCGCATTTTCCATCCCCTGCATGGAGCGGACGATTTGCATTTGCACATCGAACGGCAGGCTGGTGGATATGCCGTTCGGATAAATTTCGTTTGAGGTCAGGCCTTCCGGTTCGAGGAAGATCTGATGCTGGTTGCGATCGGCAAAGCGCATGACTTTGTCTTCGATCGACGGGCAGTAGCGTGGACCGATCCCTTCGATCACCCCGGCGTACATGGGGCTGCGATCGAGGTTATTGCGGATCACGTCATGGGTTTTCTCGTTAGTGTGGGTGATGTAGCACGGCACCTGACGCGGATGCTGATCGGCAGATCCCATAAACGAGAAGACCGGCATCGGGTTATCGCCATGCTGTTGAGCCAACACGCTGAAATCGATGGTGCGCGCGTCAATGCGCGGCGGGGTCCCGGTTTTCAGTCGGCTTACGCGCAGCGGCAGTTCACGCAGACGACGAGACAGCGGGATCGACGGCGGATCGCCGGCGCGTCCGCCGCTGTAGTTATCCAGACCAATATGGATTTTGCCGTCAAGGAAGGTTCCGACGGTCAGCACCACCGCTTTGGCACGGAATTTGAGGCCCATCTGGGTGACTGCGCCTACGACGCGATCGTTTTCGACAATCAGATCTTCCACAGCCTGCTGGAAGATCATCAAATTCGGCTGGTTCTCCAGCGCAGTGCGTACCGCCTGACGGTACAGCACGCGGTCAGCCTGGGCGCGAGTGGCGCGCACCGCGGGGCCTTTGCTGGCGTTTAGTATCCTAAACTGGATGCCTGCCTGATCGATCGCTTTGGCCATCAGGCCGCCGAGCGCGTCCACTTCTTTTACCAGGTGTCCTTTCCCAATGCCGCCAATCGCCGGGTTGCAGCTCATCTGCCCCAGCGTGTCGATATTGTGTGTCAAAAGCAGGGTCTGTTGACCCATACGCGCTGCGGCCATTGCGGCCTCAGTGCCTGCGTGACCCCCGCCAATGATAATGACGTCAAAAGGATCCTGATAAAACATGGTGGTCTGCCTCGCATAACGCGGTTTGAAAATGGATTGAAGCCCGGGCCGTGGATTCTACTCGGCTTTGGTCTTTTGAGAAAGACTCCGGGATCCTGAGTATTAAAAAGAAGATCTTTATATAGAGATCTGTTCTATTGTGATCTCTTATTAGGATCGACTCTCTTTGTGGATAAGTCGGATCCGCGAAGTAAGATCAAAAGCTTAAGAAGGATCACTATCTGTGAATGATCGGTGATCCTGGTCCGTATAAGCTGGGATCAGAATGAAGGGTTATGCACAGCTCAAAAACCGTACTGCGGTTATTCTTTGGATAACTACCGGTTGATCCAAGCTTTTAAGCATGGTTATCCACAGAAGAACGGACGATCTTTACAAATCTCAGAGCAAATTTTTCCAGGATCCCAGCCAAATTTCCGCCGGATCCTCGGGAATTTCATGTTCCAGCACGTTGATCTTCAGGGTCTCGCCGATCTGTTTTGCCCCGCAGGCCTTCAGCGCCGCTTCTAATTTATCGATCGCGCCGCAAAAAGTGTCGTATTCGCGGCTGCCGATCCCGATGGCGCCAAAGCGCACGGCGGAAAGATCGGCCTGCTGCGCCAGCAGCGCGTCATAGAAGGGAACCAGGTTGTCGGGAATGTCGCCGGCGCCATGGGTGGAAGAGATAACTAACCAGATCCCCTGCGCCTGCAGATCGTCCACCAGCGGGCCGTGCTGGATTTCAGTGCTGTAGCCTGCTTCTTCCAGCTTTTCCGCCAGATGCTCCGCTACGTATTCCGCACTGCCCAGGGTGCTGCCGCTGATAAGTGTAATGTCTGCCATAGATCGCCGATCGCCCGCTCAACTGTTCAGAGTGGCGTATTGTACGCTGTGAGCGAGCTGGGATCTACCTGTGGAAAAATGTGGGATTAAAAAAAACGATCAGGGCTTAATGGTGCGCATGATCGGGTTCTGCAGCACGATCAGGGTCTCGGTGGACTGAATTTCATCAATTGTTTGGATCTTGTTGATAAGTACCTGCTGCAGGGCATCGATGGATTTACACATCACCTTAATAAAGATGCTGTAGTGGCCGGTGGTGTAATAAGCCTCGGTGACCTCCTCCAGGCTTTCCAGGCGGGCGAGGGCGGAGGGATAGTCTTTGGCGCTCTTGAGAATAATGCCGATGAAGCAGCCGACGTCATAGCCCAGCTGTTTGGGGCTGACGTCAATTCGCGCGCCGGTAATGATGCCCGCCTGTTTCATCTTTTCGACGCGTACATGAATAGTGCCGGGGCTGACGCTGAACTGTTTGGCCAGTTCGGCATAGGCGGTACGGGCGTTGGCCATTAGCGCATCGAGAATGCCGCGGTCCAGATTGTCGATCTGATAATTTTCCATATCTTTTTCTTATGAAGTTTGAGGGTTCTTACTATTTTAGCGCCATATTTTGATGAATTAAAAGTTGATGAGCCTTTTTATTGATTGATTATTGTATTTGTGGCCTTTTTTGTTGCTTAATCAATGGCAACAGGACGCAGGAGTCATAAAAATGAAAACCGCATATATCGCAAAACAACGCCAGATCAGTTTCGTTAAATCCCACTTTTCCCGTCAGCTGGAAGAGAAGCTTGGCCTGATTGAAGTCCAGGCGCCAATCTTAAGCCGCGTGGGCGATGGGACGCAGGATAACTTGTCCGGCTGTGAGAAAGCGGTTCAGGTGAAAGTGAAAACACTGCCCGACGCCCAGTTCGAAGTGGTGCATTCGCTGGCGAAGTGGAAGCGTCAAACCCTGGGACAACACGACTTCAGCGCGGGCGAAGGGCTGTACACGCACATGAAGGCCCTTCGCCCCGATGAAGACCGTCTGACGCCGATCCATTCCGTCTATGTCGACCAGTGGGACTGGGAGCGGGTGATGGGGGATGAAGAGCGCCACGTCGGCACGCTGAAGGCGACCGTCGAAGCGATTTACGCCGGGATCAAAGCCACCGAGCTGGCGGTCAGCCAGGAATTTGGCCTGACGCCGTTCCTGCCGGAACAGATCCACTTTGTTCACAGCCAGGCGCTGCTGAGTCGCTATCCGGATCTTGATGCCAAGGGCCGCGAGCGAGCGATTGCCAAAGAGCTGGGCGCCGTCTTCTTAATCGGCATCGGCGGCAAACTCTCTGATGGCAAGCGCCATGATGTACGTGCGCCGGACTATGATGACTGGAGCACTGAGGTTTCTGAAGGCTTTGCCGGACTGAACGGCGATATCCTGGTGTGGAACCCCGTGCTGGAAGATGCGTTCGAGATCTCCTCAATGGGGATCCGCGTTGACGCCACGGCGCTGAAACGCCAGCTGGCGCTGACCGGCGATGAAGATCGCCTGAAACTGGAGTGGCACCAGGCGCTGCTGCGCGGCGAGATGCCGCAGACTATCGGCGGCGGCATTGGCCAGTCTCGCCTGACGATGCTGTTGCTGCAGCTCGACCATATCGGCCAGGTGCAATGCGGCGTATGGCCGGCACAGGTTCGCGAAAGCGTTTCCGCGCTGCTGTAACGATTAGCGCCGCCAGCGTCGCAGCAGGCGGCTACGCAACCCGGTATCAAAGCGCCAGATATGATCGAAGATGCGCATGATGCCGGGTTTGCCGTGTACCGACATCGCCACCGCGTGAAAACGGTGCTGATGCTTTCGCTGTAACTCCCCCACCTGAGCAATCACCTCATCCGGCAACCGCTGGGCAATAAAGTCGGAGATCACCACGGCATCCGCATCCACCCACTGCGGGTTTTGCAGACGTTCAATAATGGCGCGAAAACAGCTGGCCAGATCGGTGCCGCCGCGAAAGCGCTGGCTCAGAAAGCGGATCGCCTGCTCCAGGCCGCCCTCGCAGGTCAGTTCGTAGTGCACCACTTCGCTGGAGAACAGCATAATAAAGCAGCGGCGGTTATCCGCCAGCGCGACGCGCATCAGGGCCAGACAAAAGGCTTTGGCGCACTGCTCGTTAAAACCGCCCATCGATCCTGACGTATCGACGCAGACAATAAAGGGCCCGCGCGGCTGTTCATCAAAATCCTGCCGCGTCACCGGGCGTTCGGTGATTTTTTCTCGCCAGGCGTCGCCGTGCAGCCGGTAAGTCAGAAGCTGTTTCTCCACCAGCTTGCGATAAAATTCAAACTCCAGCTCCGTGATGCCGAGCGTCGCCAGCTCCGGCGGCAGCAGGCGCAGAATGTCATCGCTCTGCTGGAGGCCGTCGACCTGTTCCGGCACCGTCGCTGGCTCGCGCACCAGGCTACGGAAGGTCTCCATCGGCGCGTCTTTCTTCGGCACGGATTTCGCTTCCCGTGAGCGCCCCAGCTGTTCCGCCAGCTGCAGCAGCTCCGGCTGCTGGTTAAGAAAATCGCCATAGCGCACGATCAGCTGATAGTCGCCACGTTTGAGTTCGCCGGCGCTCATATCCCACAGGCGTCCGGCGGCGGTGTCATTCTCCGCCAGCACCGGATCGAGCTGACCGCTGAGCGTCATTCGTTCCTGGACCTCGCTGAGCAACTGATCGCGCTCTTCATCCAGCAGCTGCTGGTTAAGGCTGGTGGCTTGCACCACCAGGCTCAGGCGCCAGCGCTGTAAAAACAGCGTATGCAGCGCCGGGGTAAAGGTCGCATTGTCGTCCACCAGCTTCTGCGCCTGGGCGGCAAAAGGGGACTGGAGCTGGTGTAGCTTGCCGAGGATCTGCGGCAGCTGGACGATAAACTGCGAGGTAGAGAGCAGCTGAGCCTGCTGATAGGTTTGCACCTCGGCGTCCAGATCCGGCGGGACGTTAACCTCTTTTAAGCGGGCGCGAACGGCTTCCCGCCAGCGCGGAATATCCGCCGCGATGATGTTTTTCAGGCGGGGAAATTTCTCAAAGAAAACCGCCAGCTGCGGAGAGGCCAGCAGCGCCAGCAGCATCTCCTCGATCATTCCCTCTTCGCTGACTGCCAGCATGACATTCAGCATATCGAGCGTCATGGCTGCTTCGCCTGTTTAATCTGCGCGCCGACGTCCTGCAGGCTGGCTTCGATTCTTCCCAGCCACTCGACCGGGATAAACAGGCACTTCTGCTGCTCACTGAAGCGGTTATGTTGCTGGTGCCACTCATCGTCCAGCGCCTCCAGCTGCTGGCGAATTTCCGCCGGCATGTTTTCCTGCGACGCGCTGCCGGGCAGCGAGAGGCGTGAGCCCTGCAGGCTGACGTCGCGAACAACCAGATGCTGGCTGGTGTCGACATCCATATTGAGCAGTTGGGCAAAGCCGATCCCGTTGAGCTTGCCGCGGATCTCGCCGCCCTTTTCCAGCCAGCTGGCTAACGCCTCGCGCTCAAAAGTAATGTGGATCACTTCCATATCGTGGAGTTTGAGCGGCTGCTGCAGCAGCAGGGTCAGGGTGGTCCCCTGGATCTCCGCCGGCAGCTCATAGTGCGGCTTGCGGCTGAACATGCCGCCAAGGCGGGTGACCTTTAGCGCCGTTTTGTCACTTTGCTGCTGTTGGATCTGAATGCGTCGCTGCACAATCGCCCCGAGCCGCGTCAGCATCGCCTGCTGCTGCCAGGCGTGGCAGGTCATCAGCGTTTCCAGCTGCTGCGACATCAGGTTCATGCTCTCGACGTTGTGCCACAGACAATCTTTCAGCAGGATAAGATCTATCGGCGCGATGCTGTCGCGGCCGCTGAAGAAGGCGCTGGCCTGCAGCAGGCGAATAGCCTTTTTCCAGCGGCGATCCGAAACGTATGGCGCGTTTGGCAGGGCATCCAGCTGCTGGCGCAGCTGGAATATCAGCTCAAACACCGCGTCCGGCAGTTTGATATTGCCGATCTGCTGCTGCCATTGCGTAAACTCTTCATCGCTAACCTGCAGCGCGCTGGGCACCGGATTGCTGTTTTCATCCTGCTGGCTGACCAGCATCGAACGGAAATTACCTTTATCCTGTACTTTATCGAGCCACAGACGGATCAGCATGCGGTCATACAGCGCTTCCAGGCTGCTGTCGGCTTCGGGCAGTTCGTTCGAGGCGGCCACCAGCAGGCGCATCGGGATTTTCTCTTCGTGAGCGCCGTTGCGGAAGTGACGTTCGTTAATCGCCGTCAGCAGGGTGTTGAGGATAGCCGGACCCGCTTTCCATATTTCATCGAGGAACACGATTTCTGCTTCCGGCAGGTAGCCGGCGGTTAAACGCTCGTAGCGGCCTTCATCTTTCAGCGCCTGAATGGACAGCGGGCCAAAAACCTCTTCCGGGGTGGAAAAGCGGGTCATCAGGTATTCAAAAGCGCGCGCCTGCTGGAAGGCGAACTTGAGGCGGCGGGCAATCAGGCTTTTGGCGATCCCCGGCGGACCAAGCAAAAATACGCTCTCGCCGCTGAGCGCCGCCAGCAGGCACAGGCGTATCGCGTGGCTGCGTTCAAAGAGTCCTTTTTCGAGTGCCGCGCTGAGTCGGGAAATTCTTTCAGCCAGTAAATGTGTTTGAGCCATAATTGAGTTGCGTGCTTTGTCATGTATCGTTATTGGGACGAGTATAGATGTTAGAGCAGGGGCGGTAATAGCCTGAAGAATCGATTTATTTTTTTTGAGCCAGGTTAATATGGTGTCTGTTAGGGGTACGATTTCACAAATAATCGTGCATACTGTGCGCTTTTTGTGGGCCAAGGGACTAGGCACACATTTGTTTTATAAACGAAAAGACTAGTCTATGAGCACTGATAATAAACAATCGTTGCCGGCGTTAACGCTGGCGGCCATCGGCGTGGTGTACGGTGATATCGGTACCAGTCCACTGTATACCCTGCGTGAATGCCTGTCAGGTCAGTTTGGCTTTGGCGTTGAGCGCGATGCCGTTTTTGGCTTTTTGTCGCTGATTTTCTGGCTGTTAATCTTTACCGTATCGATTAAATACATCACCTTCGTGATGCGGGCGGATAACGCCGGGGAAGGCGGGATCTTAACGCTGATGTCGCTGGCCGGACGCAATACCTCGGCGCGGATGACCTCTGTGCTGGTGATCCTCGGCCTGATCGGCGGCAGTTTCTTCTATGGCGAAGTGGTGATTACCCCGGCGATTTCGGTGATGTCGGCGATAGAGGGGTTAGAAATTATCGCTCCGCAGCTCGATAGCTGGATTGTGCCGATCTCCATTATCGTGCTTACCCTGCTATTTATGATCCAGAAGCACGGGACCGGGATGGTCGGCAAGCTGTTTGCGCCGATTATGCTGATCTGGTTCCTGCTGCTGGCGGTGCTTGGCGCGCGAAGCATTTACGCTAACCCGGAAGTTCTGCAGGCGCTAAACCCCTACTGGGCGGTGCACTTCTTCCTGCAGTACAAAACGGTTTCCTTTATTGCGCTTGGCGCGGTGGTGCTGTCGATTACCGGGGTGGAAGCGCTGTACGCCGATATGGGGCACTTCGGCAAACTGCCGATCCGTGTCGCCTGGTTCTCCGTCGTGCTGCCTTCGCTGGTGCTGAACTATTTTGGCCAGGGGGCATTGCTGCTTAAGCATCCGGAAGCGATTAAAAACCCGTTCTTCCTGCTGGCGCCGGAGTGGGCGCTGATCCCGATGCTGATTATCGCCACACTGGCGACGGTTATCGCCTCGCAGGCGGTGATCTCCGGGGTCTTCTCCTTAACCCGTCAGGCGGTGCGTCTGGGCTATCTGTCGCCGATGCGCATCATCCACACCTCGGAAATGGAGTCCGGCCAGATCTATATCCCGTTCATTAACTGGCTGCTGTATGTCTCGGTAGTGATCGTCATCGTCAGCTTCGAGCACTCGTCTAACCTGGCGGCGGCGTACGGTATCGCGGTCACGGGGACCATGGTGCTGACCTCTATCCTGTCGGCAACGGTGGCGCGCAAAAACTGGCACTGGAATAAACTGTTCGTTGGGCTGATGCTGGTGGCCTTCCTGTGCATTGATGTTCCGCTGTTCTCAGCGAACCTCGATAAGATTGTCTCCGGCGGCTGGCTGCCGTTGTCCCTGGGTCTGGTGATGTTTACGGTGATGACCACCTGGAAGAGCGAGCGTTTCCGCTTGCTGCGTCGAATGCACGAGCACGGCAACTCGCTGGAAGCGATGATCTCTTCGCTGGAGAAATCGCCGCCAGTGCGCGTGCCGGGTACTGCGGTGTATATGTCCCGCGCCCTGAACGTGATCCCGTTTGCCCTGCTGCATAACCTGAAGCACAACAAGGTGCTGCATGAGCGAGTGATCCTCCTGACCCTGCGCACCGAAGACGCGCCTTACGTGCATAACGTTCGCCGGGTGCAGATTGAGCAGCTGTCGCCCTCGTTCTGGCGGGTGGTGGCCAGCTACGGCTGGCGGGAAACGCCAAATGTCGAAGAGGTGTTCCATCGCTGTGGCCTGGAAGGACTCAGCTGCCGGATGATGGAGACCTCGTTCTTTATGTCCCATGAGTCGCTGATTATCGGCAAACGGCCGTGGTATCTGCGCCTGCGCGGCAAGCTTTATCTTTTGCTGCAGCGTAACGCCCTGCGCGCGCCGGATCAGTTTGAAATCCCGCCAAACCGGGTTATCGAGCTCGGTACTCAGGTCGAAATCTGATGTCAAAAAAGCCCTTCCGTTGCGAAGGGCTTTTTGTTTCTCACTCCGGCTGTCATCTCCTGTCGCTGTCTCGCGAAACGTTTCGATAGCGATCACATTTCTCTCTTCTGGTGATGGTTTTCTGCTCACGCATTGATAATAATTATTTTAGCGAAACGTTTCGCTAGTGGAGCAAAAGAGAAAAAATGAAAAAAGGCACCGTACTTAACGCTGATATTTCCGCGGTTATCTCCCGCCTGGGCCACACCGATACGCTGGTGGTCTGCGATGCCGGATTACCGGTTCCCCGCAGCAGCGCGCGCATCGATATGGCGTTGACCCAGGGCGTACCTTCATTTATGCAGGTTCTGCAAGTGGTGACGACGGAAATGCAGGTTGAAGCGGCTGTCATCGCGGAGGAAATTAAGACGCATAATCCGCAGCTCCACGCGACGTTGCTCAACTATCTTGAGCAGCTGCAGCAGCACCAGGGAAACACCATTGAAATTCGTTACACCAGTCATGAGCAGTTCAAAAAACAAACCGCAGACAGTCAGGCGGTAATTCGCAGCGGGGAGTGTTCCCCGTTTGCGAATATCATTCTCTGTGCCGGCGTCACCTTCTGAGATCGCCGTCATGGAAGCCTTATTGCAACTGAAAGGGATCGATAAAGCGTTCCCAGGCGTCAAGGCGCTCTCCGGCGCCTCGCTGAATGTCTACCCTGGCCGGGTGATGGCGCTGGTGGGTGAGAACGGCGCCGGTAAATCCACCATGATGAAAGTGCTGACCGGGATCTATACCCGTGATGCTGGCGCTTTATTGTGGTTGGGCAAAGAGACCACCTTTAGCGGCCCAAAATCTTCCCAGGAAGCCGGGATCGGCATTATCCATCAGGAGCTGAACCTGATCCCGCAGTTGACGATCGCCGAGAACATCTTCCTCGGCCGCGAATTCGTTAACCGCTTTGGCAAAATCGACTGGAAGCGGATGTATACCGAAGCCGACAAGCTGCTGGCGAAGCTGAATCTCCGTTTTACCAGCCAGAAGCTGGTGGGCGATCTGTCGATTGGCGACCAGCAAATGGTGGAGATCGCCAAAGTGCTGAGCTTCGAGTCGAAGGTCATCATTATGGATGAACCGACCGACGCGCTGACCGATACCGAAACCGAATCGCTGTTCCGTGTGATCCGCGAACTGAAATCGCAGGGGCGCGGCATCGTCTACATCTCCCACCGCATGAAAGAGATCTTCGAGATTTGCGACGACGTGACCGTGTTCCGCGACGGGCAGTTTATCGCCGAACGCGAGGTCTCCTCGCTGGATGAAGACCGTCTGATTGAAATGATGGTTGGCCGGAAGCTGGAAGATCAGTATCCGCATCTGGCTAAGGCGCCGGGCGCGGTGCGCCTGAAAGTCGATAATCTCTGCGGCCCGGGCGTGGAAAACGTGACCTTTACCCTGCGCCAGGGGGAAATCCTCGGCGTCGCCGGGCTGATGGGCGCCGGGCGGACCGAGCTGATGAAAGTGTTGTATGGCGCGCTGCCGCGCAGCAGCGGCTCCGTGACGCTCGACGGTCACGAAGTGGTGACCCGTTCGCCGCAGGATGGTCTGGCGAACGGCATTGTCTATATCTCCGAAGACCGTAAGCGTGACGGCTTAGTGCTCGGGATGTCGGTAAAAGAAAACATGTCCCTGACCGCCCTGCGCTACTTCAGCCGGACGGGAGGGAGTCTCAAGCATAAAGATGAACAGCAGGCGGTCAGTGATTTCATCCGGCTGTTTAACGTGAAAACGCCGTCCATGGAGCAGGCGATCGGCCTGCTCTCCGGCGGCAACCAACAAAAGGTCGCCATCGCCCGCGGGCTGATGACCCGGCCGAAGGTCCTGATCCTCGATGAGCCGACCCGTGGCGTCGACGTTGGGGCGAAGAAAGAGATCTACCAGCTCATCAATCAGTTCAAAGCCGATGGCCTGAGCATCATTCTGGTCTCCTCCGAGATGCCGGAAGTGTTGGGCATGAGCGATCGCATCATAGTGATGCATGAAGGGCATCTCGGCGGTGAATTCACACGCGAGCAGGCCACCCAGGAAGTATTGATGGCTGCCGCTGTGGGCAAGCTTAACCGTGTGAATCAGGAGTAAGAAAGATGACAACCCAGGCTGTTTCTGGTCGCCGTTATTTCACGAAAGCGTGGCTGATGGAGCAAAAATCGCTGATTGCCCTGCTGGTGCTGATCGCGGTGGTATCGACCATGAGCCCCAACTTTTTTACCGTCAATAACCTGTTCAATATTCTGCAGCAGACCTCCGTTAACGCCATTATGGCGGTAGGGATGACGCTGGTCATACTGACCTCGGGGATCGACCTGTCCGTCGGTTCCCTGCTGGCGCTCACCGGCGCGGTGGCGGCGTCGATCGTTGGCATTGAAGTGAATGCGCTGGTGGCGGTCGCTGCTGCCCTCGCATTAGGTGCGGCGATCGGCGCAGTCACCGGGGTGATTGTGGCGAAAGGCCGCGTGCAGGCTTTCATCGCCACCCTGGTGATGATGCTGCTGCTGCGCGGCGTGACCATGGTGTACACCAACGGCAGCCCGATCAATACCGGCTTTAGCGATAATGCCGATCTGTTCGGCTGGTTTGGTATCGGGCGTCCGCTGGGGATCCCGACGCCGGTATGGATCATGGCGATTGTCTTCCTGGCGGCCTGGTACATGCTGCACCATACTCGCCTGGGTCGTTATATCTACGCCCTTGGCGGTAATGAGGCGGCGACGCGCCTGTCCGGGATTAGCGTCAATAAAGTCAAAATTATCGTCTACGCGTTGTGCGGGATGCTGGCGTCGCTGGCCGGGATTATCGAAGTGGCGCGCCTCTCCTCCGCGCAGCCGACGGCCGGGACAGGCTATGAGCTGGACGCCATTGCGGCAGTCGTGCTCGGCGGCACCAGCCTGGCGGGCGGCAAAGGACGCATTGTCGGCACGCTGATTGGCGCGCTGATCCTTGGCTTCCTGAATAATGGTTTGAACCTTTTAGGCGTTTCTTCCTATTACCAGATGATCGTTAAAGCGGTGGTGATTTTGCTGGCGGTACTGGTAGATAACAAAAAGCAGTAACTGAGAACTCTACAGGACATCTTAACTATGAATATGAAAAAACTGGCGACCCTGGTCTCTGCTGTTGCGCTAAGTGCGACCGTTAGCGCGAACGCGATGGCCAAAGACACCATCGCTCTGGTTATCTCTACCCTCAACAATCCCTTCTTCGTGTCGCTGAAAGACGGCGCGCAAAAAGAAGCTGACAAACTGGGCTACAACCTGGTGGTGCTCGATTCCCAGAACAACCCGGCGAAAGAGCTGGCTAACGTTCAGGATTTAACGGTGCGCGGCGCGAAGCTGTTGCTGATCAACCCAACCGACTCTGATGCCGTCGGCAATGCCGTGAAGATGGCGAACCAGGCGAAAATCCCGGTCATCACCCTCGACCGTCAGGCGACAAAAGGCGATGTCGTGAGCCACATCGCCTCTGACAACGTGCAGGGCGGAAAAATGGCGGGCGATTACATTGCGAAAAAGCTGGGTGAAAGTGCGAAAGTCATTGAGCTGCAGGGCATTGCCGGGACTTCCGCGGCGCGCGAGCGCGGCGAAGGCTTCAAACAGGCCGTGGCGGCGCACAAGTTCAACGTTCTGGCCAGCCAGCCGGCCGATTTCGACCGTACCAAAGGGCTGAACGTGATGCAGAACCTGCTGACCGCCCATCCTGACGTCCAGGCGGTGTTCGCGCAGAATGATGAAATGGCGCTCGGCGCTCTGCGCGCGCTGCAGACCGCAGGCAAGTCCGATGTGATGGTGGTTGGATTTGACGGCACTCCGGATGGCGAAAAAGCAGTAAACAGTGGCAAACTGGCGGCGACCGTCGCACAGTTGCCGGAGCAGATCGGCGCGAAAGGCGTTGAGACTGCTGATAAGGTACTGAAGGGCGAAAAAGTGGAAGCTAACTACCCGGTTGAGCTGAAGCTGGTCGTTAAGCAGTAATATGCGATTCGGACTGGCAACGGTCCGAGGGACAATATAAAAAAAGAAAAGCAGGGCATGCGCCACCGGATCCCGGTGGCGCGCTTTCCCGGGAACAGAAACGATGAAAACTGCAGGCAAACTTGTCGTCCTTGGCAGCATCAATGCCGATCACATTCTCAACCTTGACGCTTTCCCGACGCCGGGTGAAACCGTCACCGGCAACCACTACCAGCTGGCGTTCGGTGGTAAAGGGGCCAACCAGGCGGTGGCCGCCGGGCGCAGCGGGGCGGATATCGCGTTTATTGCCTGCACCGGCGATGACGACATCGGTGAACGCATCCGCCGCCAGCTGGCGAGCGATAAAATCGATGTGGCGCCTGTGCGCGCGGTCGCCGGGGAAGCAACCGGCGTGGCGTTAATCTTCGTTAACGCCGAAGGTGAGAATGTTATCGGTATTCATGCCGGCGCCAATGCGGCCTTATCCGTCGCTCAGGTAGAGGCGGAAAAAGAGCGGATCGCCAGCGCGCAGGCGTTGTTGATGCAGCTCGAGTCGCCGCTGGAGAGCGTGCTGGCGGCGGCGAAAATCGCCCATCACCATCAGACCACCGTGGTGCTTAATCCCGCGCCAGCGCGTGAACTGTCCGATGAACTGCTGGCGCTGGTGGATATCATTACCCCCAACGAAACCGAAGCGGAAAAGCTGACGGGGATTCGCGTTGAGAGTGACGAGGATGCGGCAAAAGCCGCCGACGTGCTGCATGCCAAAGGCATTGGTACGGTAATGATCACCCTCGGCAGCCGCGGCGTCTGGCTCAGTGCCGAAGGCGAAAGCCGCCGGATCCCAGGGTTTCGCGTGCAGGCTATTGATACTATCGCGGCCGGCGACACTTTCAACGGCGCGCTGGTGACCGCGCTGCTGGAAGGGACCGCCCTGCCGGAGGCGATCCGCTTTGCGCATGCCGCGGCGGCGATTGCCGTGACTCGCAAAGGCGCGCAGCCTTCCGTGCCGTGGCGCACAGAGATTGATGAATTTTTAGCGCAACAGGGGTAATGCTTGGCTACGATGAAAGATGTGGCCCGCGTCGCGGGCGTTTCCACATCGACGGTGTCACACGTCATCAATAAGGACCGCTTTGTCAGCGAGGCGATTACCGCCAAAGTCGACGCCGCGATCAAAAGCCTCAACTACGCCCCCTCGGCGCTGGCGCGTAGCCTCAAGCTTAATCAAACCCGCACCATCGGCATGCTGATCACCGCCAGTACCAATCCGTTTTATTCCGAGCTGGTGCGGGGCGTGGAGCGCAGCTGCTTTGAGCGGGGTTATAGTCTCGTACTCTGTAATACGGAAGGTGATGAGCAGCGAATGAATCGTAATCTGGAGACGTTAATGCAAAAACGCGTCGATGGATTACTGCTGCTGTGCACTGAGACCCACCAACCCTCCCCGGAAATTATGCAGCGCTATCCGTCGGTTCCGACGGTCATGATGGACTGGGCGCCGTTTGATGGCGATAGCGATCTGATTCAGGATAACTCGCTGCTCGGTGGCGATATGGCGACCCAGTACCTGATCGATCAAGGGTATTCACACATTGCCTGCATTGCCGGCCCGCTGGATAAAACCCCGGCGCGTCTGCGCCTTGAAGGTTACCATGCCGCGATGGCGCGCTGCGGTCTGCCCGTAGCCGAGGGAGACGTGGTGACCAGTGATTTTGAGTTTGGCGGCGGATTTAGCGCGATGCAGCAGCTGCTGGCGTTGCCGCAGCGGCCGCAGGCGGTGTTTGTCGGTAACGACGCCATGGCGGTTGGCGCTTATCAGGCGTTATACCAGGCCGGGTTGCAGATCCCGCAGGATATGGCGCTGGTGGGTTACGATGATATTGAACTGGCTCGCTATATGACGCCGCCGTTAACCACCATTCACCAGCCGAAAGATGAGCTGGGGGAACTGGCCATCGACGTGCTGATCCATCGCATGGCCGACCCGCAGCAAAAACAGCAGCGCGTACAGTTAACCCCGGAGCTGGTGGTCCGCGGTTCCGCTTAGCGTTTGTGCCGCTCGCTAATCAGGTTGCGGCCATCCTTCGCTCTCAACAGCATAAACATCAGCGCCGACACGATGGTTATCACGCCCATGGTAATAAAGGTGTAGTGAAACTGCTCTACGGTGCTGGCGCTGTCAAAACCTTCATAGAAGCGCAGCACCGCAGCGCTGATGGCCACTCCGAGACTGATGGAAAGCTGCTGGGTGACTGCCAGCAGGCTATTGCCGCTGCTGGCATTGTCATCCGTCAAATCGGCCAGGGTAATGGTATTCATGGCGGTAAACTGCGTGGACATCGCCATCCCCAGCACGAACAGCGGCAGAAGCAGCATCCACAGCGGCATTTCTGGCGACTGCAGCGAGAACTGGGCAATCATAAGGCCAATAAACACGGTGATCCCCACCAGGGTCTTACGATAGCCAAACCAGCGCAGCACCTGGGTAACGGTAGATTTCGCAATAATCGAGCCGATAGCGGTGGGGGCGATCATACAGCCGGCGATAATGGCCGGATAGCCAAAGCCAACCTGCAGCATGAGCGGCATCAGAAAAGGTACGCAGCCGGTACCCAACCGCGTGGCAAGGTTGCCGGCAATGCCGACCGAGAACGTATGGGTTTTAAATAAAGAGAGCGAGATCAGCGGCGCAGGATGGCGGCGCGCGTGACGGACATAGGCCAGGAGCAGTATCAGACTGACGGCGATCACCGCCAGCGCCAGCCATGTCGCCACGATTTTTTCGCCAAACAGTTCAATACCGCTGGAAAATAACACCAGGCTTAAGCCAAATAACAGAAAACCGGTTATATCGAAGCGTCGGCGCGGCGTTGTGAAATTTGGCATATATTTACGGGCATACAGAATGCCGATCACGCCGATGGGAATGTTTATCAGGAAAATCCAATGCCAGCTGGCCCAGGTCACAAATACCCCGCCGAGAACCGGGCCCAGAATCGGTCCTACCAGTCCCGGCATGGTGACAAAGTTCAGTACCGGCAGCAGTTCGCTGCGCGGATAGGCGCGCAGGAGGGCTAGCCTCGCCACCGGCATCATCATCGCCCCGCCGACCCCCTGAATAACGCGAAAAATGACCAGCTCCGTTAATGAACTCGAGAGCGCGCAGGCGAGGGAGCCGAGAGTAAACAGGCTAACGGCGATGATAAAGACCCGGCGCGTGCCGAAGCGATCGGCCAGCCAGCCGCTGACCGGGATCAACATCGCCACCGTCAGCGTATAGCTGATGATGGCCGACTGCATTGCTAAGGGGGAACGGTTCAGGCTGTGGGCGATAGCCGGGAGGGCGGTGTTAAGAATGGTGGCATCCAGCGCCTGCATAAAGAAGGCCATCGCCGCGATCCACGGCAGGCCTGCCATGCTGCGCCCTTTTTTTCCGCTCATGCCAAATCCTTGTTATTGATTTACGTGGTGTGGGGCGTTCAGCAGCGCCTGGCAGGCGAGCAAGGCACCTGGCGCATCGCTATTGAGAATGGCATCGACGATCGCCTGGTGGAGATCGAGCTTCACGACTTCATTTTGCGTAATCGACGTGAAGTAGGTGTGGTAGACGGAATGAAATAAAGAAGCGAATGAGCTGAGGAAAGGATTGCCGCTCATTTCATAGATATGTTCATGCCAGGCCATATCGACGTCTATCCAGCGATCGCGCTGAAAATGACGTTTCAGGGCAATCATCTCTTCCATAAGGGTATTGAGCTGCGCTTTCTGCTCCGCGGTGCCGTGGGCGGCGGCGAGGAAACAGGCCTGTGGCTCCAGGCTGCTGCGCATGACGAGAAAGTGGCTCACCACCTCTTCGAAGTTATCTTCCGTGAGCCACCAGGAGAGTAGTTCCTTATCCAGGAAGTTCCAGCTGCTGCGCGGCATTACCCGGGTGCCAATGCGAGGGCGGGGCAGCAGCATGCCTTTTGCAGTCAGCGTCTTCACCGCTTCGCGGACGGCGGTACGACTCACGCCGAACTGCTCCCCTAACTCCATTTCGCCGGGAAGAATGCTTTCCGGCTGATATTCGCCAGTCAGTATCTTTTGGGCGAGCTTCTCGGCCAGTACCCAGGAGATGTTCTTTTGTGCCGCCAGTTGCTGTGCGCTTAAAGACATAAATGCCGTTCCTTTCTTTTCTCTACACTAACAGTATGCCACCAGGCGCCCCGTTTCGTCGGTTAAAACAGCAAAACGGCGGTTTTTTGCGACATTCCTCGCCGCATTGTTGAAAAAAGAGACGGTTGAAAAGTTTTTTTGCATTTCCCCTTGTCACCTCAGAATTACTCCCTATAATGCGCCTCCACTGACACGGAACAACGGCAAGCAAGCCGCCGGGTCAGCGGGGTTCCGGTGAGAACCTCGCAGAGAAAAGCGAAAATAAATGCTTGACTCTGCAGCGGGAAAGCGTAATATGCACACCCCGCGCCGCAGCGAAAAACGAAGCGGCACTGCTCTTTAACAATTTATCAGACAATCTGTGTGGGCACTCAAAGTGACATGGATTCTTAACGTCCTCGGACGAAAAATGAATACCAAGTCTCAAGAGTGAACACGTAAT